>NZ_AP011952.1:600000-935000 GCF_000828575.1 Methanothermobacter sp. CaT2 | reverse complement strand
GCGCACTCTGCAAGGACGCTCCCTGTGTGTCCACCAGCATCAACGGGGTCTATGTGCTGTGCCAGTACCTGTATTTCCACAGCCCCACTCACCCGGTGGAGGTCCATGTGCTGCGGTGCCACAGCCATGTTAACCCCGGTCTCATCTGCCACCTCCTGGCATATTGATGCAAGTTCAAGGGCTCTTTCACCTGTTGATTCGAGGTATGTTTTAAAATTCAGTATGACGATGGGTGTGTCCTTCAACTCCAAATCCTCCAGCATGATTGTAATGGATATCTCATAGTATGACTGAGGTGCATTATAAAAATATGGTGGATGGTGCTGATCTGCCGGGTTTGGTTTTTTTGTTTGTCATATACTCATGTTGTGGCTGTGCCGGGCAGAAACCATATTATTGGTGAAAAGGCAGTAAAAAAATAAACCGTAAACATTATACTACATGTTGTAGGTCTTAACAACGGTTGTTGCGCGACCACAGGTTGCAGTATAATGTTTACTTCCATAGCGTTTGGTTACCAGTGACGGTTCAAAGCTTGTCCACCGATCCTCTGAGTAGACGTGGAGCCACCTGTGCCTTGATGATGCTGAGGTTGCACCCTGCACGACCTTAACCTTGTAGCCGTTTGCTGCAAGTTTCCTGGCAGCCCAGTCAGAGAGTCCCCAGCAGTCCCCGTATCCTGTCTTCTCAACGCCTTCAGCTGTGTGTGGGCCGCCTGATCTGTGGTTCAGGTTTTTGTTGATGTAGGATGCAAGCTTCTCAAGGCCCTCATCGCCCTGGAGGTCATTGAGTTCCTCGGAGCTCGCCCTTGTGTACGCTTTTCTGGCTGTTGTGGTGTAGGCTGCATGGGTCCTGTATTTTTTCCTTTTTGTCTTTGTCTTATAGGCAGCCTTTGTTCTGTACTTCTTCTTTGTTGAAGTCCTGTAGCTGTACTTCTTTGAGGTGTCCCTTGAAGCATGGACCTTTGTGTACCTCTTGTACTTGGATGCCGCATCAACCTTTGGGAGGGAAGTGGACTTTGCTGTTATCTTATCGCCACCGGCTTCTGAAAATCCCATCTCCCCGATTGGTATGGTACTCACTGCTACTGCAAGTGCAAGCAGAGCGAGGTAACGCGAGTGTCTCTTAATCTTACCGCCTCCACTGATGGCGGGGTCTACCCGCCGACCTTACCATGAACCTTAATCACATCACCACTATATATAAACCTTTGTTTCCGGAATAAGACAAAAAGGCTTATATAATGCTTTTTTCAGCATTCAGAGGATTCTAATCATGAATTGATAATGGCGCCCCAATACTCTGTTAAAAGGTTTTATTTTTTCTAAAGAAGGAATATGGGACCCTAAAAAAAGCCTAAAAGCTTTTAAATTAAATCAGCACTTCAAGCACATCCAAGCACATTTCAATGGATTCAATTCCATCATGGACTTTTAAGAGAGCTTATATGACAAAACCGGGGATTATAAGACAGTTTAAACAAAGCATTTTTAATAATTATTTTAAATTTATTATTATAAATTCTCTGGCTGATGTGGCTCATGTGAGATGGCTTAACCTGGGCTCATGTAATCCCCGCTGCCCGTGTCCCGGCACTATTGTTTGAATAGGACATACCACCATGTCCACTCAGAGGACATGCGGGCATATATTTAAATGTAGCTGCAGAAATCATATCAAGGGCAGAACATCTGAAGAAAATGTTAGAGATGGGTTGGTCATGTACCTGGAAGAATCTCAGAGAAGAATGGAGAGGATGGGATACCGCTTTGTGGGAGAGCACAGACATTCAGCGGTTAAAACCTGCCTCTGGACAAAGAAGAGCATAGTCAATGAGGGAGTATGCTACAAGGAAAAATTCTATGGAATCAGGAGCCACAGATGCCTCCAGATGTCTCCAAGTGTGCCATTCTGCCAGCAGAAATGCCTCTTCTGCTGGAGGGACCTCTCATCAACAGGGACAGCATGGGAGGGCCCCCATGATGAACCCGCAGATATAATCGATGGGGCCATAGAGGCACAGAGGAAACTGCTATGTGGATACCTCGGCAATGAGAGGGCAGATAAAATCAAGGTGATGGAGTCACAGGACCCAACAAATGCTGCCATATCACTTGCAGGGGAACCAATGCTCTACCCTGACATGGATGGCCTCCTGAGGGAATTTCACAGGAGAAACTTCACAACATTCCTTGTAACCAATGGCCTGGCACCCATGAACCTTGAAAAACTTTCAGAGGAACCCACACAGCTCTACATATCCCTGGACGCCCCTGACAGGGACACCTATAAGGAACTCTGCAGGCCACAGATACCAGGGGCCTGGGATCTCCTCAACAGCTCACTTGAACTCATGCCATCCTTCAGCTGCAGGAAGGTCCTCAGGATCACCGCAGTAAGGCATATTAACATGAAGGATCCTGTGGGGTTCGCCAGGATGATCGAGAGGGCCAGACCCGACTTTGTTGAGGTAAAGGCCTACATGTACATAGGCTACTCAAGAAGACGCCTTGATATAGAGAACATGCCCCTCTTCTATGAGGTCCATGAATTTGCAGAAGAACTTGCGGCTGCATCTGGGATGGAGATTGTGGATGAATCACGGGAGAGCAGGGTTGTTCTTCTGGCTTAGGGCGCCGGATTCTGGATGACCAGACACCACCCTTAAATAATTCATCCACGATAATTATTAATCAGGTGGTAATTATGAGGCAAATTCTTCCATTAATTCTAATTGCATTCCTTGTGGCCGCCCCTGTATTTGCAGTTTCAGGGTTCTCTGTGACACTTGGGGAGGCCACCAGCAGCAATCCGTCATACAAAAGCGCTGTGATGGACTACTTCAAAGCAAAGACAGATAAGGACCTTCAGAGTGCTGATATTAAGATTGTAACAGCATCAGAGGTCAACGAGGTTTCACGGGGCGTCACAGGCCGTGTGTACTCACCATCACAGATACTGTCCTGTGCAATGGTGGACCTCTCCTACAGTGACGGTATCAAGGTCTCGGTTGATACCAGCAAGATAAGGGTTGTAACACCTGAGATGTATGCAAGCGCCCTCAGGTCATCGGGGATAGATCGTGGCTACGTAGTAGTGACTTCACCGGTACCTGCGTCAGGGGAGGCTGCACTTGCAGGGGTCCTGAAATCATATGAGATCGCCGTCGGAGAGCAGATACCAGAGGAGGCCAAGAGGGTATCTGTTGAGGAGATATACCTCCAGAGCAGGCTTGTTAACGAAACAAACGCCACAGGGGATAGGGTGGCTGAACTCTTCGATGAGGTCAAAAACAGGACCCAGAGTCAGAACCTCCAGGACCCCGCTGACATACAGAGGGTCGTGGTTGATGTATCACAGCAGATGAACATCAACCTCACAGAGACCCAGGTCCAGCAGGTTGCCGATTCGGTTGCAGCATCCCAGAGGGTCCAGGGAAGCCTCACAGAATTTAAACAGAGGCTGGAGGGTGTTAGCCAGCAGGTTGGAGGATCAGGTATACTGGACCAGATATATGCGTTCCTCCAGAGCATCTACAACTACATCATGGGGATTGCATCCCCATAGATTATTTTTAGAGTGCCGGAGTTCCAGGGGATTCTAGTGGTGGCATACCTTCCAGCCTGGAGTGGTTCATGGGGTCCCCTTATTCAGGGGCATCCTTTTCGGTGACCGGTCTTCACATCAGACCATAATATATATTGAGGATTATTACAATATCTCCTAATCATGTTGATAGCTCAGAATAACCTTCAGTTCATCCTGGAAGTTGCAGTGATAATCCATGTTGGCATAATTCTGCTCTTCAATGTGGTGGCGGCACCCCTCAGTCTTGTGATGTTCCTGGGGACCGTGCTGACAGTCGCACTTGCACTTATATTCTCACTGGATGCAGCTTTTCTCCTGCTACCCTTCCTATCACACCATGAATTCACCCACCCCTTCGGACCCTTCGCGGTTTTATTCTGGGTTACAATGGTTGCATCCTCAAACCTCCTCACCGAGGCAGGTATAGGATCAGCATCCGTTAAGAAACTTTCACTTCTACTCTTCTTTGTAATAGCCATCTCCGGGGGGCTGATGCACAGGTCATTCCTGGTGCTCTGGCTCCTGGGATGGGCCTTCGGCTATCTCCTCATGTCAAAGAGTTTCAGGAGGAGCACAAAGATAACCAAAAAATCGGTCCTATCATTCATCCTCGCCGGTGCTGGAGCTTTCGCCCTCATGGAGTTCCTCTCGAAGGTCCTCAATAAGAGCGTTCTGAGTCCAATGCTGAGGATCACAAGGCTTGAGGAGAACACGGTTCCAAGCCTTTCACTGGTCCTTAAAAATACGACCTTCTGGGGACATGTGCAGGGTTCCTGTTACTGGAAATCAGCCTGCCTGGGGGGCGCCGATGGATATATCACCCTCCCCATCACCATGATCCAGAACCTGGGGCTTCCATACCACATATTCTACGGGGTTCTGGTGGTTAAGAAGGACTACATCGACTACATGCTACCCGGGATCTTTGCGGTGGCCTTTGACGCGGGCTTCTTTGGGCTGCTCTTCCTCCTCTTCTGGGTTATGATAGTCACCTTCTGTGGGCTCAGTGTTCTCAGGAGGTATCAGGAGCAGAGACTCAACGGTAGCAGGATGTACCTTGGCCGGGAGGCCCTCCTTATAGGGTCCCTTGCAGCATTCCTGTCACAGAGCCTGATGGGCCTCTTCATATTCAACAGGTCATTTAACTCATCAGCCCTTCTCACATACATAATAATATCCGCCCTGGTGATGGCCCACACCGTCACCATCAAGAGGACAATCTCCTGATACTGGTGTGCATTAACCCGACGTTTCAGGGTTTGTTATAAGGAAACAGAAAAAGGGAAGCTGGCTGGAGGTTTTTTCTATTTCCAGAAAAAAGAGAAGGGGAGCTGGAGGTTTAGAGGTTTTTTGCTATCTCAACGGCCTTCTCAGCAGCCCTCTCAAGGGACGTCTCAAAGGGGATTCCTGCCTCCCGCAGGATCCTCTGACCCTCCTCCTCATTGGTCCCTGTCAGGCGTATCACAAGGGGCACATCCCTCCCGGTATTCCTGAGGGCGTTCACAACACCGCGAGCAACGTCATCGGCCCTGGTTATACCGCCAAGGACGTTGAGGAATACAACCCGGACTGAGGGATGGGATATGACGAGGTCAAGGGCCCTCCTTATGACGTCCTCTGAGGCACCGCCACCGATGTCGAGGAATGTGGCGGGTTCCCCGCCCTTCAGTTTTATGAGGTCCATTGCGGTGAGGGTTAACCCGGCACCGTTACCTATAACTGCAATATCACCATCGAGCTTCACAAAGGCAAACTCCTCGGGTTCATACTCCTCCATTTCCATAAATTCCCTGTGGCGGTAAATGGAGTCGTCATCCACCTCAAGCTTTGCGTCTGCTGCAATGACACTGTCCCCTGAGATGACCAGGGGGTTTATCTCTGCAAGCCTGGCATCGTACTTCCTGAAGAGCTGATATAACTTCCAGATCACTCCACCGACAGAGGGTATCAGTTCACTTTCAAGACCCATCTTCCTTGCAATCTCCCTGGCCTCATAGGGAAGGAACTCATCGAGGGGGTTGATGTGGTAGCGCACGATCTTTTCGGGGGATCTGGCCGCCAGTTCCTCTATATCAACCCCTCCCTCGGCACTGGCCATTATGAGGGGCATCTTCGCTGTCCGGTCAATGACGGCACTCACGTAGAGCTCCCGGTCTATGGTTATCTTCTCCTCTATGAGGACCTTCTCAACGGTTTCACCACGGACCTCTGAGGAAAGGAGGTCCCCGGTAACTTCAGCGACACCTGAGGGGGATGCGAACCTTATACCACCGGCCTTTCCCCTTCCACCTGTAAGGACCTGGGATTTAACTGCAACATCACACCCCAGCTCCGCAGCTATCCTTTCAGCTTCTTCAGGGGTCTCTGCAACACCTCCACGGGGGGTGCTTATACCCTCAGCCCGGAATATTTCCTTGGCGCTGTACTCATAGAACTTCATCTGCTTCCCTCCATTATAAGTTCGCGACCGGCCTGGAATGCCATGAGGTTCTTCTCCTCTGTACCTGGGGGTACGCTGTCCTTTATGGCCTCCTCAGCGGCCCTGACACTCACAATCCCTGTTGCCTCGGTGAGGGCCCCGATCATGACCATGTTGGCCACTATGGTTATGCCAACCCTTTCCTCGGCTGTTCTGGTTGCGGGGGCCCTGAAATATTTAACCTCCCTCGCCCTGATGAAATCCTCTATTTCAGCCTCAACAACCATATCAGGGTCAACTATGAGGGTCCCTCCCCTTTTGAGGTCGTCCATGTATGTCAGGAGGGCCTGATGGGACATTGCAACGAGTATATCCGGGCTCTGAACCTTGGGGTAGTCTATCTCATGGTCACTTATCACGACCTCCGCCCTTGAAGCCCCTCCCCGGGCCTCAGGTCCATAGGACTGGGTCTGAACAGCGTATAGACCATCATAGAGACTTGCAGCCTTACCAAGGACTATGCCTGCAAGTATAACTCCCTGTCCACCGAATCCAGCTATTCTGATTTCCTTTCTCACTTCAATCATCCCGGTAAGCTGATCTGATCATATCAAGGGCCCTGCCTGACTTCTCATCAACCATACTGCAGATCTTTTCGCAGAGTTCAGGCTGTGGCCTGTTTGCAAATTCTCCAACTATGATTTTACCCTCAACCTCATCTGGTTCCATCTTAAGGGCCTTCCTCCTGTTAAGGCTGTTCTCCTTCATAAACCTCATCATCTCCACCGGGGAGCGCATCCTGTTTTTCCTCCCGAAGTAGGTGGGGCACTGGGATATGGCCTCTATGAATGAGAAACCCCTGTTCTTCAACCCCTTCTTTATGGAGTTTGCAAGCTGGAGGGGATGTGCGGTGGTCCATCGGGCCACATAACTTGCCCCGGCAGCGGTTACAAGCTCTGCAAGGTCAAATGGATCCTCAAGAGCTCCATATGGTGCGGTGCTCCCATAGCTACCCTCTGGAGAAGTTGGGCTTATCTGACCGCCTGTCATCCCATATATGCTGTTGTTAATACAGATCACCGTCATGTCGATGTTCCGCCTGGCACCATGGATGAGGTGGTTACCTCCTATGGCTGCGGCGTCACCATCCCCTGTGAATACAACCACGTCAAGTGAGGGGTTCCCTAGCTTGAGACCGGTTGCAAAGGATATGGGCCTTCCATGGGTTGTGTGGAGTGAGTCACAGTTAACGTAACCTGGAATCCTTGAGGAGCAGCCTATACCTGAAACCATTGCAATGTTTTCAAAGTCTATGCCGGCCATCTCCATGCCCTTGAAGAAGCTGTTGAGGACTATTCCATTACCACATCCTGCACAGAATATGTGTGGAAGCCTCTCCCTTCTGAGATACCTGAGGTAAGGGTTTTCTCTTTTTTCCATCTAAACACTCCTATCTGTTCATCTTCAGGATCATGTTGAGGATCTCCTCTGGCCTGTGGATCTCCCCACCAATCTTAGGTAGGAGTTCAACCTCAGCCATTCCAGCAGCAACACGCTGAACCTCATAGAATATCTGGCCGAGGTTCATCTCAACCACAAGCAGCTTCCCGGATCTCTCTGCGGCAGCCCTCACTTCGGTTTCAGGGAAGGGCCACGGTGTGTTGATCTTCAGGTACCCTGCCCTGACACCATCCTTCCGGGCCATCTTGACGGCCGTTGCAACTGAACGTGAGGGGGCTCCGTAGGAGATAACAGTTATATCGGCATCCTCTGTCAGTTCCTCCTGGACATCGCTTATCCTGTCCCTGTGCCTGAGTATCTTGTCACAGAGCCTCTTAACCAGCCTGTGGTGTCCCTCAGGGTTTGATGCGTCAGGGTAACCCCTCTCATCGTGTGTCAGTCCAGTTACGGGTATCCTGTAGCCATCACCAAAGGCTGGCATCTCAGGGACACCATCCTCAGGGGCCCTGAAGGGAAGGAACTCCTCCGGGGGAACTGAGGGACCTCTCCTTTTTCTGATCTTCACACGGTCGGGGATGGTTATCTTCTCCCTCATGTGGCCCACTATTTCATCGCCCATGACCATCACCGGGACCCTGTATTCCTCTGCAAGGTTGAAGGCGCGGACCGTGAAATCGAAGCACTCCTGCACCGATGATGGGGAGAGTGCTATGATCTCGTAGTCCCCGTGGGAGCCCCACCTGGCCTGCATCATATCGCTCTGGGAGGCCATTGTGGGCTGTCCTGTGGAGGGGGAACCCCTCTGTACATTCACGATTACTAGGGGTGTTTCTGTCATGGCGGCGTATCCCACGTGCTCCTGCATGAGGGAAAAACCGGGTCCTGATGTGGCGGTCATCCCCCTGACACCACTCCAGACAGCACCTATAACAGCCCCCAGGGCCCCTATCTCATCCTCCATCTGCACAAACACACCACCCTCCCGCGGGAGGAGGAGGGCCATTTCCTCTGCTATCTCGGTTGATGGGGTGATGGGGTAACCCGCGAAGAACCTGCACCCTGCCTTGATGGCTCCGCGTGCGCAGGCATCGTTTCCCTGGATAAAATACTCCTCAGTCATCTTCATACACCACTATCGCCTGATCTGGACACAGGAGCATGCAGAGCTTGCATCCCGTGCATTTTTCCAGATTTTCCGGGACTGGCTCATGCACACCCTTCCTGTTGAGTTCCTCTGATCTAACATAGACCCCTTCGGGGCAGAACTCTCTGCATATGTCACATCCCTTACAGAGATCTGAATCTATCTTTATCATGGTCATCTTCCATCGTGGTTCTTATCTTAGCTTTGCCTTCAGAATTTAAATAATTAATCAAGAATAATATTATTTAGAACTTGGATTGTAATAAATTATCGGGGTGTTACCCTCACCGGAGGTTTTCAGCAGAATGTCCTGTCCGGGGTAAAGATGTGTATATTCCGGTTTTCAGGTTTTCCGGGGCCTATGTAAATCAGATACCTGAGATTCTCCATTTCATGGTTTACTCATTCTTCTATGTACATCAGAGGATACCTGAGTTCCTCCAGGTACTCCATGCGGACGGTTATCCTTTCTGAGCCATGCTCCACGGTCAACCTCACACTCAGCATGTCCCCGGTGAGGGAGACGTAACCGAATTCCCCGGCGGTTTTTCTGATCATCTCCCTGTCTATATGGACCTCAACGTCCATGATGGCTGGCTGAAGTTTTATGGATTCACTGATGGCACTCTCAAGTCCATCGGCTGTCTCGAGGCTGACAGGCGTCCCGGTGAACTGGTGGAAGAGGGCCCCCATACTTATGCCACCCTCGAATATGGCCCTCTCCCGGTCTGACAGGTTTGAAAAGTACTTCTCTCCGGGTTCATTCATATCAAACACCACCAAAATCTTCAGTTTCACTCAATTCCAGTAAAGCATTTCTCTAGGTACTATCAATCACTTAAACTTCACTATTATTCAAATGCCGAGGATGTTATTGAATTCCATTAGCTTATCAGAGATGAATTCTGGAGGTATCGGGAACAGGTATCCCAGCACAAGGAATACAGTCAGTCCGATGACCGCTGCAAGGAGAAACCTCCTATCCTCCTCAACAGGATAGAATCGTGTAACCAGAAGTCCAGCAGATAGGAAACCCAGGATTATTGGAATCGAGTAGTAGCTCTTGGGGTTATCGACCCTGACATTCCTCTGGTAGGGTTTTATACCCTCCAGGTGGCACTCAACTATCAGCCGCTCCCTGGTGGACCCCAGGGGGTGGCAGGTTATGAGGAAAAGCTTCGCACCCTGATTCACCGGCATCTGGTAGGAGGCCGGCACAATGAATGTCCTGTTAACACGGTATTCAGCAAATCCTACGCCCGGCCAGTTCAGGTATACTCTGTCCCCTGCCCTGAGTTTATCCAGGTGAAGGAAGGGGGAACCATAGAGGGTCCTGTGCCCGAAGAGTATAACCGTCCGGTTTCCGGGAGAGTAGGACATGGGTTCATGGTACACCCCGTAGAAGACTGACCTGTTGTTGATGGTCTCTGTGAGGTTTATGGATGGTACTTCAATGACAGGGGTCCTTACATCGGGGCTGTGCACGGTTACCTGGGATGAATAAAAACTCACCTCGATGAGGGCGTAGAGGGATACTATGAACATACCTGTGATTATCAGAAGAGTTGATGCTCTCATGTCCCTGAAAATAAAAAAATGGTTGATGGATCAGCGCATGATCCTTGTGTATGCAACTGCGGCTGCTGTCACCAGCACACCGATCACCAGGGGCCCGTAGGGCGCACCGGTCTTAGCCCCTGAAGTGGATGCTGCTGATGTTCCGGTGGCTCCATAGAGGGTGCCTGGAGGGTAGTATCCGCTGCCCCTTGAGCCGTTACCACTGACCTTGGCTGGCCATTCGTAGGTGTAGACGAACCTCTGTGATGTCTCGGGCTCCATTGTGACATCCCAGGCAGCCACCTGTGTGCTCACAAAGAGGTCATCATCCACGAAGGCCTTCGGGCTGCTGTATATGAGCTTGGAGTTTGCAGGGGCTATTGGGGCCCTAACGATTCCAGAGACGGATTCCTCATCCAGGTTTATCAGGGTGAATCCGAAGGTCCCCTTCCAGTACTTGAGGTCAAGTGAGGGGTTCAGCACCTCTATCTCATTTGGCATGAACCATGAAGCCATGAGGCCTGGCTCGTTTATGAGGGGCCAGTAGTTGCTGTCATCAGATTCAACGTTAACGATGTAGCTTGGTATCTCCCCCATGTCACCTGTGGCCTGAAGACCGAAGGACACGGTCTTTGTCTCTCCAGGCTTAATCTTCCATCCATAGTCCCCTCCAAGTTCAGGACTCCTTGATTTAACCATCTTAAGCGCTGCAGGATCTGTCCACTGAATCAGCCATTTTATGGTGCTGTTCTCAGACAGACTTCCCTGGTATACATGCCCTATCTTGAAGTACTGAACATTGTTATCATTGTTCTTTATCTTAACGGTGATAACAGCTGTGAGATCCTTCAACCTGAAACTTGTTGCTTCCGGCTTCTCCTTGACCCAGGTCTCCTTTGCAGCGGAGCCTGTATCTGAAACTCCCAGGACAGAAATAATAAATATTGCCATTATAGCCATATACACCAATTTTTTCATAAGCATCCCCACATAAAATATTAAATAAGAAATTAATTAATTTTTTGTTTTGGTTAACCGTATATTCTCTGCAGCTCCTGTATCATCCACTGGGGCGCGTTCTGTGTTGGTACTGTAAGGATTATGCTGTTCATGTTCTGTATCAGGAACAGGACATCTTCCCTTGGGACCTCCAGGATGATGAGGTAGTTGGTGTCCAGCTCACCCAGATTTGATGATCTTTCGTAATCTGAGAGTCTTATACCGTAATTCTGGAGTATGGCGTTGATCTCTGCCTCATTGAGTCCTCCTGATGCTGCAGCCCTCAGCAGCTGCTCAACATCAGTTGATGATGCCCTCTCATTTTCGCTCTGTGAGGTTATACTGTTAAGTGTAAGTCTCTGAGTGTTAAGTATTCGCGCATCAACGGCTCCACTGTCCTTTGACCGGAGAATTGCAAGTACGGTGGCACCACTTATACGGGGTGTTGATGTCGCTGCTGATGTGTTGTTGCCGGTCGCATTCTGGTTGAGGTAGACGTCCACCATATCCCCCACACTTATAAGCCCACCGGCGGCCTGCAGTCTTGTTATCATGATGGGCACGGCAACTGTATCCGGGGTCTGGATCTGTGTGTTGGCAAGCACGGTTGCATCTGCCTGGCTCACGAATTTCTTGGCATCATCAACCTTCATTATCACACGTTTCTCCTGGTTGTTATCGGTGTAGTTCACCATGACCCTGCCTACCCGGTCCTTCTTGATGTTAATCTGCTGGTTCTGGTAGGTGCGCCAGGACTGTGTGGCTGGCCCCACAACATCAACTGCAAGGGCTTCCTCCGGCGTCACCGCGGCGTCTATCTGGGCAAGTATGGCCTGTTTCTGAGGATCCGTTGCAAGGGGACCCTTGAAGAGGGCGTCGACCTCGGCGATCTTTGTGGCCTTGGCATTCTGGAGGGTCTCCTGGTATGGCTGGTAGACCAGGAAGTAGTACCCTGCCCCTGCAAGCACAAGGATGATAAGGCCGAATACAAGGGCACCTATTATGGTTCTCTGTTCCTCCTCAGGGATTCTCCTCCCTATACCTCCTGAGGGACCCTCTGGCTTCTTGGGGGGTGGTGTGAGCCTTGGCCTTGGCTTTTCACTGCCTAAACGTGGCTTTGGTTTCTCCCCACCTTTAAGTGGCTTCCGGTCCTCTGACTTCTCAGGAGGCTTCAGTCTCGGGCGGGGTTTGGGCATGGGGCGGGGTTTTTTCTTATCAGAACCACTCCCACCACTGAATTTACCCACAAGTCCCTTCAGTTTACCCCCAATGTCAGAATCGCCTTTATCGTTGTTTTTACGGAGGTCAGGAGGATTATTCTTTTTATCCCTATCATTACCCTTAATCTTGTCCAGCATTCAGATCACATCTCTTTTAGGTAGTATGGGCACTGCAATTAGGTCAAAGTAGCGATGAAAAGTATTATCGCCACGGGACCTGCTACAACACTGGCGGCCTGGAGGATTTCTACGGCTGCAACCGAGATTATGGTCGCGATTATCAGTATGAGGGCTGTAGAGGCCCCCATACCATCCACCCGCGGATATTCTATGCTGCTTATCATCAGAACTGAAACTGCAATCATTATGAAGGCAGCACTCAGTTCGCTATAAAATCCCGTGAGATAGAATGATGATATTGTAACAGCCGCCACGGGTATTGGCAGACCCGTGAAGTTCTTCCCACCCCCTGTGAGAACATTGAACCTTGAAAGTCTC
This sequence comes from Methanothermobacter sp. CaT2, assembly GCF_000828575.1. Classification (GTDB taxonomy): domain Archaea; phylum Methanobacteriota; class Methanobacteria; order Methanobacteriales; family Methanothermobacteraceae; genus Methanothermobacter. The sequence continues at coordinate 922,114 of NZ_AP011952.1, read as the reverse complement.
AGTATACCACATAATACTATTAAGAGACCCACTAATATATTAATATATCGAAAATCAACGGCCGCTGAATAGATGAGAACTGCCGGGGCAACACCAAAGGATATCACATCCGAAAGGGAATCCATGTTTTTGCCGAATCCATGGATGTCAATTCTCCCTGTTTTTCGCGCAACCCAGCCGTCAAGGGAATCAAATAATACTGCAAGGAGCATAAGTATGCATGCAGCGTTAAGGGAACCGTCAATGGATAGCAGAATTGACAGATAACCCGAAGATGCATTTAACATTGATAAAAGATCTGGAAGAGCTATAAATGAGGTTATTTTTTTATCGTTCATCAACCGCCACCTGTTTTACTTATAATCTGGTGTAGTCATAATTTCACTGCACATTATCCGTTTTTTTGGCCTGGATTGAACCTTGCCACCACTGTCTCCCCGGCCATGGGTCTTGAACCGGTTTTCACAAGTACCTCACAGTTCTCAGGCAGTACCAGGTCAACCCTGGAGCCGAATCTTATCATACCTATACGGTCGCCCCTCTCCACATATTCGCCTTCTTTAACGTACTGAACGATTCTCCTTGCAACGAAGCCCGCTATCTGGATAACACCAACGTTCCCATAATCTGTTTTTATTACAATTAAGTTTTTTTCGTTTTCAGTGAGTACCCTTGAACGGGCCACCTGGAATCTCCCATCAACATGCTCGGTGTATATCACCTTCCCGGAGACCGGGGCCCTGTTAACATGGACATCGAAGGGTGACATGAAGGTACTTATGAGGATACCACCACTCCCATCAGGGAATATCCTGTCAATGAGGGGGTAGTCTGATCCCACCCGTTCTATCCTGTCTATCTTACCTGAAAGGCGCCTTCCATCTGCAGGGGCAATGATGAGGTCCTCATCAGAGGGGGGGATCCTGTCAGGGTCCCGGAAGAACTGCATCATGAAGGCTATAACCGTGAACATGAGTATGCCTATGGCATGGTAACCAAATAGCAGAGGAATTGTGGCCACACTCACGAGGAAGCTGGCCCTCTTTGCAACACCCTTTACAAACAAATAACTCACCTGTTCCCATTACCGGTAATCTAATCTGATAGGTTTCTTCTCACATGGAGTTCACGGTGACATGAACATTTCACATGGAGTTCACAGCGATATGAACACCATATGATGAACCTCAGAATGTGATATGCCGGTGAAAGATATATATACTCATGTACTGAAGATTAAATGTAATCCAAGTTAAAAGAGTAGCTTCCCTCTGATGGGGGAACTTCATTCTACAAGTTCCTTCTGGCAGATGTGATGGTGATGATAGAGAGTAAGATAAAGGTTCTCAGAAAGGCGGCACAGGTCTCAACGGCCCAGAGTTCAGATAAACTGTGGTGTGTAATTGCAGGTAATGAGGACATGGTTAACTCTGTGGCCTATGAGGCAATATCATCCCGGGACCTTGTAAGGATAATCTTCAGGGAACACGTTACCATCAGAGACTCCTTTTTAAGGAAGAGGTTCGACCTCATCATGATTTATGGTGACAGCAACAAGATAAGGGACCTTTCACTTATCTGTAAGGACAAGGGAGGGGCCTACATTAAGATAGCCCCCTACTACGTTGAGAACGAACCCAACCTTGTACTCCTTGTTGCGCCAGAGAACTATATGAAGAAATTTGCAGGGGAGGCTGAAAAGAATGATGTGGGCTTCTCATTCGTACTTGAAGATAAAACCAGCGGTTTCATAGAAACAGATGTTTATCTTACAGAGAAGCTTCCATCAGTAATAAGGAACATCATAGATCCCCTCTTCAAGGTTACAGACGTTGTTCTTGTAACACTTCTCATCTCTGTCCATGAAAGGGAGGACGTTGAGAGGATAGCTGAAATAGCATCCCGTAACAACATATTTGCAGTTGACTTTAAAGACATATTCGAGGAGGAGTGAAATGTTTTCATTTGGAAAGAAATCTGAAGAAAAACCTGAAAAGAAGAGTGCCATCACCAACACACTCGGGATAGACCTGGGTACCCTCAACACAGTTGTTGCCAAGCCGGCAGGAGATAAATTTGATATCTACAAGATCCCATCAGTGGTGGCCGTGAAGAAGGATGACCCATCATATGTTCTTGCAGTGGGTGAAGAGGCAAAGATGATGCTCGGAAGGACCCCCGAGGATATAGTTGCTGTGAGACCCCTCCGGAAGGGTGTTATTGAGAGCGTGGCCCAGGCAGAAGCCCTCCTGGTCTATGCAATGGAGATGGGTGCCGGTGACTCTGATTCCATAGACAGGATAGTTATAGGCATACCCGGGGACGCATCGGAGGTTGAGAGGAACGCTGTTGAGGAGATAGGGAGGAAGGCCGGCGCCAACTATGTCCTGGTCATAAGTGAGGGTCTTGCAGCGGCCATAGGGGCAGGTCTTCCAATAGCCGAGGCATCAGGTACCATGGTAATTGACATCGGCGCCGGTTCAAGTGACATCGTGGTGATATCCCTGGGTGGAATAACCGATATCCAGACCATCAGGGTTGGTGGAGACGACATAGACAGCAACATAGTTGAACTCGTTAAGGAGAAATTCAATGTTGAGATAGGTATCCATGAAGCAGAAAAGGCAAAGATAGAGGTCGGGATGGTCAAATGCGATGAGGACCTTGAAAATCTCAAAACCGTGGTCATAGGAAAATGCATGGAAACCAACAAACCCAAAAAGGTTGAAATCGATTCAGAGATGGTTGCAGAGGCAGCGGAGCCAGTGGTGAATGGTATTGTTAAATCCATCGCAGAGGTCCTCGAGAGACTCTCACCGGAACTCATATCCGGGGTTTACAACAAGACAGTTGTTGTTGGTGGAACCTCACAGCTGAGGGGTTTGAAGGAGAGGATCTATGATGAGGTGGGCATCCCTGTTGAGATATCAGATGACCCCATGACAGTGGTGGCCAAGGGAGCCGCAATAGTTGCTGCAGAGCCAAGGGCCCTTGAACCAGAGGTAAGGCTCAAGGCCATGAAATAATCATTCTTTTTTTGATTGGAAGGGGCCTCCAGCGGATGAAGGTTCTTGGTATTGATGAGGCTGGAAGGGGACCGGTGATAGGCCCCCTGGTTGTGGCGGGTGTGATGATCCCTGAGAGGAAGTTCTCCATACTCCGCAAGATGGGTGTGAAGGACTCCAAGAAGCTCACACCCGAGAGGAGACGGTTCCTTGCAAGGAAGATAAGAAGAATAGCCAGGGTGTTCACGGTTAAGATCTCGGCCTCTGACATTGACAGAATGCGTGAAAGGGGCTTCAACCTGAATGAGATAGAGAAGATAGCCATAAAGAGGATAATAGCCGAGGCCCAGCCAGACCGTGTGATCATTGACTCGGTGGATGTTAAGCCAGAGAGGCTTGAGGAGGAGATCCGGTCACACTTCGGGGAAATTGAGGTCACTGCAGAGCACGGTGCAGATACAAGGTACTACGCTGTGGCCGCAGCATCCATAATAGCCAAGGTTGAAAGGGACCTTGAAATAGAGAGCATACAGAAGAAGAACAGGAAACTCGGGGATATCGGGTCCGGTTACCCCTCTGACCCGCGTACCCGGGAATTTCTTGAATCATTCACCTATGATGAACTGCCAGACTTTGTCAGGAGGTCATGGGCAACCGTTCAGAAGAAGAAGAAGCAGTGAATTAATTGAACACTAAAGATTTTGGTGACCTCAGCATTTGATGGCAATTAAGATCATGGTGTTTCTTGAACTGTGATTGGGGCCATAATAATCCTTTAACCGTATAGCCGGATTAAAACCACTATTCTTAAATACCCATTGATTTTTAAATATCCACCAGGTGAGGCAGAAAAATGTTTCTCGATCCGGTTATCAACTTCTTTGGCACAGTACTTGAGATGTTCCGCAGCGGTGGTGTTATCACCTACCTCATAGCAGCAATAGGAATCTACGGATTCATCACAGCACTTGAGAAGATACACTACCTGAGGAAAATTTCACGTGTAAGCACGCCCCAGATAATAGGGGCCGTCAATGAGTCCATGGAGAAGGGAGGGGCCCTGGAGGCCCTCAGAGAGATAGGTCAGTACCAGAACCCGGTATCAAAGATAATATCAGAGGCCCTCAAGATAGGGTACCGGAACCGTTCAGAGGTGGAGGACGCCATGGAGCGAGTGTTCATCGTGGAGATGAGTAACATGACCCGGGGCCTCGGCACCCTGAGGACCATCATAGAGGTGGCCCCGATGCTGGGTCTGATAGGGACTGTTATAGGGATCTGGTACACCTTCAGGGCCCTTGGGGTTAACGCTGACCCCGCTGCAATGGCTGAGGGGATCTATGTGGCCCTGATAACAACCATCCTTGGACTTGCCGTCGCCATCATCCTGATGCCACTCTACTCCTACATAACAGGAAGAATCGATGATGAGATTGACAAGATTGAACTCATAAAGAAGATGACCAACTGGGGCTACGCCGTTATGAGGATAAGTGTTGAGGGGAATGTGGACGACGTTGTGAAGGCACTCATGGAATCTGATGGTGTGGTGAGTGTCCGGGTTGTTGATGAACCCGACGCCAATGTGGTTGTAGCCTTCAAGCCAAGCATGCTTGAGAAGAGCATAAACAATATTATAATTGAAAGGTGCGGTAAGAGTGCCGAGATCATTGAGAGTAAACTGAGACAGTGATAGGATGGCTCTTGACACAGAAAGGTACAGGAACAAGATCCACGGTAAGCCCAGATTCAACATGGTCCCATTCATTGATATACTATTCACGATACTGATCTTCCTTGTTGTGACAGCAACATTCTCTGGAGGCGGAAGTGGAGAGGCCTCTGGAAAACCTGAGATAAGTGAAAACACAGGACCCTCAGAGTACTACCTCATCCCGGTGGCAGGCCTCCGGAGGGTCACCGTGAACGGCGTTGACATGTCCGACCGCATAAGGAACGGTGCGGTGGCTGTCCACACAAGGGTCATAGATGAGGGTGAAATAATAATAAGGCCAAAGGAGGGGGCCATAATCATAACCACACCCCCGGACCTTCCAGTCGAAAGGGCTGTGAGGACTCCCTCATAGTCATTCACTGAGGAACCTCATAATTGCCAAGAACTTACTCATGGCCCCTGTGGAATCTCATAAGAACCTTCATATGAATCCTCATAAAAAAGTTTGAAGTGGTGGTTTTTTTGTATCTTGGAAGAATACTTGCAGTCGGAAGAAACAGTAATGGGTCCTTTGTAGCATACAGGGTTTCAAGCAGATCATTCCCCAACAGGACGACGAGCATCCATGAGGAGAGGGTGGCAGTTGTCCCGGTGGAGGGACATGAAAGGGATGTCTTCAGGAACCCCTACATAGCATATAACTGCATCAGGATAGTTGGTGACACTGCGGTTGTATCCAACGGGTCCCATACAGACACCATCGCAGATAAGGTGGCCCTCGGCATGAACCTCAGGGACGCCATAGGCCTTTCACTCCTTGCAATGGACTATGAGAAGGATGAACTCAACACCCCCCGAATAGGAGCGGCCATCAACGGCTCAGAAGCCTTCATAGGTATAGTGACTGCAGACGGGCTGATGGTCAGCAGGGTCCCCGAGGAGACACCAGTGTACATCTCCACCTATGAACAGACAGAGCCAGCAGCCACAGAATTCGAGGCAGGAAGTCCGGAGGAGGCAGCGGAGTTCATACTTAAAGGGGGCGAATTCGCCTCCTTCACACACCCGGTCACAGCAGCAGCTGCATTCAACGATGGTGAGGGCTGGAATCTGGCGACAAGAGAAATATAAAGGTGCTTGGATGGGAATAAGTCTAATCGGAGTCGAGGGCATGCCCCTCGTGGGGTCTGGTGATGACATTGCATACCTCATCATCAGTGCCCTCAAGGAAGGGGGAGAGGACCTCCTTGATGGTGACATAATCGTGATCGCCGAAACCATCGTGTCTAAGGCAGAGGGCAACATAATATCCCTTGAAGAAATCGAACCATCCCCGGAGGCTCTGGATATCGCAGAAAGGACGGGTAAGGATCCTTCGCTAGTTGAGGCGATCCTGGGGGAGTCCAGTGAAATAATCAGGGTTGGTCATGACTTCATAGTCTCCGAAACCCGCCACGGCTTTGTATGTGCAAATGCAGGTATCGACGAGTCCAACGTTGACGATGGCCTAGCAACACCCCTCCCCCGTGACCCCGATGGAAGTGCAGAGAGGATACTGCGGACGTTGCAGGAGGCCACCGGAAGGGAACTTGCCGTTATAATATCGGACACCCAGGGAAGGCCCTTCAGGGAGGGGGCCGTGGGTGTTGCCGTGGGTGTTGCCGGTCTTTCACCCATCTGGGACCGTAAGGGTGAGAGGGACCTCTATGGGAGGAGTCTTGAGACCACCAGGGTTGCAGTTGCAGATGAACTTGCAGCTGCAGCATCCCTTGTAATGGGCCAGGCAGATGAGGGAGTACCTGCCGTCATTATCAGGGGTTACCCCTGGGGACACCTCAGATCAGATGGGGGTGTAAAACCACTCTTAAGAGCCAGGGAACTGGACGTATTCAGGGGCTAATCAATGTTATCCAGGTAATATGAATATCCTGTGTGGAGGCAACCAATGATAACCGTTCTATCGGGGGGTACAGGAACACCCAAGCTCCTGCAGGGGCTCGTCAGGGTAGTTGATCCTGAAGAGGTAACAGTTATAGTGAACACAGTTGAGAACGGCTACCTTTCAGGAGTCTATGTGGCTCCCGATGTTGACACGGTTCTCTACACCCTTGCAGGCATCATCAACGAGGAGACATGGTACGGTGTGGAGGGCGATACCTTCATCACCCATGAGACCCTCAGGGAACTTGGATGCCCTGAACTCCTCAGAATAGGGGACAGGGATCGGGCATTTAAGATACAGAAGACCCTCCTCCTGGGGGAGATGCCCCTTCACAGGGCTGTGGAGATACAGTCCAGGGCACTGGGCGTTGAATCCAGGGTTCTGCCCATGAGTAATGAGGATTCCGACATAGTCATAGTCACCGATGAGGGAGATATGGAGTTCCATGAATTCCTTGTTGAGAGGAGATCCGAGCCGCGGGTCCTTGATGTGAGATTCAGCCGGCTTGAACCCGCCCCCGGCGTACTTGATGCCATTGAATCAGCAGACATGGTTATACTGGGACCATCAAATCCGGTCACATCCATAGGGCCCATCATAAATATGGAGGGGGTCACTGATTCCCTGAAAAAGGTGAATGTATCTGCTGTATCCCCCTTTACCGGCGGTAGGCCCTTCAGTGGTCCCGCCGGGAAATTCATGGAGGCGAAGGGCTATGATGCCTCAAGTCTTGGGGTTGCAGAGATCTACGCAGATTTTCTTGACAGACTGGTAATCGATGAAACCGATTCTGATCTCAAGGGGGAAATAGAAAAACTAATAAAAGAGGTGACAATAACAAAGACCAACATGAAAAACATAGGGGATAAAATAATGTTGGCCAGAATACTTTTGGGTGAAATATTATGATACAAATGACCTTAATTCAAATAGACAACTATGGGCCATGGACAGTCACACCAACCCCCCGTAATGAGGCGGATCTCCAGATAATGCAGGCAGAGCTCTACGCTGATCTTCAGCGCCAGTTTGCTGCCCGCCAGGGACTTGTGTTCTTCACAAGATTCGATAACATGCTTGCAGTCACCAATGGAATGGACCTTGAGGACCACCGCAGGATACAGAAATCCATAGGCAACAGGTACCCAATAACCGTGAGCATGGGTGTGGGCGCTGCTGAGACACCCTACGATGCTCAGAGGAACGCTTCAAGGGCTCTTCAGAGCCATGGAGGCGCCCAGTCAGAGGAGAGGAAGGAGGTACTTGCCATAGACGGCCTTGTGGATGAGGGCTACGTGCAGATAGCTCACATCGATATCAATGGCATCACAGAGACAATGACCGACATTGTACCTGCCTATGACACATCCTTCATCGTGAACAGGGTTCAGCATTTTCTGATGAAAAAGCTGATAAAGGAGGGCGCCCTCCTATTCTTCATAGGCGGAGACAACTTCATGTCCCCCTGCAATGGTCTTGAACCTCAGGGTCTCCTGAGGATAATCAATGAGATAGATGATGAGATAAACGTGGCCCTTAAGGCGGGCATAGGAAAGGCCCCGACAGCCGAGAAGGCGGCAAACCTGGCTGACCTGGCCCTTGAGGAAATAAGGGGCGGCTTCACCTATGACCTTGTCCATGTGATGAAGGAATAGTATCTAATTAGATTGATTCTCCATAAAAAATCAGGGTTGCTGATAGCATAAGGGTCCTGGCCCCAATGGCAGGAATAAGTGACGCGGAATTCTGCCTGAAACTTATCCCCTATGGATTCGACATGGTCACCCTTGGAGGCTACAATGCGGATAGAGAGACCTCCAGGGCCGGCAGGCTCATAGCTCAGAGGGGCAGACCTGAATTTGATTTTGACTGTTCTGAACTGAGATCAATCATCAATCATGAGGCCTCAAGGATAAAGGAGAGGTTCGATGTGATGGTCTCAGTGAACATCAGGGCCCTTGAACCTGAAAGGATAGTGGAAATCTCCTCCATTGAGTCTGTTGACGTTGTTGAGATCAATGCACACTGCAGACAGCCGGAGATAACAGAAATAGGGGCAGGCCAGTCAATGCTCCTGGATCCTGAATTCCTGGAGGACTTCACAGCGGAGGTTACAGGGAAGGCGAGATCCAGGGTTTCAGTCAAGATACGTGGAAACGTACCTGGGGCTGACACCGTCGGGGTGGCAGGGGTTCTGGCTGACCTTGGGGTCGACTACATCCACCTCGATGCAATGAAACCCGGGGAGGACAGGGCTGACCTGGAACTCGTATCCCTTGTTTCAGAGGTGAAGGGGGACTCCATCCTCATAGGTAACAATTCTGTGAGGGACCTTGAATCCGCGAGGGCAATGCTTGCAGCCGGGGCTGATGCTGTGTCGGTTGCAAGGGCGGCAATATCCGGCAGACTCGGTTTCAACCTCAGGGAACTGAAATTTAATTCAGACTAAAAATTTAGGAAAATTTTAATAGTCCCTTCATCAAAAGAATATACAGATTCATGTTTACTGACAATGTTGATTCTGGTAGCTGAGGGTGAGGACATGTCTTTCATAAAACTGGAAAATGTCACAAAGAAGTTTAAGGGTGTTGAGGTTCTAAGGGATATCAGTGTTGAAATCGATGAGGGCAAGGTTTTGGGTATACTCGGAAGGAGTGGAGCCGGAAAATCAGTTCTCATCAACATGCTCCGTGGTATGAAGGAGTACCGACCAGACAGCGGCCGGGTAATCTACAACGTCGCCATATGTCCTGAATGCCTTCGTGTGGAGCCACCATCCTTTGATGGCAGGAACTGCTCCTGCGGATCAAGCTTTGCACTGGAGGAGGTCGATTTCTGGAACTGTGACAAGAAGATATTCGCTGCTGTGAGGAGAAGGATAGCCATCATGCTGCAGAGGACCTTCGCCCTTTATGAGGATGACACCGTAATCGATAACGTCATAAAGTCAATGCCCGAGCTTGAATATGAGACAGCCCTCTACCGGGCCCTGGAGCTCCTTGAGATGACTCAGATGGGCCACAGGATAACCCACATTGCAAGGGACCTGAGTGGTGGTGAAAAACAGAGGGTCGTACTCGCAAGACAGCTTGCAAAGGAACCCATGCTCTTCCTGGCAGATGAACCAACAGGTACACTGGATCCCCAGACAGCGGAACTCATACACGACGCACTCCTTGAGGGTGTCAAGGAGAAGGGCATCACAATGATCATAACCTCCCACTGGCCAGAGGTCATGAGCGACCTCTCAGACTACGCCATATGGATCGAGAAGGGCGAAATTGTTGAGGAGGGAGACCCGGACACAGTGGTGGCCAGGTTCATGGAACAGGTACCTGCCCCTGAAAAGGCCAAGGAATTCGAACAGGAAAACCCCATAATAAAGATGGTTGATGTCAAGAAACACTACTACTCCATTGACAGGGGTGTTGTTAAGGCAGTCGATGGGGTTGACCTCACGGTCTATGAGGGCGAGATCTTCGGTGTTGTTGGCCTAAGCGGGGCCGGGAAGACAACCCTATCCCGGATAATAATAGGTATCACAGAGCCCAGCAGCGGGAAGGTCTGTGTGAGGCTCGGTGATGAATGGATTGACATGACCGAGAAGGGACCCCTCGGTCGTGGCCGTGTAACACCCTACCTTGGAATACTGCACCAGGAGTACAGCCTCTACCCCCACAGGGATGTTCTCGGCAACCTCACAGAGGCCATAAGTCTGGAGCTACCCGCTGAATTTGCAAGGATGAAGGCTGTATATGTACTGAAGGCGGTTGGATTCGACGATAAATACGCCGAGAGCATCCTTAGCAAGTATCCCGATGAACTTTCAGGTGGTGAGAGGCACAGGGTCGCCCTTGCCCAGGTCCTCATCAAGGAGCCACGCATAATAATACTTGACGAGCCGACAGGTACAATGGACCCCATAACCAGGGTGCAGGTCACAGATTCAATCCTCAAGGCAAGGGAGGAACTGAATCAGACATTCCTCATAATATCCCATGACATGGACTTTGTACTGGATGTATGTGACAGGGCATCCCTCATGAGGGGCGGCAGGATTCTAAAGACAGGTGACCCCGAGTCAATCGTTGGTGACCTCACACCCGATGAGAAGAGTAAGATGTTCAGGGAGTAAATAGACCCCTCTTAATCAGGGGAACCACAATTTATTTATTAAACCGTAATTAAAGCCATTAAAGTATCTGTTAACCATGATGTTTTATTAATAGAATAAATATAGTTAATAAAGGAGGACTTTGTTTGGTATGGAGCGATGCACCATCCCATGTTTGCAGGGGTGGTGATAAGAGGGCACTCACCTTCTGCTGCCCACCGGTTAAACCCTGCCCCATAATGATAGCCCTCGAGGAGGCAGGGCTCACACCCCAGGATTACATTGAAATCAAGGAGTCATTTGCAAAGAGAACAAGGCTCGGGGAGGGCCAGGGGACATGCTTCGGATCCCTGGTATGGTGCTGCAAGCCATCAAAACCATGCCCCCTGAGGGACATGGCAATGAAGAGGATAAACATGAGCACCGAGGAGTACATGGAACTCAAGAAGAAACTCTCCGAGGAACTTGTCGGCACATCAGAACCTGACACAGAGAGCGTGAAGGCCCTGGCAGATGCCTTCGACGTAACTCCCGAGGAGGCCAGGGAGGCCCTTGAGGATGCGGGCAACGACCTCAGGACGGCAATGAAGATACTGAGAATGAAGTCCCTCTGACGGATGATATGATGTCCCTCACACCCCTCTACATAGACATGGATGGTAGAAGGGTTCTCATCGTTGGCTCCGGTACGGTGGGGAGGAGGAGGGCTGAAAGATTCCTTAAAGCAGGAGCAGAGGTCGCGGTTATCGGCACATCAGAAATTGAGGGAACCATCCCTGCCAGGGAGGACGACCTTGAGTACTGGGTGGAGTGGGCCGACCTCGTAGTGGCAGCAAGTCCTGACGGCGACCTGAATGAAAGGGTGACTGAACTTGCAGGCGGTAAACTGATAAACAGGGCAGATGATCCCTCAAGGGGTAACGTCGTGGTCCCGGCCACCTTCAACATTGGAGAGGTTTCAGTATCGATCTTCACGGGGACAAAGAGCCCCCTCATGGCAAGGTATCTGAGGGAGAGGATCCGGGAGGCCATCAGCCCCCAGGACCTCCTCATGATCGAGGTCCAGGACAGGGCAAGGAGGATTCTAATGGGTGAGGCCGGTGATCACAGGAAGAGGCGCAGGATACTCTATGAAATTTCAGAGGACCCCGGGGTGAGGGAGATGATTGAAGGGGGAGACCTTGATGGGGCAGTTGAAAGGGCTGAAATCATAATCAGGGAACGGCTGGGGTGTTGCAGGTGATTCTCAACATAAGGCTGGACCACAAGACATCCGATGTGAAGACCATGGAGTCCTCACATGAGAGGATGGAGGCCCTTGTGGCTGAACTTGAGTCCAGGGGAGCTGTGATGGAGAAGGTCCCAATAAGGACCTGCAACCGCATCGAATACTACCTTTCAGTTCAGGAGATACCCCCGGGCTTTGAGTTCGATGGATTCACGGTTGAAGGGGATGAGGATGCCCTCAGACATATCCTGAGACTTGCATCCGGTCTTGAATCCATGATAATAGGGGAGGACCAGATACTCGGCCAGATAAAGGCTGCAAGGGTTCAGGCCATGCGTGAAGGGACCTGCGGCCCGGTCCTGGACATGGTGTTCACCAAGGCAGTCCATGTGGGGCAGACCGTCAGGAGGAAGACCCAGATAAACAGGGGCTCTGTTTCCATAGGGTCAGCAGCGGTTGACCTTGCAGAATCCATACACGGAGATCTGAAATGCAGGAAGGTCCTTGTCATAGGGGCAGGTAAGATGGGGACCCTCGTTGCAAGGGCACTTGCAGAGAAGCACCTCAGCGCCATAATGGTGGCCAACAGGACCTATGAGAGGGCCTACCAGCTGGCATGTGAACTCGGTGGAGATGCTATACACTTTGACAGGCTCAACAGGGCCCTCAGGGACGCAGATGTTGTTATCAGTGCCACAGGCTCACCCCACTACATTCTGACCCGTGAACGTGTCAGGGACGCAATACCTCCGGAGAGGAGATCCGCTGTGGTCATGGTGGACATAGCCAACCCACGTGACATAGAGGAGTCGGTAAGAGAACTTGGCATCAGACTCTTCACAATCGATGATCTGAGGGGAGTGGCGGAAGAGAACCGGAGAAGGAGGGAGGCAGAGGCGAGGGAGGCTGAAAGAATTGTTGAAAGTGAACTTAAGCTCCTCCTGAGGTCCCTCAAACACATGGAGGTTGAACCCCTCCTTGCAGAGGTGAGGGGCAATATGGAGTCACTCCGCAGGCGCGAGGCAGAAAGGGCCCTCAATAAGATCATGAACTCCTCTGACCCTGAGGGGGTTATTGAGGCCCTCAGCAGGTCCATCGTGGATAAGATATTCCATGATATAGCCATCAGCATCCGGCAGGCGGCTGAGAGGGGCGATGAGGAATTTCTGAGCATGTGCGCGGAGCTCTTTAACTGCAAAGATCTAAAATGAGGAACTCTTAAGAAGATTATTCTTTCTGTGTGGTGTAAGTCCGTTAAAGCTATTCTTTTTCTGTAAGTGAAAAAGCTAGTAGATAATTGCTTAACGGCTATTTCTCTGTAAAAGGCTATCTCTGTAAATAAAAAAGTTTCAGGCAAACATGTGTTTGGGTTCGCCTGAGACCTTACGCTCCTTAAGGGCGTACTCTATGTGTTCGGCTCTAACAGATTCGCTGTCCTCTGCTATGGCCCGGTGGAGGGCTGTCTTAAGAACCCTGTCCTTTATATCCCTCCCTGACATTTCCCTGGTGAGCTTGACAAGTTTGTCAACAGGGAAATCCACCTTGAGGGGCATGGTTTCAATGTACTTCTCAAGCATCAGTTTTCTCTCCTCATCATCAGGCAGCTTGAACTCAATTTCCTCCTCAAAACGGCTCCTTATGGCCTTATCAAGAAGTTCAGGGTTGTTGGTGGCTCCTATTGTTACAACACCCCAGTTCTGGTTTATACCATCCATCTCTGTGAGGAGGGCGTTGACGACCTCTGAGACGTCTCCACGGAGGGACTGGTATCTCCTGTCAAGGCCAATGGCATCCATTTCATCTATGAATATGACTGAGGGGGCTGTCTTTGATGCGAGTTCATAGAGTTCATGTATCTGCCTTGCGCCATCACCAACATGTTCCCCTATGAGGCTCGTGGCCTTTATGAGGTAGAGGGGGACCTTCAGTTCATTTGCAAGGGACTTTGCAAGCATTGTCTTACCTGTCCCCGGGCTTCCATGGAAGAGAACGTTCCTGGGGGCCCAGTCCCTGAAGCGGTCTGGATCTTCAAGGTACTTCATGATTATCCTGCACTTTATCTTGGCGTCCTCCTGCCCGATAACGTCATCCATGGTGATGCTGCTCCTGACCTCATGGAATTCCTCCCGATCATTCTCCAGGAGTATTATTGAGGTGTTCCTGGTTATCTTTGAACCGTCAGGATGGGCCCTTATTATCTTGAAGGCATAGTCAGGGAGCAGCTTCTGGTCAAAGAGGTATGAACCCTCAGCTGCCCTGAAACCCTCCCACTGGTCCCTGGCGTATATCTCAAAGAGCTCCTTGTTAACAGCGTCTATCCTCGGAGCCTCCATGAGGTTGCATACAAAGGGGTATCCAACTGGCTGCAGCACAACAAGTTTAGCCTCCCTTTCAGGGTCTGATGCCTGCACTGGAAACTTTTTATCGGATACCTGGGGGTCATAGATTATATTGTTGAATTTCACCACATCACCTGTTCTTCAGAAACAAATTCTGATACTGTGATATATTTCAGAAACAAGGTCATCATAGATAAATTGTGCAGTTGTCTGTATAAACCTTTAGGTCAGATGATTCAAGTTAGTTACCATCATTTCCTGGAGGTATTCCTTATCTCTCGAGGTATTCCTTGATGATGCCCTTTATTTTCCGGGCATCAGTGTCCTTCATCGGTGTCTCAGAGATTATGGTGGCATCCCACCCACCATCCACAAGAACCTCTATGAGGGGCTCTATGGGAGGCCCGTAGCCCTCAGAGAGGCTGTGATGCTTCCTCTCCCCGGCGTCGGTGTACTCTATCCCTGTGAAGTGGCAGTGTAGGTGATGGGATCCGAGCCTGGACTCGATTCTCTCAAGTATCCCCCTGTAACTGGAGGCATCCCTTATGCATCCACCGCCCCTTGCATGTATGTGTGCAAAGTCTATGGTGGGCATGACCTCATCGAATTCCTCTGAAAGCTTTATTATCTCATCAAGGCTTCCAACCTGTGACCTCTTACCGGTTGTCTCAGGTGCAAGGGTGAATTTCCTGATACCTGCACCATGGAGGCGCTCGATGAGTTCATCCAGGGCTTTGATGCAGAGTCCAATGGCCCCTGATCTCCCATGGTCGCCATAGAATCCGGGGTGGAATACGATCCTGTAGGCTCCCATCAGTTCCGCTGCAACGGCGCAGTCAAATAGGCGTTCAATGGATTTTTCAACGGTTTCCTTCTTGGCCGATGAGAGGTTTATGTAGTATGGTCCGTGCATCGAGACAAGGATGTCATTCTTCCTGGAGTTCTCTCCGATCCTGATGGCGTTCTCTTTCTTTAACCTGAGGCCATAGGTTGCCTGGTACTCGTAGGCGTCCAGTCCCATGGCCCTGATCTTGCTGAAGACATTGACGGTGCTTCCAAGGTAACCAACAGGGTTACCAGCCGGACCAACCCTTATCAAAAACAACACCACTATAAAAAAGAGGGGGAGATTTAGAGGATGCCCATGGCCCTGTTGGTCTTCATGATGGACTTCATGTTGTCCTCCTCGAGCTCCAGGAGTGCCCTTATGGCATCCACACTCTCGGGCACAGCATCTGACTCCTGGTGGACGGCCTGCATATAGAAGAGTTCCCCGTCAACAACGTTTATTGACTCCTCCCATACAGGTATCTCGAAGAGGTCGTTCCTTGACCTTCCAAGTTCCTTGGCGTACTCCATTATCTCAGCCGTTGATGCGAGACCCTCAGAGGCCCTGACAAGCATGACCCTCGTGGTCTCATCGAGCCGGGCCTTTATCTCATCGGCCTCAACGGGATCCTCAAGTTCAACCATTATGTTGTGCTGGTGCATCAGTGTTGTTGGGACCAGGAGGGCCACCGTGTGGATGTTAACGCCCTTCATGACGGTCTTGAGGTCGGGGCCGTGGTGTGATGGCACGGTTGGAGGGTTCGGTACTATGGCGTTTATCGGTCCCTTTTTGACCTGCACGGGGTCGGCACCCCTCCTCACCATAACAGCCCTCACCTTCTTTATGCCGCAGAGGTCATCGATGGGTTTGAGGGTTCTGCAGAGTCCTGTTGTGTTGCATGAAACCACACGGGTATAGTCGGCTCCAAGGGATTCATCGTAGTTTGCAAATGAGTTGAAGGATAATCCTATGGCGTCGTGTTTTTCACCGCCCTGGAATATGGCCTTTATGCCCTTCTCCCTGTACATTTCAAGGTTCTTTGCACCTATACCCTCAGGTGTTGCATCAACCACTATATCTGCTTCCTCCAGCATATCCTCCACGGTACCGCTCACAGGTATGCCGGCTTCGTCGAAGAGCTTCTCACGTTCAGGGATGCTGACGTAGAGGTCGTATCCCTTCTCGATTGCAACCCTCGCCTCAAAATCAGGTTTTGTTTTGCTGACACCAGCGACCTTCATGTCGTCCTGGGCAGCTACAGCATCAGCAACTCTCTTTCCTATTGTCCCATACCCGTTAATGGCTACAGATATCATTTAAAAAAACCTCCTATCCCCTGAAAAACGCTGTTCCCAGGGAAACCTCTTTGAGTTTAAATTCCTAACCTGATACTATTTTTAATGGATTATTTTATATACTTATCTAAAAGTGCGGTGAATGGCGGATCAGGGATCAGGGGTTCCCATGATAATATTTAATGCTTCCCATGGGCTTCTGAGGGAAAAGGATACCTCTAAGGGCCCGGGATTTAAAGGAAATGTTAGGGGGTGCAGTTTCATCCACAGAGAAACCGCAGTTATTGTTCAGCCGGTTAGCAGCGATCAGTAGCAATCAGTTTTCTTGAAAAAAGGATTATGTGTCTAAAATAAAAGCTGGTTAGCAGCGATCAGTAGCAATCAGTTTTCTTGAAAAAAGGATTATGTGTCTAAAATAAAAGCTGGTTAGCAGCGATCAGTAGCAATCAGTTTTCTTGAAAAAAGGATTATGTGTCTAAAATAAAAGCTGGTTAGCAGCGATCAGTTTTTTCCTTGAAAAAAGATTGTGTCTAAAAAATAAAAATCTAAAAAATAAATAATTTAAGATGCTTCAGCTACTGGTTCTCCACAGCCTCGAGTTTCTCTGGCAGATAGGTATCTACAACATACTCAAGACCATACTTTGAGAAGGACTGCTGTTCTGCCTTCTTACCGATAGTGAGCATCTTCTTGATCTCTGTCTTCCAGAAATCACCCCTGTACCTGGGGTCTTGGAGGAGCTCCTTGAGCCTTACAACATCGACATCCTTGAGAGGATCAGTTGGAAGGTCATAGTTTATTATGTCACTTGCAGTCACACCCAGGAACTTTGCATCCGGGGTTGCAAGCTGATGGTTCACATGGGCGAGTTTTGCACTGCCTGAGATTATGACCATGGCGATATGGAATCCCCATGGGTCTCCGTCGTTGCAGATGTAAACCGGGAGGTTGAGTTCCTCGTTGACCCTCTTGATGAACCTCCTTGTTGCCCTTGCAGCCTGACCCTTCAGTCCGACTATAAGGGCATCAAACTTCTTGTAGGCCTTCTCCTGAACGAGACGGTGGAACATACCCATTGTCTCAACTGCAATGACACGTTCAACGTCATGATCCACAAATTCAACCTCATCGATGGTTGGGGATATGTTGTAGCCTGATTTACCTGATCGGAGGGCATCTATTTCAATATCACCCTCACGGACAGTCAGGGCCCCGTAGACAGACGCTCCGTCCTCCTCTGGCATGAGGCCCAGTTCCTCCCTGGTCATGCCAAGGGTGACCTCAAGGTCCTCACCAACGATGTTGGACTCCTGCTGGTCTGCAAAGTCCACCTCCCAACCCTCTGAGATGTAGTAGAGTTCCCTGAGGGTGGCTGTTTTCTCCCTCGCCACGAGGTCCTTGCAGAAGTTAGCTGTGTAGAGCATCTGCCCTATCTTCTTGATCTGCTTAACGTTACCCATTGAACGTGTACCGTATCGGTCTCCAAGGACGTAGTGCCTCTTATCTTCATCATAGATTATGTTGGATGTGCCCCTTGACGGGACCTTTATCCTGGGGATCCTCCCCTTGGTCACATCATCGAGTATAACGTCTCCAAGACTTTTGAGTTTGTTAATGGCTATTTCCCTTCTATTCATTCAGTGATTCCCCCCAGAATTTCAAGTTTTGCCCTTCTTGTAACTGTGTCGAGGAGTTCTCTGTAATCGGGTTCTTCCCGCTCAGCCAGAAGAGCGGCCTGTTTTATGATCACAGGCACGTAGCTCTCAAAGATCTTCGCCCTCTGCGCCTCCTCCTTGGCTGCCTTCTTCTTCCTGAGGTACTTGTAGAGCTTCCTTGCAACTATCATGGTGGCCTGCCTGATCTCCCCGAGTATCTCGGGTTCAGGTGACACACTCTGCTTACCCGTTGACAGGTAGGGGACGTTGGTTGACACCACATTGACGAATATGCTTATGGGTGCATTTTCAAGGTCCCTTATGCCGTAACGCTTCCAGTCGAGGCTCTTAACACCCTCTGTTATGGCACAGCTTCCAGCGTCGAAGGTGAGGGGTACCCTGTTGGCGAACCTCATTATCTCAGCCTTTCTCTGGTCACCGACCAGTCTGCCGGAGTTTCCACCGTAGGCGATACCTGCCTCAACTATGAAGGCTATACCCCCACGGTAGGTCTTTGGCTTCCTTGTTACCGTTGCTGTGAACTCTGGCTGGAGTATCTCCTTCATACCCTTCTCAATCTGCTCCTCTCCGATGGGTATGAGGCCGGAGGTCGGGGGTGACATGAATTTCATCTTCTTGAAGGCCTCAACTATCTGCTCGGCCTCCTCCCACTTCATGTCCTTCGGTCTTTTGTTGAGGTCTATCCCTGTCAGTTCCTCCAGTTCCTTGATCTTCATGGAGGACATCCTCGAGAGGTTGCTTTTCAGCATGCTCCCGAACCGCCTTTTATCGGTGTGCTTTGCCATGAATATAAGGTCATCGGCGGTGACACCCCATGGGTGGGGGAGGACCTCCTTTGGCATTGGGGGTATGACGTCGGATGCCCTGTTAAAGACGTAACGGTTCCCGGTTGGGTCATTGAATACTATCCTGGCATGGGGGTTGGCTATCATTGTCCTCCTTATGTACTCGTAGGCTCCCTGTTCTGAGAGTGAGTAGGAGACGTCCTTGAAGTGGAGTTCTATGCAGACACCGGTACCATCGACTTCGACTTCCTCCTTTTCGAGTATGAGGCCCTGGTTCTTTTTAACATCCATCTTGAGGGTCATTTTGACCCCCTTGAGTTCCCCGTTTTCCATTGTACCTGAGATGACCTTCACGGGTTTACCTGTGGTCATCTGTGATAGCAGCACACAGCCACTGCATCCGAGTCCCTGCTGTCCCCTGGACTGGATGTTCCTGAACTTTGACCCTGCGAACATGGTACAGAAGACCTTTGGGATGTACTTTTCAGGTATACCCGGACCGTTGTCCTGGTGTCTCAGGATGTAGTGGTCCTTCCCGATTCTCTTGAGATCTATTTTGATCTCAGGGAGTATACCTGCCTCTTCGGCAGCGTCAAAGCTGTTGGTTATGAGTTCATGGAACACTATTGTAAGTGACCTTATTTTCCCGGTAAAACCAAGCATCTGCTTGTTTTTTCTGAAGAATTCTGAGGGAGTGAGTTCCTGGAATCCTTCATCAAAGAGATCCAAAGCTTGCCTCGCCAAAAATTCGCCTCCTTTAAAAATTTTTCATGGGATTAATACATGGGGACTGCCATGTTCATATGGATATATGTGTAATTCATGCCATATAAACTTATACCCCTATATGTAACTATTACAGAAGATGCATTTTGAGGGGGTATCTTTAGAATAATTGAAGTTAGCACCCATGAAAAGTAGGTTTGTGATGGAGTTTACATTAATTTAGCGCCTTCCTGAAACTCCTTCATTTTCAGTTCCTGCTTCTTCTTTTCAAGAAACGCGTACACAGATTTGTGTCTTGCACCATTAAGTATCATTTCAATGGCTTCCCGGGCAACAGCAAGTTTCTCAAATTCTCCTATGAGCGAAACCGTCTTGCCGTAAACAGATATGTCCACGCCTGTCATATCATGGATTATACGCCTTGTTATACCTTCACGACCGATGACACGACCCTTCTGCCTTGCAATGGCCTTCTTGGATTTACCAACATAGTCGGTTATCTTGATGACCTCAAGGGCGACATCGTCATCAAGGAGCCTCAGGGCAACCTCAGGGTTGAAACCCCTCCCTATGGCCCTGACAATGTGCCTGGCCTTCCATGGTGAGAGGGGATCCTCCAGTTCATCCTGTGGTATGAGAGTAACTGCACCGGTTTCGCTGTCAATTTCCAGTTCAGTCTGGGTCAGGCGCTCTATTTTTGCCTTAACCGCACCGTTTTTGCCTATTAAAACTCCAACCCTCTCGCGGGGTATTTTAATGTATTCCTCGGCTGGCATTTCATTCACCTCGATGAAATAAATGGTTTATGGATTATGCTGTTTTCTGGTCATGTTTTTGATTTTCATGGGTTGCCGATTATCAGGGACTTCCTGGCCTATGGATCTGCTGTTTATTTCCTGTAAAGACCCCTAACATCTTACTGGCTTTTTTCTACAGTATATATGTTTCCCAGGTTCTTCATGTTTACTTTCCGGTTATCCTCTCCCGGATATAATCTGCAGTTACAGAAACCCCTATCCTTCTGAAGTCACGTATTATGTTCTCTATGTCCCTTTCAAGGAGTTCGCCGGCAAGGGGATGGTCAAGCACCATTGCCTGTGATACATCTATTATCACGGGTTCACCGCAATGGTTGAGTATGTTGAAGAATGATAGATCCCCATGGACAAGCCGGGCTCCCTTATAGAGGCGGTGCATGTATTCAATTATTGTCTCAAGGGCTTCCTCAGGGTCCTCTGGTGGGGCGTCCCGCATGGTGGGCGCTGGAACACCATCCTTCCCAATGAATTCCATTATGAGCACATTGTCCCTTGCAGTGACCGGTTCCGGTACACGGACCCCTGCCTCAAGTGCCCTCTTAAGGTTCCGGAATTCCTTGTTAACCCATGCCTGGACCAGCTGGCGCCTGTTTGTTGTCCTGACCTTGAATCGGGGGTCCCCCTGGATGTAGTACTGCATCTTCTTGAAGTCGGATGTGGCCACCCGGTAGATCTTGACTGCAACGAAGTCGTCGGTGTCTGTGATGCCCTTGAAGACATTGGCCTCCTTCCCGGTACTCACAGCACCATTGAGAACAGCAAGGTAACCTGAATTCGCCAGCTTGTAGAGGGTTTTGAGGGTCAGCTCATCAAAGACCTCGCTACCGACCCGCCGGTCCTCAACACCCTTTAATCTTTTAACAGCCTCCATCCGGCCAAGGTCGGAATCAACCCTGTCCACTGCTCTGGATTTAAGCGCCCTGATCTCGGGGGCCTTCCCGGTTTCTTCGGGGTCCATTAAAATCAACTTCACAGTTTAAGGTAACCCTTCCTTTCGAGCCAGTTTGACTCTGTACGCGTGTATCTCCAGACGATATCAGCCTTCTCTTCGCTCTGGAACTCCCAGGGCTTAACAAGGACCACGTCCCCTTCACGTATCCATATCCTCTTTTTCATCTTTCCGGGGATACGGCCGAGCCTTATATGACCATCGGCACACCTCACCTTCAGTTTTCCGTGGCCCATTATCTGTTCAACAACTCCCGGTATCTCACCCCTCCTGGGGGTCCTAACACGCCTGACTTCCTGTGTCTGATGTCCTCTACTCAAATACTCTCCTCCTGATTTTTTCGTTGGTTAACTTTGATTTTAATGGAATTTAATATCCAGCAATCAAAGAAATAGACATTATAATTTATTACCCGTGCAGATATAAATAAATTGCTCAGGAGACTAGATTCGCGGTGATTTGATGGGTGTTGAATTTCTTGAGATAATCGATCTGGATGATGCCAGGAGAATAACGGGGGAACTGTTCAGTGAACTCTACAGCCAGGGCACTGAAACTGTTGATATACTGGATGCTGATGGAAGGGTGCTTGCTGATGACATCGAAAGTCCGGTGGACCTCCCACCATTTGACAGGGCCTCCAGGGATGGCTACGCTGTGAGGGCCGCGGACACCTTCGGGGCAGATGAGGAGAACCCTGCCACCCTGAGGTGCATCGAGACCGTTGATGCGGGGTCTGTACCGTCCCTTGAGGTTGCTGAGGGGTTGTGTACCAGGATAAGCACCGGGGCCCCTGTGCCTGAGGGTGCAGACGCAGTGGTCATGGTTGAGTACACCTGGGAGGAGGGGGACCGGGTTTACATCCAGAGACCTGCCTACCCGTCCCAGCACATAGCTGCAAGGGGATCCGATATCGGGGCGGGAAACGTCCTCCTCAGGGCTGGAACAGTACTTTCACCCGATAAAATAGCAGCCCTCTCAGCTGCAGGGATAACCCGCGTCAATGTGATTTCAAAGCCATCTGTATGTGTTATATCCACGGGTAATGAACTCATTGAGCCATCAGGACAGCTAGAGCCAGGTAAAATATTTGATTCAAATTCCGCGGGCCTTTCATCCGCCCTGAAGGAGGCGGGCTGCTCTGTTAAACGTGGAGGGATAGTGCGGGATGACTATGGAGAGCTCAGGGATGCCATCCTCAGGGGCCTTGAGGAGGCTGATATGGTAATAACATCCGGGGGGACATCTGCAGGGGCCGGTGACATACTCTCGGAGGTCCTGGATGAACTGGGCAGGGTGGTTATCCATGGTATCTCAATAAAGCCTGGTAAACCCACCATAGTCGGGGTGGTTGATGATAAAATTGTTGTCGGACTCCCGGGGTTCCCTGTATCAGCCCTCATAGTGTTCATGTCACTCATAGAACCATTCATAAGGAAACTGTCAGGTAGAAAGGCATCCTCAGGGCAGGTTAAAACCCTTAAACTTGCAGAGCGGCTCCACTCATCAAGGGGCAGGGTGCACTATGCACTTGTGATGGTGGACGGGGATTATGCACGCCCAATATTCAAGGATTCAGGTGCAGTAGCAGCCCTGGCAGGGGCCGATGGTTACATTGAGGTCCCCAAGAACGTTGAGATCATCAATGAGGGAGAGGAAGTTGAAGTTGTTCTCTTCGAAAATCAGTAGTATGGGGTAGAAAATCAGCAGTTAGAGGGTCGGTGCGAGGTCCCGGGTATCACTTCAGCAGGAAAATCAGTAGTTAAAGGGTCGGTTCGAGGTCCCGGGCTATCACTTCAGTCACCTGGCTGTCCCATATCCCTGAGGATCTTCAGCACATGGTCCATGAGGTCGTTGATGTCACCGAAGACAGCCTCACCCTCCAGGTTAACCTCCGGCCTCTCCACGAGTATAACCGGTATGCCGAGTTCTGATGCCGCCTCAACCTTCTCAGGGAGCCCACCTGTTTCACCGCTCTCCTTGGTTATAACAGCACCTGCACGGTATTCCCGGAGGATGGCAATGTTCATTTCAGCTGAGAACCTGCCCTGCATGGCGATGATATGGCTGGCCGGGACCCCCAGCTGGAGGCATTTCTCGATGGATGAGGTGGAGGGGAGTACGCGGACAGCAACCCTCTCAGGTTCAAGGGATCTGAGGACATCCCCCAGGGTGGATACACCAGCAAGGTGCATCACAACCTCCCCATCCCCTATGAGGGATGAGGCGACTTCACCGGCCTCCCTGAATGAACCGACCCTTATAACTCCATCAGGGCTAACTTCCGGCCTTTCAAACCTCACATAAAGGGTTCCGGTTTCCCTGCAGGCCCTGAGGGCATTTGCTGTTGCCTGGGCTGCGAAGGGGTGGGTGGCGTCAATCAGGATGCAGGCATCAAGGTCTGCCATGAGTTCACGGAGCCCATCACTGTCCAGGGCTCCTGTAACTGTCCTTGAGGCTCCAGACTTCTCTGCAAGGTCAGATCCATGCTCTGTTGTCGCAGTGGCTGTCACCTCGACCCATGGCATCCCTGAGAGCCTAGATATTATCCTCCTGGCATCCTCTGTCCCGGCCATAACGATGACAGACATTTTTTCTCTCTGCCGGCCACTCTCCTGTCTGTTCACTCCTTTATCTCCAGGGTTCATTGTTTTTCTTCTCCAGAGGTACTGTTCTGTTCACTCCTTTATCTCAGGGGTTTGCACGGTTCTCCTTTACTTTATTTCTCCCATCAGAGAATCTCAGGACAGCCTCGAGGATGAGTATCAGTGATGCCACCAGGACTATCAGCACCCAGTCCACCACTGATAGTGGCACAGTCCTGAATATGCCCTCAAGGGGTGCAAGGTAGATCACGAGGATCTGCAGGGCCAGTGAGGCCACAACGGCAAGGATCAGCGCCCTGTTTGACAGGCCAGTCCGTGACTTGCAGTTGAAGACGTTGAATATCTGGAAAACGACGAACACCGTGAAGGCCACTGTCATGGCCTTCTCAATCCCCGCTCCTGATGATAGCATGTACATGTAGAGCCCCAGGGTACCGGCGGCCATCACAGCACCTGCAAGGATTATCCTCAGGATGTTCCTCCTTGGGAGTATATTCTCCCTTTCAGGTCCGCGGAGCATTATATCTGACTCAGGGGGCTCAACACCCAGGGACTGTGCAGGTGGTCCATCCATTATTATGTTGATCCAGAGTATCTGTATCGGGTTGAAGGGGACCGGGAGGTTGATGAGGGATGCTGACACAATTGTCAGGATGGCCCCCACGTTTGTTGAGAGCTGGAACTTAACAAAACGCCTTATATTATCGAATATCGTTCTGCCCTCTTTAACCGCCCTGACGATGGTTGCGAAGTTATCATCCTGGAGGACCATGTCGGAGGATTCCCTGGCCACATCTGTACCGCTGCCCATGGCCACACCGATGGCGGCCTTCTTGAGGGCAGGAGCATCGTTCACCCCGTCACCGGTCATGGCGACCACATGGCCCCTGCCCTGGAGGGCCTCAACTATCCGGACCTTCTGCTCGGGAAAAACACGTGCATAGACCCTCACATCTTCAACGATTTCATGGAACTCCTCGTCACTGAGCTCATCAAGCTCCCTGCCTGTGAGGGCCATCCCGTTATCCATGAGTCCCAGTTCATGTGCTATGGCAACCGCGGTGTCCCTGTGATCCCCTGTAATCATAACAACCTTTATACCGGCCCTCTTACAGGTTTCTATGGCATCAGCAGCCTCCCTTCTTGGCGGATCCATCATACCAACAAGTCCGACAAACACCAGGTCCTTCTCCTCATCGTCACCGTCAGGGAGTTTCCTGTAGGCCAGTGCAAGCACCCGGAGGGCCCTTGAGGTCATATCATTGAGTCTGGAGAGCCACCTCTCCACTTCTTCATCAGTCAGTTCCTTAACACCATCACCGCTGTCGATGTAACGGCATCTTCTGAGTATTATCTCGGGGGCTCCCTTCACGAGGAGGTACCGTCCGTCCTCCAGCTGGTTTATGGTGCTCATCCTCTTCCTTGTACTGTCAAGGGGTATCTCTGCCAGACGGGGGTACTTCCTTTCGAGTTCATCCCGCAGGTAGCCCTTCTCAGCTGCGAAGCTCAGTATGGCAGCATCTGTGGGGTCACCTATCACACCCCCCTCAGATGATGTGGCGTTGTTGCAGAGGGCGCATACCAGGAGGGCCATTTCAGGTGATGTGAGCTCTGATTCCCTCACGGTCATCCGGTTGTGGGTCAGTGTACCTGTCTTGTCTGTGCAGATCACAGAGCAGGAACCGAGTGTCTCCACTGCAAGGAGCCTCCTCACTATGGCGTTGCTCCTGGCCATCCTCTGCATTCCAAGGGCAAGGGTCAGTGTGAGTATTGCTGGCAGCCCCTCAGGTACAGATGCGACGGCAAGGGAAACCGCTGTCATGAATGTGTCCACCAGTGGCAGGCCGCGGAGGAACTGTATTGCGAATACAAGGGCACATACCACCACTGCTATGAGGCCGAGGCTCTTCCCCAGGGAGATTATCTTCTCCTGGAGGGGTGTTTTACCCTCATCCTCCTGTATCATCCTGGCGATTTTACCCATGGAGGTCTCCATGCCGGTGGCTATCACAGCCCCCCTGCCGCGCCCTGAGACAACGTTGGAGTCCATGAATGCAATAACATCCCTCTCATCTTCAGGATTTTCATGTGTCTTCCTGACGGGTATTGATTCCCCGGTGAGGGCTGATTCGTCTATCCGGAGATCATAGGTTTCTATCAACCGGAGGTCGGCGGGTACGTTGTCTCCCTCCTCTATGATCACCATGTCTCCCAGGGTTAGCTCGGATGCAGGGATCCTCAGGGTCTCACCGTCCCTTATGACGACAGCCTCTGTCGATACCAGGCCCTTGAGTTTCTCCATGGCACGTTCGGCCCGGTACTCCTGGATGAACCCAACGGTGGCGTTTACAACCACAACGAAGAGGATGACTGCAGAGTCAAGGACGTCACCCACGAAGTAGGATGCAACGGCAGCCAGTATGAGGAGTATTATGAGTATATCCATGAACTGGCTGAGGAATAGCTTCACCGGGCCGGCCTTCTTCTCCTCAACGAGTTCGTTCTTCCCGTATTTCTCAAGTCTCCTCGATGCCTCGTCCCGGCTTAAACCATCCCTGGACGTTTTAAGCTCCTTTAAAACTTCATCTAAACTCATATCAGCCCATTTCATTTTGAACACGTCTTAAATTTATTAGCACGTTTAAATAGGTTCATTCTATTCTGTCAATCCAGTTCTTCAACGTTATTCTCTCATATAAGGTCAGTCTGCGGATTTTCTGTCAGTTATTCAATGATGTTCTCATATCAATCATACAGTCCGGCTGTTCTTCAACGTTATTTCCATATCCATCTCATAATAAATATAATATAAGTGATGTGCACATTCAGTGCCCGGTACCAGTTACTGGATCAAGGTGGCAAGGCACTCATCTTACAGGGTTATGGTATTTTTTCACCTACTGCGGACTTCGGTATGTATTCATAGAAGTATGTCCGGCCATAATTGACAAGTTTCATCTTCCTCTCTGTTACAATATCCTCCCCGGTCAGGGGCTTAATTATTAGCCGGGCCCCCACAGCATCGGCGACCCTCATGAGGGAGCTGTGGATCTCTGCCGGGGGCCTTATGGAGTATATTACTGCGGCCCCCCTGTATAGCTCCATCCTGGGGGATGTGATGTCATCACGTACAATGCCTCCATGGGAAGGTTTAATATCTGTAAGAACCAAATCAACCTTTGAATGTTTCCTGATGTAATCTGAAACATAGAGGAACCTGCCGGCACCCACCTCAACAACACGGGTTCCCGGCCCCGAGCACCTGATTATGTAAACTGCAAGATCCTTCCACATTGATACCACGGAGATAGAGATGATAATAAGAGAGTTCAGACCACAGGACCTTAAGACGGTCCTTAAGATTGAAAGGGACTCCTTCATGGACCCATACCCCGCCCACCTCCTCAGGGACATCTACAACCTTGGAGCAGGCTTCCTTGTGGCCCAGGAGGATGGGAAGGTCGTTGGATTCATAATATTCTGGATCCGTTTTGAGGATGAGGGTCATATTATCTCACTTGCAGTTGATAAAGATTACCGCAGGAGGGGTGTTGGGGCGGCACTTGTCATGACAGCCATAAGTATATTTGAAAAATTTCACATTAAAAATATTAAACTGGAGGTAAGGGCAAGGAATAAAGGGGCCATAAAATTCTACAGGGCCCTTGGCTTCAGTGAGGAGAAGATACTGGAGAACTACTATGAGGATGGAGAGGATGCTGTGGTCATGAGGATGGATCTACAGCCTGATTCCCTCCATGGGCATGAATATCGACCAGTCTAATCTAATCAAAGGAAATCAGGATCATGGTGGTGAAATGTTTAAGGAAGCAAAACTCGCCTTGGAAGACGGTACCATAATCAGAGGAGAAGCCTTCGGATCTGAGACGGTGAAAACAGGGGAAGTTGTCTTTGCAACGGGGATGACAGGATATGTTGAGTCACTCACAGATCCATCATACAGGGGTCAGATACTGATGCCAACCTACCCCTTACAGGGCAATTACGGCGTCTCTGAGGAGTGGTACCAGTCAGATGGGATAAAGGCTGAGGGTCTCATTGTCAGGGAAATGTGCCCTGCACCCTCACACAGGCTATCAGAAAAGACCCTCCCGGAGTTCCTGGATGAATATGGGATCCCCGGGATAGCTGGGGTGGATACACGTGCCCTGACAATAAAGATAAGGGAGAAGGGCGCAATGAAGGGTGCCCTGGCAACCGAGGAAATTGATGATGAGGAACTGCTTGAAATGGCGGTGAAGCAGCCATCCATAACAGAGATAGACCTTGTGGATATGGTGTGTGTAAAGGAACCTGTAATCCTGAATGAGGATGCGTCACGGAGGGTTGTGATAGTTGACTGTGGAATCAAGAGGAACAGCATAGATGCCCTCCTTGAGAGGGATCTGGGGGTAGTTGTTGTACCCTACACAACATCACCTGCCGAGATCATGGATTACGAACCCGACGGGCTCCTCATATCAAGCGGACCCGGGGACCCCACAAGGGTGAGGGATGCCATAGAAACGGTTAAAACACTATCCGAACGTCTGCCCATATTCGGGATATGCCTCGGACAGCAGATAATCTCCCTGGCCTTCGGGGCCCGCATATACAAGATGAAGTTTGGTCACAGGGGTGTAAATCAGCCTGTGAAGGACCTGAGGAGCGGAACGGTTTCAATAACCTCCCAGAACCATGGATTCACGGTTGACCCTGATTCAGTGAAGGGCACTGATATAGAGATAACACAGCTGAACCTCAACGATGGAACACCGGAGGGTATAGAGCACAGGGAACTCCCGGTGTTCAGTGTCCAGTACCACCCTGAGGCGGGTCCAGGGCCACATGACACAGTGAACATCTTTGACCGCTTTGCGGATGTTTTAAGGGAATATTAGATGAGAGGAATGGGGATAAAATGCCGCGGGATGAAAGCATCAATAAGGTACTTATCATAGGTTCTGGCCCTATACAGATAGGGCAGGCAGCTGAATTCGATTACTCTGGTTCTCAGGCATGTAAATCACTCAGGGAGGAGGGGATAGAGACCGTACTTGTGAACTCGAACCCTGCAACCATACAGACCGACATGGAGATGGCTGACAGGGTCTACGTCGAACCCCTCACACCTGAAATCGTTGCCAAGATAATCCAGAAGGAGAAACCTGACGCAGTACTCCCAACGATGGGCGGTCAGACAGGCCTCAACGTTGCAACGGGCCTTGCAGAGATGGGGGCCCTGGAGGGAGTCCGTGTTATAGGTTCATCCATTGAAACCATAAGAAGGGTTGAGGACCGCGACCTCTTCGATAGCTTCATGAAGAAGCTCAATGAACCAGTACCCGCAGCCAGGGCCGTCAATTCAGTAGAGGAGGCCCTTGAGGCGGTTGAGGAGATAGGCTACCCTGTGATCGTAAGGCCCGCCTTCACCCTGGGAGGTACAGGGGGAGGGGTGGCCCACAGCCGTGACGAACTCATTGAGATAGCAACCAGGGGCCTCGAGATGAGCTTCATCAACCAGGTACTCATTGACCAGTCAGTCCTGGGCTGGAAGGAATTCGAGTACGAGGTTATGAGGGACCGTAATGACACCTGCATAATCGTCTGTAACATGGAGAACATCGACCCCATGGGTATACACACAGGTGAAAGCGTGGTGGTTGCACCTGCCCAGACCCTCAGCGACGAGGACAACCAGAGGCTGAGGGATGCAGCCATAAAGATCATAAGGGCCCTCAAGATAGAGGGTGGCTGTAACATACAGTTCGCTGTCCACCCGGAGACCGGCGAATACAAGGTCATAGAGGTGAACCCGAGGGTCAGCAGGAGCAGTGCGCTGGCATCCAAGGCCACGGGTTACCCCATAGCCAAGATAGCCGCCAAGATAGCCGTCGGCATGACCCTCGATGAGATACAGAACGACATCACCAAGGAGACACCGGCGTCCTTCGAGCCCACAATAGATTACGTGGTCACAAAGATTCCCCGCTGGCCCTTTGACAAGTTCAAGGGGATAAGCAGGGAGATAGGGGTTCAGATGAAGTCCACGGGGGAGGTCATGGCCATAGGGAGAACCCTTGAGGAGTCCCTCAACAAGGCCATAAGGTCCCTGGACATCGGTGCAGACGGATTCACTGAGACACCATACACACGTGCTGACCTTGAAAATCCAACTGACCAGAGGCTCTTCCAGGTCTACACAGCCCTCAGGGATGGTATGAGCATAGAGGAGATACATGGGCTGACACAGATAGACCCATTCTTCCTCCAGAAGATAAGCAACATAGCTGAATTTGAATCATCCCTCACCAGGGAATCACTGGAGGACCCCCGCATACTCCTCAAGGCCAAGAGGATGGGCTTCTCAGATTCGAGACTCGCATCCCTCACAGGTAAGGATGAATCCAGTATCAGGGCCCTGAGGCTTGAGAACAATATAAAACCGGTATACAAGATGGTTGATACATGTGCAGCTGAGTTTGAGGCCAGGACACCCTACTACTATGGCTGCTATGACCTTGAAGATGAGGTGGAGGTATCAGACCGTAGAAAGGTCCTCATCATAGGTTCAGGTCCAATAAGGATAGGTCAGGGGATAGAGTTCGACTACTGCTGTGTGCACGCAGCCATGGCCCTCACTGAGGCTGGATATGAGACCATAATGGTCAACAACAACCCGGAAACAGTGAGTACAGACTATGACATCTCAGATAAGCTCTACTTCGAGCCCCTCACCCTCGAGGACGTCCTCTCCATCATCGAGAAGGAGAAACCTGAGGGCGTCGTTGTCCAGTTCGGCGGCCAGACATCCATAAACCTGGCGGTCCCCCTGGCAGAGGCTGGTGTGAGGATACTCGGAACACCACATGAGAGCATAGACAGGGTCGAGGACCGTGAAAGGTTCACTGAGGTACTGAATAAACTTGGAATACCCCAGGCACCCTACGGAATCGCCAAGTCCTTTGAGGATGCAAGGGCCGTGGCTGAACGCATAGGCTACCCTGTACTCGTAAGGCCCTCCTATGTGCTGGGTGGAAGGGCAATGGAGATAGTCTATGATGATGTGGAGCTTGAGGAGTACATGAAGGAGGCTGTCCGAGTATCCCCTGAACACCCCATACTGGTGGACAAGTTCCTTGAGGATGCCATAGAGGTCGACGTGGATGCACTCTGCGACGGCACCGACGTCTACATAGGAGGTATAATGGAGCACATAGAGGAGGCAGGAGTGCATTCAGGGGATTCGGCGTGCGTGATACCACCACAGAGCATCCCTGAGGACATAATTGATACCATAAAGGATTACACAAGGAGACTGGCCCTTGAACTTGAGGTGGTGGGCCTCATAAACATACAGTACGCTGTAAAGCCAGACTCAGATCCATCAGTCTACATACTCGAGGCAAACCCGAGGGCAAGCCGTACAGTGCCCTTTGTCAGCAAGGCGACCGGGGTTCCCCTTGCCAAGATGGCTGCGAGGCTCATGATGGGTGCGAAGCTCAGGGACCTTGGCCTCACAGAGGAGAAGGATATAGAACACGTTGCTGTGAAGGAATCTGTATTCCCATTCATAAAGCTACCTGGAGCAGATTCGGTCCTGGGCCCTGAGATGAAATCAACGGGTGAGGCCATGGGAATAGATGAGAACTTTGGCATAGCCTACTACAAGTCCCAGCTCTCAGCCAGCATGGACCTCCTCAACGAGGGGAAGGTCTTCATAAGTGTCAGGGACCAGGACAAGGATAAGATAGCTGATATCGTTAAAAAGGCCGATGAACTCGGCTTCAGGATCATGGCAACCAGGGGAACGGCCAGGGCAGTCAGTGACATAGCGGATATAGAGGTTGTGAGGAAGGTGAGCCAGGGGTCACCAAACATCAGGGACGCCATCCTCAACGGTGAAGTTGGTCTCATAATAAACACACCATCAGGGAAGCAGTCAGCCGATGACGGCTACCTCATAAGGAGGATGGCGGTTGAACTGGGAATACCCTACGTCACGACACTCGCCGGGGCCAGGGCGGCCCTGAATGCCATTGAAGCAGTCCGCATGGGAAAAATAACAGTGAAGTCACTTGACGAATACCATGGTATGTGAGTCTGAGCACCAAGATACCATCATATGTTTAAGTTTATGTGAAGCCATAAAGCTGATCGGTGAATACGATGAGGGTATCAGGATTTATAGTCACAGCACTCATCATCGCATCAGTCATCACATTTCCAGTGGCAGAGGCCCACATACTCATAGTAGCAGATAGCCTCTCCGACAGCCCTTACATGTATGATGAGGCAAAGAAGGTTGCAACGACCCTCAAAAACAGGGGTTACCAGGTTCTTGAGCTCTACAGGAACAATGCAACCGTCAAGAACATACTGAAGGGTATGTACGGGGCAGATGCAGTGATATACGCTGGACACGGTGGCTACATGGCGGGCCACTATGATGGCCGTGGAGGCAACGCCACACCACCATTTGGCCTTGTTGCAAGGGATGGGTACATATGGGGTGCCGGTGACATGATGATGGTGAACGGCACCACATTCTATGCTCCATTCAAGTATGGCATACCAGCAATTCTACTCCACGTATGCTTCTCAACCGGCTGGGTTGAGGACTATGAGGTTAAAAACCCCGTTGAAACTGTTTACAATTTTGCAAGGATGTTCACGGGGGCAGGGGCCAACTACTATGCAACTGCATGGGATGGTGCCGAGATAATCTATGACTTCCTCAATGGTGCCAGGAACTTCTATGAGGCCAACCAGCAGAACTATGAGGTTATAAATCAGAGCACCCTGTACAATGGAACGCAGGTGTGGCGCAACGATCATGGATACGCGGCCTTCGTCGGGGACTGGAACGGAACATTTCCCCGGTTTAATCAGACAACACCCTACGATGATGCAGCTGCAGAGGAATGGTACATTACAAAGAACAGGCCCACCTTCACAGGAAGCAAACCTGTGGCTGACTTCAGCTACGCCTACTGTGGCTCAACATCAATCAGGACATTTGCATTCACTTCAACCTCATATGACCCTGATGGGGACGACCTGACACTTAAATGGAACTTTGGTGATGGTTCAACCGCCACCGGTTCCAATGTTACACACACCTATGCCCGTGAGGGATACTACACGGTTTCACTGACAGCTACAGACCCCAATGGCCTCATATCAGTTAAGAAGAAGACATTAACCGTTGGAAACCCGAAACCGGATCTCGTGGTCACAGGGACCAGAAAATCAGGTAGCACACTGTACATATACATCAGGAATCAGGGTACAGCCGCTGCCAGAAACTTCTACACAAGGGTCTGGTATGGCAGCTACCCAACAAAAAACTACAGACAGGTTTACACAGGAACCCTTAACCCCGGTGCAAGCATCACCCTTAAAACTTACTACAGGTACTCCAGGGGCACGGTTAAGGTGGACTACTACAACAGGGTCGCTGAGAAGTCCGAGACAAACAATCTGAGGAGGTTTTAGAGTTTTTCCTCTTCTTCCTTTCTTTAAGTGAATAGTGATGGTTCTGTCACTTTATATGTTCTTTTTCTCCGGAAAATAACCAGGTATCCAGAAAATATTAAAGAACATGGCGCCCTTATAAATGAACATGCTTGTGGTTGAAAATGGAACCATCCTGAGGGGCCCTGAGCTCACACCCCAGCGGAAGAACCTGGTGATTGAGGATGGAATAATAAATGAGATAACAGATGAAAGAGTCAGCTCAGACGAGAGAATAGATGCATCAAACCTCATAGTATGCCCTGCACTCATAAATTCACACGTCCACATCGGGGACTCAGTCGCCCTTGATGTGGGTGATGGAAAACCACTTGAGGATATAGTGAGGCCCCCTCATGGCCTCAAGCACAGAATACTGGAATCTTCACCCCCCCGGATGCTCGTGGAGGCCATGAGAAACTCGGCCAGGGACATGATCACCCATGGGATAGGATCATTCATTGATTACAGGGAGGGAGGCCCTGAGGGTGTTGAACTCCTCAGGGAGGCCCTCACTGACCTCTCCATCTCAGGGATTGTGCTTGGAAGGGATCCCGTGGTCTTTGATCCAGGGGCATCCCCGGCTGAGATCCGGCGGCGGGTCAGGCGGGTCCTGAAGGTTTCAGATGGATTCGCCCCCAGCGGTATGGGTGAGATAACGGATGAAACAGCATCCATAATCGTTGAGGAATGTGAAAGGGCAGGGAAGCTAGCATCCATACACGTTGCAGAGCACAGGGAGTCACAGAGAAGGTCCCTTGAGGATACAGGCATGAGTGAGGTTGAAAGGGCCCTCAAAGCAGGATTCAAACTCCTTGTCCACCTCACAAACCCTGTCAGGGGGGACCTTGAACTTGTGAGGGAGATGGGGGCGTCGGTGGTCCTCTGTCCCAGGTCCAATGGGGTGCTCTCATCTGGCATACCCCCCATCAGGAGGATGCATGAGATGGGCATCAACCTTCTCCTTGGCACAGACAACCTCATGTTCAACTCCCCTGATATGCTGCGTGAGATGGAGTACACACTCAAGGTCACAAGGGGATGCACACGCAGCTACTTCCCACCGGTGGAGGTGCTGAGGATGGCCACATCCAACACATCAGCCTTCACAGGCACAGGCGTGATTGAGGAGGGCTTCCCCGCGGACCTCATCCTTGTTGAGAAAGTGTCAGATGATCCATATCTCTCAATCATAAACCGGACAGAATCGAAAAATATAATATATTTAATAATAAAAGGTAAACTAGTTAAGAGGTGAGGCTATGTACAGTAAAATCCCGCTCCCGACCGACGGCTCAAAACAGGCCAATAAGGCTGCTGAACATGCAATATGGATTGCCAGGGAAAGCGGAGCTGAAATAATTGCTTTAACCGTTATGGAGACATCTTCACTGGTGGGTCTACCAGCCGACGACCTTATAATAAGGTTGCGGGAGATGCTCGAGGAGGAGGCCTCAAGGTCCCTGGAGGCTGTTAAAAAGCTTGTTGAGGAGTCAGGGGCTGATATAAAGTTAACACTGAGGACCGATGAGGGTTCACCTGCAGATGCCATACTGAGGACAGTGGAGAAGGAGGGCGTGGACCTTGTGGTAATGGGTACCTCAGGCAAACACGGTCTTGACAGGTTCCTTCTGGGAAGCGTGGCCGAGAAGGTTGTAAGATCCGCAGGCTGCCCGGTCCTCGTGGTTCACTGAAAAAACTTTTTTTACGAATTAATTTTGGTGTTGGTCATGCTTGTAAGGGAGATAATGTCAGAGAACATACACTATGTTACCGTACCAGGGAACAGGGCAACAGCCCTTGAACTCATGAGAAAGAAGAATGTTTCAGGGCTTCCCGTGGTTAAGAAGGGGACAGAAGAACTTGTAGGTATAATAACAAGATCTGATCTTGTTGAAAACCCTGATGAGGAGCAGATAGCCCTCATAATGACAAGAAACCCGGTTACAGTATCTCCTGATGATGACGTCAGGGTGGCTGCAGAGCGGATGCTGGAGAACAACATCCGCAGGGTCCCTGTTGTGGATGGGGACAGGCTTGTGGGTATAGTGACAAGCTATGACCTCGTTGCAGGGGCCATCGCTGAGATGGACATCCAGGAACCGGTTGAGAATTACATGACACGCAACATCCCCACCACATGGGACAGGACACCACTCAACGTTGCCTTTGAGATAATGCGGTACTTCAAGTTAAAGGTGCTCCTCGCCCTCAACAACAGGGGAAAACTATCAGGTGTCCTCACAGAGACAGACTTCATAAATGAGAGTGAGGTTGTCTCAGAGAGCACAGTCCACAACACTTCAGTCGGTACAGAGGGTGACAGGTGGTCATGGGACAGCAAGAACGTCCTATATGTTATAAAGAATCAGCTGAGATTCCCTGACAAGGAGGTCAGGGATGTTGCCACCACGGATATTGTGACTGCAACCACATCAGCAACCGTAACCTCCTGCGCAGAAAAGATGAAGAGGAGGAAGATTGAGCAGATACCCATCATAGACTATGAAGGAGACCTCGTTGGACTTGCA
The DNA here is from genome assembly GCF_000828575.1 of Methanothermobacter sp. CaT2. Taxonomy (GTDB): domain Archaea; phylum Methanobacteriota; class Methanobacteria; order Methanobacteriales; family Methanothermobacteraceae; genus Methanothermobacter. Next base: position 886,080 of record NZ_AP011952.1, on the reverse strand, counting down.
AGGGCCAATGACCTTATAAATGCTCTCATTGATGGAAATGACTGACCAGAGGATAACGCTGAGAACCTCCCGGGGGGTTCTCACAGTTGCAGTTAAGAACCATGGAGAGGTCTCAATAAGGGATATACAGCTCAAGATGCTCCTCGGATACTGCTGGTGGAACGACCTCCCGGTCATAGAAACATTTCTGGATGTACTGGAGATGACGCTCAAGGCCGCTGTTTCAGATGTCCTGGAGCATGATGAACTACTTGTTGACTACGATCTGAGGACCAATGACATCCCCGATGACTCGAATGAGGTTGAGGTGGTCTTCAATGAGATAAGCGCCGACGGCGTACACTTCAGTATTGAGGAGGACCTGATTCTGAGGGGCCCTGACTCAAGGGGTCTCCTCAGGAGGATGACATCCTTCAGGAGAAGGGTGGATGAGAATGTGAGGAGGGTTCTCTAGTGGCTTCAGTTAACTGGAGCCTCCAGGTTTCCCGCAATCCTTTTTGCTGGTTCATTAACTGACAGGCTCCCTTATTATGTGGGGTAGTACCTCAAGGAGGAGATTCTCTGCTTCATCCTGGTCTTTGACCCTCCTTGCAACGATCTTCCCGTTCCTGAAGATGGTGATGTTCCCATCACCGATCTCCAGCATTATGACCCCCATCTTCTCTGAACACCTTGGCTCCCTATCCATGAGTTCCCTGCAGGTCCCGGCAATATCTATGCTGTAGGGCAGCTTAACCTCGAACATTATCCTTGATTCAGCGTCACGGCAGGGCCTGTAGATCATGGCATCATCACCGGTATTTCTGGTTCCTGTAATGTCAAGGAGGACCCTGCTGAATCCAACGGCCCTCAGCTCATCATCCAGGTGCCTTATGATGGCCGCCTCAAGGAGCCTTTCTGGTTCATCAACCTCTATTATGGCGGATCCCCCTTCATGGCGGACACGGACCTTTCCATAACCGTAAAAGCCCCTGATGAGGCTTTCAGCATAGGAGACCCTGTTTATAATCTCGGGGGTGATTTCTTCATCTGTCCGGATCCTCGTTGCAAGGCAGGTGGTTTCCTCCAGATAGTTAAGTCCCCTGGACCTGAGGTATTCAATCACATCACTTCTCTTCATCCCGGCGTCCAGTAGGGGTGTTTTTATTCCAAGCATGTGATTTACAAGGACCCCAGGGCGGTCCTCGAACATGTCACTGGCTGTGGTTCCGTCTACAACCACATCAAGGCCCCTGTTATGAGCTTCCCTGATTATGGAACTGTATATGATGTTCTTACACACAAAGCACCTGTCGGCAGCATTTTTCGCAAATTCAGGGTTATCAAGGAGATTCATCTCAAGCACCACATGTTCAACACCGATATCCCTGGCTATACCTGAAGCCCCCTCAATGAAGCCACGGGGCATCACACCGGTATCCACGGTGAAGGCGACCACAGCATCAGCAACATCTGCAGCCATATCAAGGAGAGCTGTGCTGTCAGCACCACCCGAGAATCCAACGGCGATCCTCTCACCCCTGAGGGCCATCTTAACCCTTTCAACCTTTGATTCAAGATCCATGATAACACATCCATAGTCCTGTGAGGTTCATCATAATTCGCTGTAGTCTCTTTTATTTTTCAGCAGTCATGGTCCTGTTATGTGGTTTAGTTCAGTGTTATCTCCTGCCTATTTAGGGTTCTGTTATGTGTAGTTCTGTCCGCTTTTTACTTTCTGGAACCTATTCTGTATATGCAAGTCTCTTTATATGACGGATGACCTCCAGTGCGTCCTCCCTTTTAAGGTCCCTGCCCTCTGATTCAAGGAAAGAGCGCAGGGATTCTTTAACATCATCAGGGATCCCGCTTTCATGGAGGATCCTCCTGTAATTACGGAGGGGGTAGAAGAGGTTCCTCGCGGTATTCATAAGTTTCCTGAAATCATCCTCTCTTATCACACCCCTCCTGAGGGCTCTTTTAAGGTTGAATTCTATGCTGACAAGGGAATCAGAGAGGGGCTCCAGGGTTTCAGGGTTAAAGGCAACTGCAACGTCATCATCCGATTCGATTTCACCCTCAAGGTATGATCTGAAGATGCGGCCAACACCCACCATTCCAAGGTCACTGAGCTCTGAGGCCCTCAGGGCCCCCATGCTGGCCCCTCCAACCACCTTCACACCCCTCCTGATGGCATCAATGATCTCCCTGTGACCAACAGCAGGGCTCTGGTGGAAAACACCGTCTATTATGCCTATTATGTCAGGGTTCTCCTTCATGGCCTCCTGGATGTCACCCCTCCTCACCGGTGGCCTGTACTCGGCTTCAAGGATACTGGAGGCTTCAGTGTGTGATAGGGATGGTCCCGTGAAGATGATTATTTTCTTACCATGCATGTTGGTTGGTATCTTGGCGCTGATAATTAATCTTTTAGATGATGTGCTGCTGATGTTTGTTGTGGCTAGCAGAAGGAGGGAGCTCCTGATTTGGGAACACCTTTGATAGAATCCGGTCTTTTACAGACTCCTCAGATGGAGGACCTGATGCGACGCCCCACACGTTCTGGGTCAACAGAGAAGACCTCAAGCCCCGGAACTATGACCCTGACGACGGGGACCCCCACATCACGGGTGAGGTCAACATAGAAAACATCCTTCAGCCCGGCTTCATGCAGTTTCCTGAGGGTTATCTCAAGGTCTCCCATGAATGACCTTGTTGAGAGGTCCTCCATGTCATCCAGGGTAATCGTGTCCTCCGGTTCACTGAACCAGTGCCTGTTGAGTCTCTTCATACGTTCATACCCGGCACGTCTCATGAACTCGGCCCTGACGGTGTCCTCCCGGGTTCCATGTATCTGGGTGGCCCTGCTCTGGGCGACCTCTGTAAGGGCCCTTATAACCGCAATTTCAGGGTCAAGGTGGGTCCCGACGCCCATGGTGAGGAGGGCCGGATCCTTTAGGACGGTGTCATCTGCAACCGCAGCCACCGTCGCAACCCCTGTGTCCGCTGTAAGGTCAACCAGGGTCACCTCCACACCAGCGGCATGGAACTTCTCAAGGAGCCCTGATATTATATCATTATCCGTCCCTGAGCAGTCAACCTCCACTTTGGGACCCCTCCTAGCCTCGAAGAGGCTCCAGGCATCCCTTTCAATCACCTCCATCAGCCCGTGGAATATGGCCTCCTCCCTCGCATTCCCTGATGCAAGTCCATTGGTGTTTGATCGGAACAGACTCATGCAGCCTTCCGGAGGGTTGTATGGATGAAAAACAGCATTTGCAGGTACCGGGACCTCCTCATCACCGGTGAGGTTCTCTGCATTAATCCACTCCAGTTCAGATTTCAGATCAGCAGATCCTGGAAGTATCAGTGACTCAGGGTCAAGGCCGTCACAGTCCTCTGGCTGTGCTGTGAATGTTTCATCTTCGGGTTTTCTTTCTGCTGAATACCTCTCAAAGGCCTCCATCATGGCGGAGGCCCTTGCCTGGGTTCTGGTGGCGCCCTTACCGGCGTATATGCTCACAGCCCCATCCTCTGCTGTTGGTCTTATGGCGGAGAATACGGGTATGCCGATGCGGTCGAGGTGTGTTATCTCGGTGATCCTTGTAACACCTATCATGGAGAGTTTGTCCCTGAAGGCCTTCAGGGTTTCGGAGGGCCTCACGGCCCTGTGGGTGCATCCAATGTACCTGACAGGAATATCCCGGAACATCTTAACCACTCAGAACATGCTGTTGAATGTCAGAGCAAATGCAGCTGCGGCTGCAAGGAGCCAGATCAGGGGGTTCCACCTGAAAACCTTGGCCCCATCAAGCACCGCTAGGGGTATGAGGTTGAAGAGGGCGAGGAAGCTGTTGACAGCGTATCCAAGGAATGCCACCTGGTTGATGGGTGATGGGAGTACCGTGGATACCATGAGGAACATGATTGCAAGGATTATATTTGTTAGGGGTCCTGCAAGGGATATCTTACCGTTCACATCCCTCTCAATGTAGTTGCCATGGATGTAGACCGCACCGGGGGCTGCAAAGACAAATCCGAAGTAGGCCGTTACCAGTGCAAGCAGAAGGCCCTCAAACCATAGCCTGTATTCTGCCCAGAAACCGTACCTTATGGCCATCAGTTTATGGGCTATCTCATGGAGGACAAATCCAAGGCCAACCGTGATCAGGGTTGCTGGAAGAAGAACCACTGCAGTCTGAATGTTCTTTCCTGAGAAAACATAGGCGAATACGCCTGCAATTACAACCATGGACACGAGAATGTCCCTGACCTCTTCCCTGTTGAATCTAACCATATTCATATTAACATAGGGCACCATTTATAATGCTTTCCATGGGCTTTGATGGGGCCCTGAAATGGCCCTTCACCACCTTCAGAGATACAAGAACCTTTATTTAACCTTTTAAGCCTTTAATAAAGCTTGAGACGGTATAATGTGTATCATCCTCTCAGAGTATGAAAAGTGTTTCGGGTCTTTAGTTGGTCAGTCTGTCTTTGTAGAGGGTTTCTCTGAACCTTATTCTGAAAAGTCCTCCGTTCTCTCCGGAGTATGTCAGTGATCCGTCCAGCTGTTCTGTGAGTATTTCAACAAGTCTAAAGCCCAGGGAGGCGCTGTTCCTGATCTTCTCCTCATTGAAACCCACACCATCATCCCTGACCTCAAGGACGCAGTAATCACCATCCTTTTTAAATTTAACAATTATATTACCACTATCTCTTCCCTTAAATGCATGTTTGAGGGCGTTGGTCACCAGTTCGCTTAGTATGAGCCCCAGAGGTATTGATGTTTCAAGGCTGAGCTTCACGCTTTCGGTGTCCACTGATACCTCGATATTCTTCCCGGCGGCGTATGATCTTTTAAGGTTCTTGAGGAGCCTTGAGGCATATGATGAGAATTCTATGGAGCTGAAGTCCCCTGAGCGGTAGAGCTGTTCATGTATGAGTGCCATTGACCTTATCCGGTCCTGACTTTCTGAAAGAAGAGACCTGCATGATGGGTCATCGATACCATGGCTCTGGAGGCTCAGAAGGCTTGATATTATCTGGAGGTTGTTCTTGACCCTGTGGTGTATCTCACTCAGAAGGACCTCCTTCTCCCTGAGGGATTTCATCAGCTCTGACTCCATCCTCAGCCTTTCGCTTATATCCCTGGCAACGAGCACAGCGTATCTATCACCCTTAAAATCAAGGATGTTTACCTTTATCTCAACGGGCACCTCATCGCCGTCCCTCTTAAGTAAACGACCATCCATGGTCACCCTGTCCTCATCACCCTCCAGTATTCCATGGAATACATTGTGGAGTTCCCCTGGCAGGAGATCGTATACCACGTGTCCCGGGATGTCCCTGGTGGAGTATCCTAACCTTACGCAGGCTGAACGGTTGGCATCCACGAGTTCACCACCAGGGATTTTAACCAGGAATATGGCGTCATCTGTGCAGTCAAGGAGTTTTCTGAACCTCTCAAGTTCGGCCATTGACTCCTGAAGTCTCGGGTAGTAGCTCTTCCTTACGGATTTCTCACCGAATCCGATTATCTTTTCCCGGAGGGTTTCCCAGTCTCTATCAGACATTTCACCAGCACCTCAGAGGGCCCTCCTGAATATGGCCTCAACATCTTCAATTGAGGGCCGTACAGGGTTTGTTACAATGCAGGGGTCCTTCATTGAGGCCTCTGCAAGTTCAGGTATGTCGTCCTCCCCGACGCCGAGATCCTCCAGGGTCATGTCGATCCCTATACCGGACCTGAATTCCCGGATGTAATCAATGAGCTCGGCGGGCCCCGAGCCCCTGAGGCCCATTGCCCGTGCGATTTCATGGTACCGTTCACTGGCTCCAGGGTAGTTGAATTCTATCACGTGTTCAAGTAGCAGTGCATTGGCCTCACCGTGGGCCATGTCAAGTTTGCCTCCAAGGCTGTGGGCCATTGCATGGACAAGTCCCAGACTGGCATTTGAGAATGCAAGACCAGCCTCGAGGCTTGCAAGCATCATACCCTCACGGTACTCCATGTTCCCGGGTTCATCAACGGCAGATGGGAGGCACCTGCTTATGATTCTGATGGCGTCCAGGGCGTTGAGGTCAGTCAGATGGAAGCTTGCATTGGATACATAGGCTTCGATGGAATGGGCAAGGGCATCCATACCTGTTGCAGCTGTCAGTTCCCGGTCCATGGTGACGGTGGTCTCAGGGTCTATGAGTGATGCGTCGGGTACCATGGCCTTGCTTATGATGGCTATCTTCACCATCCTCCGGGTGTCGAGGATGATTGCAAACTGGGAGACATCCGCCCCTGTCCCTGCAGTTGTGGGGATGCATATTATGGGAACCGATGGGGTCGGGATCATATCAACACCCTCAAAGTCAAGTACGTGCATCCTGTTGGATACAACAGCACCCATGGCCTTTGCACAGTCAATGGGGCTTCCACCACCCAGGGCAACTATCATGTTGCATTCCTCGGCATCGAAGACCTCAGCCCCCTCCATGACCTCATGGTCACGGGGGTTGGGCGTCATGTCATCAAAGATGACATAGTCGAGGCCCTCCTCCTCAAGGGAGGAGCTGACATCATCAACGAATCCAGTCTTCATTAATCCCCTGTCGGTCACAAGGAGGACCCTGTCGGCTCCGAGGTTCAGGGCGTATCTGCCAGCAAGGAATCTTGCCCCGTCACCAAATACGAATTCACTTGTAACGAATTTTCTAAGTTCCCCCAACTTCACCACCAGTCCCTGATCTGGATCAGTACAGATTTCATGGGATGTTATGTTCTTCAGTGCCTGGTTCAGTACAGATTTCATCATGGCACCCCATGTTCTATATATAAGGAGGTATACTCTTAATTAAACCTTATTAAATGGTGTGGTGATTCCTGTGGCTTCCTGTGAATACTGTGGCCTGGATGGGTACTATGGACGCGAACTTGCCAGAACACGGCACTGGATAATCTACCTTGCACCGAGCCAGCGATACCTCGGGACATGCGTCGTGGCCCTCAGGAGGAAGTGCAGGGACCTCTCAGAGCTCATGGATGGGGAGTGGGCTGATTTTGCATGGATTCTGAGGTGCCTTGAGTCTGCCGTGAGGGAACTTTTCAACCCGGACCTCTTCAACTGGAGCTGCTTCAAGAACTCGGCCTTCAGATCAGAGGATCCGGACCCTGAGGTGCACTGGCACTTCCATCCAAGGTACAGCAGGCCGGTCAGGTTCGGAGGTGAAACCTTCAGGGACAGAGAGTTCGGCCACATACCTGTCCCACTTGAAGGTAAGGTCCCGGAGCCTGTTATGGATGAACTTGAAGGCATAATGAGGGACAGGATAGTTAAGTTTCTGAATGAGGGAGAGGATATTTAACTCTCTGTCCTCTGGTGATGAATGGATGTATGGAAAGGTGATAGGTTGAATAGAATCGAATGTGCCCTTGAGAATATTCATGAGGAGGGCGAAAGGGCCCTTATAACTGCAAGGAAGAACATATACTACCTCTCAGGCTTCATGCCAACAGCCACCTCATTCCTGATCCTTGAGGATGAACCGGTACTCCTTGTGAGTGAGATGGATAGAGAATCCGCCATGGTGAAATCCCGGGTTGATGTGAGGACCTTCAAGAGAATAAGGGATGTGAGAGAATCATTCGACCTCTCAGGCGTGCTTGTTGAACCGGCCACCCCCGTGGGCCTCCTTGAGAGGCTCGGCATCGGTGGGGACTTCAGGGTCATGGATCCTGTATCAGGTATCAGGATGGTCAAGGACAGGGAGGAACTTAAAAGGATGGAGGAGGCCCTGAGGATAGCAGAGAACTCATTCAAAAAACTTGAATTTAATGGGACTGAAATTGAGATAGCCGCCAGACTTGACTACACCATGCGCCTGGCCGGTTCTGAGGGGGTATCCTTTGACACCATAGTGGCATCATCGGAGAGGTCAAGCATCCCCCATGCGGTGCCAACAGCAAACACCACCGGGTCACCGGTACTGATTGACTGGGGGGCTGTCAGGGAGGGCTACCACTCCGACACCACAAGGACAATCGTTGAGGGTGAAGGGGAGCATGAGGTACTTGAAATTGTCCTTGAAGCTAAAAGGGCGGGGGTGAAGGCCCTCAAACCTGGTGCAAGGGCATGTGATGTTGACAGTGCTGTCAGAGGAGTTATAGGGGAATATGGCTATGCTGATAACTTCATACACTCAACAGGTCATGGGGTGGGCCTTGATGTCCATGAAAAGCCATCCCTGGCAGCAGGTGATGAAACCGTCCTGAGGAAAGGGATGGTCCTGACAGTTGAACCAGGGATCTACATCCCGGGCGAGTTCGGTGTGCGGGTTGAGGACATGGTCGTGGTGGGTGAGGGTGTTATGAACCGGCTGCCTGATGCACTGAGTTGATGTGGTAATTATAAATAATAGGCGCCAGATAGTTAGTAACAGAGCATGATGTTACACTGGAATGTGGTGTTGAGATGGCCGTAGTACCAAGCGCACTGAAACCAATGAGCGATGCCCTTGAGAACATAATACCTGATAGGCTGCTCCTCAGGCTGCAGGAGACCCTCATAAGGACCGGGCTGTATGTAAAGGCATCAGAGATAGTAACCCTTGCATTCCTTGGAGGGGCCATATTTGCAGTTATTGCATCCGTTGTTGCAGCCCTTCTTGGTTTAAGTGTTATCCTCGCAGTACTGGTAGGATTCTCCCTGCCGTCAATCATGCTGGGGGCATACATCTTTATAATGATGGAGAGGCGCGTTGATGCCATTGAACAGTCAACACCCGACTTCCTGAGGCAGATAGCCTCTCTCCTGCGGGCGGGTGTGGGCCTTGAATCAGCCCTTGAGGATGTATCCCGACAGGGGGAGGGACCCCTGTATGATGAACTGAAGAGGGCTGTTATTGAGATAAAGATCGGCAGAACATTCGATGAAGCCATACTATCAATGAGCGAGCGCCTGAAGTCAAAAAACCTTGACAGGACATTCAGGATGATACTTGAGGGTAGAAGAGCCGGTGGAAGCCTTTCAGATGTCATTGAAACCGTTGCAGAGGACCTGAGGGCGGTCCTTGCACTTAAGAGGGAGAGGAAGGCCAACGTCATGATGTCAGTCATGTTCCTTGTTGTCGCGGCCATAATCGCAGCACCCTTCGCCCTGGGGATGATAATGGTCTACTCAGGTTTCATGGAGTCAGTGGGAAAACCAAACCCCATCCTGGGGGCTGCAAAGATCGCTGCTTCAGGCTACATAATAATTCACTCCATAATAGCAGGGCTCCTGATAGGCATCATAATGTACGGGAGTGCAAGGAAGGGTGTTAAATTCGCTGTTCCGCTCTCCATAATGGCATATGCAATATTCTATGTGATAGGAAGTTTCGGAATGACACTTGTAAGTAGCATGGCACCATAGGGAGGTTAAGGCTTTGCATGGTTTAATTGCCGATGAATCAGGTCAGGGATCCGCTGAACTCATACTTGTATTCGGGGGTATAATAGTCATCGTAACGGTGGCGGTTGTATGGTACCGCAATTATGTCAGGGGATCTCAAACAGCCATGAACTCAGATGTTCAGAATGTTACAAACTCGATAAAGGGCCTTAAGAACAAGTTCTAGGGCACATACCGGCTTTGATTGATTTATAATTTTGAATCTATAATCCAGAGCAGGGCTACGTCTCTGTGGGCTGATCCTTTACGGGGTGTTTCCAGATGGAGATGATTATTGATGGCGAGGGGGCGAGTGGAGAGAAAATCTTCACCGTCAGGAACCCCTTCAACGGGGATGAGGTGGATAGGGTCCCACTTGCAGGTCGAAGTGATGTTGAGAGGGCCATAAGGGCGGCCCACCGGGCCAGGGATGCAATGGCGGACCTATCAGCCAGGAAGATATCTGAGAAACTCTATGACGTTGCAGACGAACTGAAGACAGAGCTGGATGAATTTGCAAGGCTGATAACCCTTGAGTCAGGAAAACCAATAAGGTTCTCACGTGACGAGGTGAAGAGGTCAGTTGAAACTGCAAGGCTTTCTGCAGAGGAGGCAGGAAGGCTCTACGGTGAATCAATCCCCATGGACGCGGGTATAGGCGGGAAGGGTCTCACTGGCTTCACAGTCAGAATCCCCCTCGGGGTTGTTGCGGCAATAACCCCCTTCAACTATCCCCTCAACCTTGCAATACACAAGGTTGGCCCGGCCCTTGCAGCCGGTAACACCACTATCCTTAAGCCATCCCTCGAGGCCCCACTATCTGCACTGAAGCTGGCATGGATCCTCAGTGAGCACTTCCCGGCCGGCGCTGTTAACGCTGTAACCGGGAGGGGCTCAGAGGTGGGGGATGTTATCATTGACAGCCCCCTCGTTGATAAGATAACCTTCACTGGAAGTGTTGAGGTCGGGAGGTACATATCTGCCAGGGCCTCCATGAAGAAGATCACCCTTGAACTGGGAGGCAACGACCCCCTCATTGTCATGGATGACGCGGACATCGACTCTGCAGTGGAGGCTGCTGTGAGGGGATCCTACCTCTACTCTGGACAGGTCTGCATAGCCGTTAAGAGGATGATAGTCCATGAGGACGTGGCCGATGAATTCGCAGATAAACTCGTGAATAGAACAGGGAGTTTAAGGGCCGGGGACCCAATGGATGTAAGAACAGATGTTGGGCCCCTGATAAATGAGGATGCCGCCATTGAGGTTGAGAGGGTAATCGGGGCGGCGGTTGAGGATGGTGCTGAACTCCTCTGTGGCGGTTCAAGGAGGGGTAACTTTGTTGAACCCACGGTGCTTGACCATGTGGTGCCCGGCATGGAGGTTATTGAAAGGGAAACCTTTGGTCCGGTCTCCCCAATAATAAGGTTCACCGATGCTGATGAGGCCATAAGAATTGCCAACGGGACCTGCTATGCACTTCAGGCAGGGGTCTTCACAGAGAACATAAGGACGGCCCTCAGGATGGCCAGGGAAATTGAGGCCGGCACAGTGCTTGTAAACAAGCAGTCCACATTCAGGGTGGACCACATGCCCTTTGGGGGATTCAGGTGCAGTGGAATGGGTAGGGAGGGTGTCAAGTACGCCATAAGGGACATGACACGCACAAAGATGATAGTCCTAAATGAAAACTGATCCGGTCCGCTGAATGCACCCTCTCCTTAATTTTTCAGAACTTTGATTGAGAACTGAATAATCCCCTGAATTGTTCCTTATTTTAATAAGGGTAATCTGAATGGATATTTTGGCGTTTTTCTGGATTAATATGATTTACATTGGTGATTCACATCATAAGGGGGCTTCAAAATTTTTATAAATGGTTCTCAGGTAGCTACAATTTTTAATAAAAAAGTATATGTAGTTATTTTTTTAATAAAAAATTGTCAGTCATGTTTGAAGTGATCTGATTCATGACAATACTTGAGACTGGATCTGGGGAGCCATAATCTGCTATTTCTAGGTAAATATGGTTCATATCAATTTTTAATGTACTTGACTTGAATTATATGTACATTCTCAAGATTTAAATTAATAACAGAACTTAAGTCTTATGATTCCAGTTAAACAAAAAAATTTTTATATTAAATATATCTATCTAATATTTGAATAATGTGGAGGTGAAAACTTGAAAGACAAACATATTGTGCTACCATTACTGGTCCTGCTTGCATTCGCTGCAGGTATCTCAGGTGCATCAGCAGCGGATATACCCTCCAATGCTGTTAACCTGACAATGCAGCAGAACGCCTCGGACCCCGCACAGATAATTGTCGATGTTAACTACAGTGATGACCTCCAGGACGTTGATCCCACAGTGGCGGTCGATGCAAAGCTTGAACTCCTTGAGGGTAACATCACAGATGCAACCATAAAGTGGTACTACACCGGTGACCTCAGCGGACCCTCAGCAGATTACACGGTACCTGAAGGTGTCCAGGAGGTCTGGCTCAGCTCCTTCACAGGGGCACCGGTACCCCAGGGAGCAGCAAAGCTCTACATGGAAGATGGAAAGAGCTACAGGTGGCTATTCGTCGTTGAAAATGCAAATGGTAAGGTCTTCAGGGTAAGGGCAAGTTCAGTGGCATTCCAGCTGAATTCAACCGGCGGAATTGAAAATGAAACAGTACTGAACTCCACCAACCTCACAGTGGACCTGCAGCCACACTTCTCACTGGCAAACCTCACAGTTAACCCCCTGAGCGGCAGCGCACCCCTCACCGTGAACGTGACAGTCAATGTCACAAACACAGGTGTTGCAGGGGACTACACAGCTGAGCTTAAGGTCAACGGTGAGGTGAAGGACACCAAGACAGTGACCCTCGCCACAGGAGAAACCAGGGAAGTCACATTCACATACGAACTGCCAGCAGGACTCCACAGTGTTACCGTGGGAGACCTCACACCAGCATCGGTCACATCAACTCCAGCAGCACCATCTGCAAGCCCGGCATCAGGAATATACCGCAACAATGTTACCGTGACACTCACAGGCCCTGCAAACTCAACGATATACTACACAACCAATGGCTCCACACCAACAGTCAACAGCACAAAATACACAGCGCCACTGGTTCTGAGCAAATCAACAGCACTGAAATTCATTGCAGTTGTTAACGGCGCATCATCAGCGGTATCATCAGCAAGTTACACAATCATGAAGCCAGTGACCCTCACCTACTACGTTAAGGTGAAGGTGAAGAAATGGTACAAGAAATGGTACAGGTACTACGGTAAATGGAGATACAAGTGGAGATACTACTGGACCTACAGGTACGTTAAGAAGACATCCACCTACTGGCAGATAGCATAAATCCATTCCAATTTTAATTTTTTTGGAATGCCACCATCATATATTTATTCTCTGGAGTATCCATGAGGAATAGGAATATCACAGTACCTTCACATTTTTGATATTCATCAGCAGATAAAAACTCCCCTACCTTTTCAGAAAAATGTATTAATCACATCCCATAAACTGTTACCATGGATGAATCAGGGAGATGCATGCTCTGTGAGTGGAGGTGCGGTGCAAATCGGAGGGATGGGGAAAGGGGCGTGTGCGGTGCATCAGAAACAGAAATAGCATACACATCCATCTCAGAAACCCTGAGAAGTTATTCCGTCACATTCCTGTGCTGCCCATTCCGGTGCGCCTACTGTAACGCCTACCGCATATCCCAGTACCCCCACTCTGGCTGGATCTACAGGGGACACGTTGAAGCAGAGGAACTTGCAGATGAGGCCATCACTGCAATTAAATCACATGAACGAATCTCAAATATCAGCTTCACAGGGGGAGAACCATCCATACACACACCCTACATTGAGGAGCTGGTAAGGCGAGTAAGGGAAGAAATCGATGTTGGTGTTATCCTCGCAACAAACGGGTTCTCAACCCCTGGAACCCTAAGGAGGCTCATGGGGTTAACATCACTCTTCAGCTTTGAGATAAAGGCCCTTTCAGATGAGCTTCACAGGAACCTCACCGGTGCACCTGCAGGACCGGTACTCAGAAACGCAGCCCACCTTGCAGGTAGGTTCCCTGATAAGATAAGGGTTTTCAGGACAGTGGTGATCCCCGGGATCAATGACCATGAGATCCGTGAAATAGCCGCCTTCATAGCCTCCATTGACCCTGAGATACCCTACCGCCTCATAGGCTTCAGACCAAACTTCATGCTCTACTACCACAGGGGGCCCGGCAGAGAGCTGATGGAGAGACTCGTTGAGGAATGCAGGGCAGAGGGTCTTGAGAGGGTTGACTATTCTGGCTACTACCCGGCCTCTGAGCTGAAACTTGAGGACAGATTGAAGGCAGCGGGTTGCAGTATTCCACGTGACTGTGGTAGCTGCAGCAGGGTCTGCAGGGCGATCATAAGGGAGCCATGGAGGGTTAACTCTTCAGGAACTCCTCAACAAGGTTCCGGGTTTCGTTGAGGGCCTCGAGGGGTATCCCCCTGGGCATTTCACCGGGTTCACCATCCACATCCCTCAGGACACCTTCAACACCAAGGAACATTCCCTCACTGGTCACGCCCATGAAATTCTGTGGGGGGAGGAGCGCCACAGCCACATGGTCATTCTCACGGACATCGAGGTCATTGGTGACGACCTTTATTGACCTCCCACCGGCGTTCACGTTGCACACATGCAGCTTATCTGCCACGGGATGGTTCCCCACGCTCATGACCTCAACTGCAATTATATCAACCCCGATCACAGGGTCAGATATCTTTCCGAGCATGAGCCTCCTGTCAAGGTTTCCAAGGGTGTTCAGGAAGAACCGCACCCTTGCAATGTTCTCCTCAACCTTCTCCCTCTCCTCACGCGGGGCCTCCTCAAGGAACCTCCGGCTCCAGTCCTCACCACCAAGGGCCTCAACTATCTCCTCAACCTTTCCCTTGATCTCCATGACCTCGGGGCTTGAGGCGAGGTCCTCTGGTTCCATGTAACAGTATGTGAGGCCCTGAAGTATCCTCTCAATTTCAGTGGCAGCCTGAAGGGCGGGCTTCTTCTTCCACTGTCCCCTGAAGCCCCCTGATTCAAGGGTCCTCCTGAAGAGGTCAACTGCCTTAACTGCAACCATGAGTCTGTAATCCTTACTGGTATCCCACATTCCAATCACCATCCACAATCATGAAGAAACGGCCTCTTTTCTGCCGCCGCACTGATCTATTATTTCCCTATAAGTATTTAAGCTATAAACAATAATATTAACCAATAGCAGGTTTATGCAGTGGAGCTCCCTGTTAAACTGTCTGGTGGTGGAAAAATGGTTGAATTATCCAGTCTATATGGACTTGAAATATACACATCAAGGGGTAAATACGTTGGAAGGGTCCAGGATGTTGTCCTCAACATCAAGAAGGGACGTGTCTCAACCCTCAAGGTGAGGCCAATGCGGCATGACAAGAAGAACGTGGGTATAAAGGACGTCCTCAAGACAAGCATAAGGATAGTGCCTGAATCCGATGAGATAAGGCCCATACAGGAGGAGGGCATAATAGACATAAACTATGACAGGGTACAGGCAGTTGGGGATATACTGATAATATCACCCGATGTCTCGGTGGAGAAGAAAGTGAGCCCTGTTGAATCCTGATCCTATTTTTGCGTGATACTGATGATGGTGGGTATAGTTGGCTGCGGTGCAATAGCCAACCTCATCACAGGTTTTGTGAGGGATGGCAGGGTACCGGTTAAACTTGGTTTCTTCTATGACCGGGACCTTGAGAGGGCAGAGAACCTTGCCTCAATGGTGGATGGGAGGGCGGTGCTTGATGTTGCCGACATGCTCCCTGAGGTGGACCTCGTGGTTGAGGCCGCTTCACCGGAGGCGGTGAGGGACCTGGTTCCTGAGATACTTGAGGCAGGGAAGGACGTTGTTGTCATGAGTGTCGGAGCCCTCATGGACCCGGAACTCAGGGAGATGCTGGTTGAACTGGCATCCCTCAATGACGCCACCATTCATGTTCCCTCAGGAGCCATAGTGGGCCTGGATGGTCTCAAGGCCGCGTCCATGGGGAACATTGAATCTGTTAAGCTCATCACAAGAAAACCCCCCAGGTCACTTGGCATAAGCATGGATGAGAAGAAGGTCCTCTACAGGGGAAGGGCATCCGAGGCTGTTAAGAAGTTCCCGCTTAACATTAACGTTGCCGCGGCCCTCAGCCTCGCCTGTGACCGTGACGTTGATGTTGAGATAATAGCCGACCCCGCGGTTGACCGCAACGTCCATGAGGTGACGGTCAGGGGGGACTTTGGCGAGTTCAAGACAATAACCGAGAATGTCCGCTGCTCTGTTAACCCCAAGACCAGTGTTATGGCGGCGTACTCAGCAATAAAACTCCTCAAGTCACTCAGTGAAAACATACACATTGGAACCTGATGGCTGGTCATTCTATGCGTGAACACGAGGTCTACTCAAAGCTCAGGGCACCACCATCATCCAGGATGATACTGAGACTTGATGGCAGGGGATTCCACAGGCTCACAGAGTCCCTTGACTTTGATAGGCCCTACGATGAGGCCTTCAGGGACCTCATGATCAGGACATGCCTGGACCTCATGGAGGAATTCAGCCCCTCCCTCATATACACATTCTCTGATGAGATAAACGTGCTACTTGACTCTGTACCATTTGCCGGGAGGGTTGAGAAGCTTGACTCTGTATTCTCCGGGTTCGCATCATCCTCCTTCACCAGGGGTGCACTGGAGGCAGGTTTTTCACCGGTTAAGCCGGTTTCATTTGACTGCCGGGTGATACCCATCTCCTCAGACATTGTCCCTGAGTACTTTAGGTCAAGGCAGGATGAGTCCTGGAGGAACTGCCTCAACAGCTACGCCTACTGGACCCTCCGGCGGGAGGTTGGGGCCAGAAGGGCCGCTGAGAGGCTCAGGGGATTAAAGTCGGATTCCCTCCACGACCTTCTCTTTGAGAGGGGTGTGAACATATCACGGGTCCCTGTCTGGCAGAGGAGGGGCGTGGGGGTCTACCGCGTACCCCACAGGGTGAGGGGATACAACCCCCTCAGGGATGAGGAGGTATCTGCTGTGAGGATGAGGGTGAAGGTTGACCTTGAACTCCCCCTCTTCACAGATGAATTCTTTGAGGGCCTCATGAGATAGCAGGTAAAAATAATATCTGAGTGTATCCTATGGGTTTAATTGAGAAGATATTTGCTTTAGCCGGTTTTAAACCGGTCAGGCGTGTTGTTGTTGACTTTGAGGTCATGGATGAGGTCCTTGAGATAGCCAGAAGGTCCCATCCCCATGAATTCGCAGCCCTACTTGAGGGAAGGCAGGAGGGTGAGGTGCTCCATGTGACCGGTCTGATATTTCTACCATCAGAGACATCAGATGAGGGGGCTGTCATGGATGTGCTCATGCTTCCACCCTTTACCGGTGCAGTCGGGTCGGTTCACTCCCACCCAGGGCCTGTGAACCTCCCATCAGCTGCAGATCTCCACTTCTTTTCAAAGAATGGGCTGTTCCACCTTATAATAGCCCACCCCTACACCATGGAGACCGTGGCGGCATACACAAGGAACGGGGATCCCGTGGATTTTGAGGTTGTTCCCTGATTGGCTGGATGTCTGTAGCTGAATTGTTGATTTTGAGGTTGTTCCCTGATGTCTGTAGCTGAATAATAAACTGGATTGGATGGTGCAGAGCCCGGGAGCCACATGTGTGTCCGTCTCAGGGGAAACATGAAATTAGATTAGGCGGATAAGGGTTTTATAAGAAAAGGAAACATGAAATGGAATCTTCTGAGGAATAAACGTTTTATAAGAAAAAAAGGTAATGGCTGGATCTCAGGGATACTGGGGTTAGATCTCTATTGCAACCGCATCATCCACGTTGTCCAGCTTCTTAACCTCCTCGATGACCTCTGCCGGGACACTCTGATCGACCTTGAGGACCATCACAGCCTCACCGCCGATCTCCTTCCTGCCGACCTGCATGGTTGCAATGTTTATACCGTGCTGGCCGAGCTTTGTTCCTATGGCGCCGATGGTACCCGGGAGGTCCCTGTAGCGTGCTATTATCATGGTACCCTCAGGTTTCACATCGACCCTGTAACCGTTGATCCCGATTATGGTAGGCTCCTTGATGTGTGTTGCCTCCACACTGAACCCGCCCCTGTCTGATTCTGCAGTGGCGATTATGATTGACCTGTAACCATCTGACTCAGACCGGCGGGCCTCTGTAACCATTATACCCCTCTTCTTTGCAATTGAGGGCGCATTTATGAGGTTAACTGGTTCTGTGAGGATGGGGTTGAGTATGGCCTGGAGCATGGTCCTTGTGAGGATGTCGAACTGCATCTCTGCCAGTTCACCGCAGTATGTGACATCAAGTTTCTCTATGTTACCCGGGAGTGCCTGTGCGATGATGGCCCCCATCTTCTCTGCCAGTTCAATGTATGGTTTGAGGGACTTGTAGGTCTCTGAGTCCATCACCGGCATGTTGAGGACGTTCCTCGGTGCACCGCCCTGGAAAACCGTTTTTATCTCATTTGCAACTATGATGGCGGCGTCCCTCTGGGCCTCAGAGGTGGAGGCTCCTATGTGTGGTGTCAGGACCACATTTTCAAGTTCAAGGAGCGGGCTGCCCTCAGGAGGCTCCTCCTCAAAGACGTCAAGGGCTGCGCCGGCTATTTCACCATCATTAAGGGCCCTGTAGAGGGCGTCCTCATCGATTATACCGCCACGGGCACAGTTCACTATGAAGGCTGTGTCCTTCATCAATTTGAATTCATCATCTGAGATGAGGTGCCTTGTCTCGGGTGTGAGGGGGACGTGTATGGTCACTATGTCTGATTCCCTCAGGAGGGTTTCAAGGTCTGTGACGGTCACACCCATCTCCTCGGCAGCCTCCTTGCTTATGTAGGGGTCGTAGACCATTATGTCCATGCCGAAGGCCTTTGTCCTCACAACGACCTGTGAGCCTATGCGGCCCATACCGATTATACCCAGGGTCTTGCCGTTGAGCTCGATACCCATGAACCGGTTCTTCTCCCATTTACCCTCCTTCACGGACCTGTCTGCGATTGCAATCTTCCTTGCAAGTGCGAGCATGAGGCCGATTGAGTGTTCTGCAACCGTTATGGATGTGGACTCAGGGGCGTTTATCACCATTATACCCTGTTCGGTGGCAGCCTTAACATCAACGTTGTCAACACCCACACCGGCCCTTGCTATTATCTTGAGGCGGGGCGCCGCCTCTATGACCTCACGCGTAACCTTTGTCCTGCTCCTTACAACGATGGCATCAAAGTCCTTTATGGCATCAAGGAGCTCCTCAGGGGTTATGGTGGTGTTGACCACAACCTCAGCCACCTCTTCGAGTTCTGATATTCCCTTTTCATTGATGGAATCAGCAATAAGCACTTTCATCCTGGACATAATTTCACCACACTTATCACAATGAAGATTTTATAGAATGATAGAAGAATCTATAGAGGTAGTGTATATTATAATTATTGGTGGGATCAGCCGGTACCGGGGTTCAGTGTGCATCCCATGCAGGTGCCCGCTGCAATATCCCATTAGAGGGAGGATGGATTATCATGTTCAGTGGATCAGTCACCGTTAATGGCGTGGAACTGCCGGCAGCATTCCTGGGGAGCGCACCCTTCACAGCAGCGACCTACTTCGGGCACAGGTCAAGGCTCTATGAGATGGACCTCAAAAACCGGCCAGGGGCCATCGCTGAGGTGATTGTTGAATCATATGATCTGGGTGTGAGGGGTTTCCAGGTCATACCAGAGAAGCAGGTCCTTGAGGCCCTTGAGATGGCGAGGGATGCCGGCTGTGAACTCACCCTCATGGGTACCCTGAGGCATGAACACCTTGAGGAGGACCTCCAGACCCTCTCAGACCTTGGGTCCGCTGCGGTGCTCCTTGATGAACACTACACAGATCTTCTTGAAGCCTCTGAGGTTGCTGAGATTCTGGATGGTATTGAGGGGATGCTCAGGGGCCTTGCAACAACCATGCCACGGGAGACAACCCTCAGGCTGATTGAGGAGGGTGTTGATAACTTCGAACTCTACATGATCCCCGTCAACAGACTTGGGTACATGACAGATTTTTCTGTTTTCCTTGAGGATGAGCGGAAGGAACTCGGAAGGCTCCTCAGTGAACTCGGGAAGACGGTGGTCGCAGAGAAGGTCCTTGCAGCGGGGATAATACCGCCAGCGGAGGCATTTGAATTCATAGGGGGCCTTGACTATGTGGACATGGTTGCCGTTGGTGTTGCATCGGTATCCGAGGCAAGGGAGACGTTCAGCGAACTCTTCGGGAGGTGATGGATTCTCCATGATTCTGGAGTTAGAGCTACACTGGAGGTGATGAAACAGTTTGTGTCTGCACTAAGAGGTCAGATTCCGGAAACTGCCGGGCACCGGGAGCTGATTTAATCCGTCCACAGCTTTCAGGTTGCTACATCACAGAGGTTTTTCCATATGAATCTCGGGAGGTGTAAATCTTGGATAATACAACAAAGGTACTTATCGTGGTATGTTTTGTTCTCATAGGATCTCTGGGGTTCCTCTCCGGTGTTTTCCTGAAAAGGTCCACTGCAGACCACTATGATGTCACCATTGAGGGTGACGAGGGGGTGACCGGAAGCCCTCAGGGTCCATCCTGGCACAGGGTTATGAGCTTCACAGGCTCTGGATCTGATTACAGGTGCGTTGATATCAGGGGAAACAAGTTCAAGGTGGTGATGTCGGCTGCACCGATAATCAATTACGATGTGAACACGGTGACAGTGGATGTCCTCAGGGATGGCCAGACCCTGGCATCGGCCACCGCTGAATGGGGTCCAACAGAGTCACCGACAAGGAAGAAGAAAATGATAGAGGTTTCAGGGGGTCCGGGATACTACTGCATATCTGTATACGCCTATGAGATTGAGGACTGGGAGGTTACTGTCTGGGACTATTACTGACCCCTCCAATCCTCTTTTGTGGTTGCCCTTTGAGAGAGATTGAAGGGGGGTGTTCTATTGAAAGCCCAGATGACTGATATTAAGAGGTCTTTCACAGCATGCCCGGCCAGAGGGATGGGATTGAAAAAATAGATGTCCTCCTGCGCAGCTTGTGCCGTGTTCACCTAAGAACAAAGGGGATACCCTCATACACTAACTGCAGGTTTTCCTCTCGGCTATGACCTTGAGGAACTCCCTGCTGCTCTCCATTTCACCGATTTCCCAGCTCTTGATGACGGGGATTCCCTCAATGTTTTCATTTATCCTTGGATTATCGATTATGAATACTGACTCGGAGCCACTTACAAGGGAAAGATCCTTGAGCGGGACGGCCATCCTCCGCAGGGTCCTTGAATCCCTCTCCTTCTCAAGGTTGGTTATCACCGTATTATCAAACTTGATCTCCTTTGCCACAGCATCAAAGGGGGTTTTGTGGGTTTCTATCATGCCAAAACCGATATCAGCAAGTCTACCTGATGGTTTTATCTCAATTTCATCCCTCTCTGGTGCACCGAATATGTCAATGGAGAGGGTTATCCTGATGTTAAGTATCTCCTCCAGGATCATGGCTGTCTCGGCCGAGGCCCTTGCAAGTCCATTCTCATACTTGTAGATGGTCTTCCTGGAGACATGGGCGAGGTCAGCCAGGTCCTTAAGTGAGAGGTTGTACTCCTCACGGACCTCCCTGAGGGTTTTACCGTCTATATGGACATAGTAGCCGCCCCTGTCAGCGATTATCTCAGGGTACTCACCATCAGCCACCATGTTCCTGAAGGTCTCAGGGGCCACTGCAGGGATACCGTGCCTCTCATAGACAACATCCTCCTTAAGGGGTTCGGTCTTTGACCTCACACCTACAATAATTGGTGAGGCAAGGAAGGTATGTGCAAGGGTTCTTATCTCATGGGCCTGCAAACTATTTATACCATCAATGTTTACAAGGACCTTAAGTAAGAGAAGTAATAGTTTCCTTCTTGCCATGAGGTCAAAGCAGCTCCGCTCATATATGTGTGATGTCTCAAACCCATTGCTGGCAAGAAGTTCATGTATCTCCCTTAATACTTGCTCCCTTTTAATGGATTTATCCAATTAGATCACCAGGTGAATGTAATGTACAGGCTTCATGTTGGTATAGATGATACAGATTCCCCTGATGGGATGTGCACCACCTATATATCATGTGTCATAATCCAGGAACTTAAAAGTTGCGGTTTCTCCCTTGAGGACCATCCCCGGCTGATAAGGCTCAACCCCTTCGCACCCCACAAGACCCGTGGCAACGGTGCGGTCACCTTCACTGTGCTGGCAGAGTCCAGGGAGGACCTTAACACCGTAAAGGGGATTGTCCTTGAAGGGGTGGCGGAACTTGCCGAGCTTGATAGTGAGAGGACCAACCCGGGTGTTGTCTTCTACACCGGCGAGATCACAGAGGAGATGAGGGAATTTGCCCTGTCAGCCATAAGGAGGATACTCAGGATAGAGGACGCCCGGAGGCTCGCAGAGAGGGTCGGTGCAGAGGTTCACGGTTTCAAGAAGGGGAGGGGTATCATAGGGGCCCTTGCAGCCATTGGATGCCCCCTGGATGACTCCACCTATGAACTCCTGACCTACAGGGTCCCTGAGAACTATGGTAAGCCCAGGCGTATCGACCCTGAGTCGGTTGCAAGGATGGATGATGCAACCGGTTCTGAAACCTTTGATAACATCGATGGAGACTACATTGCAATAGAACCCCACACACCCTGCCCCATACTCTACGGTGTAAGGGGAGAGTCCCCGGAGGTCCTCCTGAGGGCGATGGAGATGGTCCGTGTTGACGAGGAGGTTGAAAGGTACTGCATCTTTGAGACCAACCAGCACACCGACCAGCACATACAGGATGCCGGGAGGATCGCAGATATGGAGGCCTTCGGATGCTACAGGGTGCGGGGTGAGGTTATCGACGGTCCGAGGGTGATCGAGGGGGGCCATGTGTTCTTCACCCTCGGTGATGACTCCGGCCAGATTGAATGTGGAGCCTACGAGCCCACGAAGGACTTCAGGAAGATCATCCTTGAACTCATACCAGGAGATGTGCTCACGGTCTACGGGGGTATTGGTGCTCAGGGGACCATGAACATCGAGAAGATCCACCTCGAAAGGCTTGCAGAGCTTTACGTTGAGGAAAACCCCATCTGCACCTGCGGTAAGCGCATGAAGTCTGCCGGGAGGAACAAGGGCTTCAAGTGCCCATCATGTGGAAGGAGGCTTAGAAGCTCCAGGAAGGTCAGGAGGGCCCTTGAAAGGTCAGTTGGTGAGGGATACTATGAGGTGCCAACCTGTGCCAGAAGGCACCTCTCAAAGCAGCTCGTGAGGATGGGAATCAGCTCCCCACCCTCCGAAGCCACTGAGAGCAGCAGCACCCGGCAATCAGACCCCCTTAATAAAAAATGGGAAGATTTATAACAATCACTGTTATATTTAAAGGCAACATAGTAGGATCAATGATGACCAGAAGACTTGCGGAGTTTGTATCATCACTCTCATACAGTGACATACCCCCAGATGCCACTGAAATGGCCAGACTATGCTTCCTGGACTTCCTTGGAGTTGCACTGAGGGGCTCCTCTGAGATGAGCGGGCTGATGGCACTGGGGGCCATGGGTAAGGGCTCAGGCGGGGCCACCATCATCGGCCATGGCAGGGGCGACACCGAAAGGGCAGCCCTCCTCAACGGCATATTCGCCCATAACCTTGACCTTGACGATGGACACCGGGGGGCCCAGATGCACCCTGGTTCATGTGTGATCCCGGCAGCCCTTGCAGCTGCCGAGGCAACCGGGGCCACCTTCAGGGACTTCATAACAGCCATGGTCGCCGGATACGAGGCAGCAATCTTCATGGGCATCCTCGCCAATCCAGGACACAGGGAGCTTGGATTCCATACGACAGGAACCTGCGGAACATTCGGAGCTGCAGCGGCAGCCTCAAGGATCATCTGTTCCGATGTGGATGCCGTCGTCAATGCCCTGGGGATTGCAGGCACCCAGGCAGCAGGGCTCCTGGAATCTGACCATGCCGGGACAATGGCAAAGCACCTCCACGCGGGCAGGGCAGCCCAGTCTGGACTGATATCCGCCAGGCTCGCTTTCCATGGATTCACAGGCGCAGAATCAGTGATCGAGGGAGATGAGGGATTCCTGCGTGCAATGTGCCGTTCAGATGGCTACGGGGGTGAAGCACCCGAAGTCGGAGCTTTCCATATAAGGAACGTTTACCTCAAGAGGTACCCTGTCTGCAGGCACCTCCACTCCACCCTGGATGCTGCAGCCGAGATAATCAGGGAGAATGATTTCAGGGCATCGGAGATAGAGGAGGTCATAGTCTCAACCTACAGGATCGCAGCAGAGCATGACAGCTACTCCCCGGCTACCGTGGAGGCTGTGCGGCAGAGCCTCCCGGTCTCACTGGGCATACTGCTTGAGGGGGGAGAGCTGAGGGTTGAAGACCTTGAGGGTGGATTTTCCCCAGAGATGGCCTCCCGGATAAGGATTGAGGTGGACCCTGATATGGAGGAGCTCCGGAACATGAGACCTTCAAGGGTGACGGTGAGGCTCAGAAACGGTGAGGTCCTTACAGCCTACAGGGAGCTCCCCCGGGGTGAACCCGAGGAACCCTACACCTGGGATGATATTGTTGAGAAGTTCAGGGAACTGAACCCTGGATATGAAACAGAGAGGCTTGAGGTCATAAAAGAGGCGGATCAGGAACCTGTTGCTGAGGTGATGCTGGAGCTGTCTGGCAGGTGATCCGTTGCGTGGAATTGTGATGTGATGGTGGGATCTGCCCGGTGATGCTGGAACTGATCGACCGGAAATCCCGCAAGCGTAAAGTTAAACTGGAGGTGAAAAATTGGAAGAAACCCGCAGATACCTTGATAAGATTGGAATAGGGGCCCCCAGGGGCGAATCAGAGAAGAGATTCAGTGATGGTGGACAGTACAGATTTGAGGTTCCGGGCATACAGAGGCCCGCTGCCATGGCAGCCCTCATAGATGCAATGGAGCAGCAGGATGTCAGGGTCCACAGGGTGACACAGACCCGTGGCATAATGCTCCTCACAGACACCGAGATTGAGGAGATGGCAGGGATGTCCCGTGAGGCAGGCATTGAACTCTTCCTGAGCGTGGGACCAAGGGCCACCTATGATACCAGCGCCTCTGCAAGGACCCCCGAGGGTGCAAGGATAGGCTACAGGCTCAGGGGATATGATAACCTTGTCTACGCAGTTGAGGACGTTAAGAGGGCAGCCGAACTCGGCGTCAGGGGTATAGTGGTCTATGACGAGGGCCTCCTCTGGGTCCTTGGAAGGATGCGGGGGGATGGTGAACTTCCAGCCGACCTCCACCTTAAGGTCTCAGCTCACTGCGGCCACGGGAATCCTGCCTCAGCACGCCTGCTCCAGGATATTGGTGCGGACTCCCTTAACCCGGTGAGGGACCTCCAGATACCGATGCTGGCATCACTCAGGGAGGCCATCGACATCTCAATTGATGTTCACACAGAGAACCCGAAGTCCTCAGGTGGATTCATAAGGCACTACGAGGTCCCGGATATCATAAGGTACGCAGCGCCGGTCTACCTCAAGACGGGGGGCTCTGTGGCAGGACATCATGGCTGGGAGACCACCGAGGCCCAGGCCCGTGAGAGGATAAGGCAGGTGGTCCTTGTGAGGGACATGATAGAGCGCTACTACCCTGAGGCCATCCTATCTGAGGGCGGTGACCTGGCTGTACCCGTGGGGGGAGGATAGGTTGGATATCGCCGGGAGGGTCAGGGATGCCATCATCCGTGCATCCACAACCTACTCCCCCGACGTCCTCGGGGCCTACGAGAGGGCCCTTGAGGTGGAGGAGGATGAGAGATCCGCATGGATACTTGAACTTCTAATTGAAAACGCCCGCATAGCAGAGAGGGAGGGAAGACCCCTCTGCGATGATACAGGGATACCCCACCTGATAGTGGAGGTGGGTGAGGACGCCACTCTACCTCCAGGATTCTTCAACCATCTGAAGAGGGGTGTTGAGGATGGCCTCAGGGAACTTCCGGGTCGTCCAATGGCTGTGAGGGGTGATGAGGTGGAGAGGATAGAGCAGAGCAGGGGACTGTACAGTGACCCGGCGAAACTTCCACCGGCACCCTTCCTGGTGGATTCAGCACCCGGTGAGGGGGTTAGGATCCACGTCCTCATGCTGGGAGGAGGCCCTGAGATAAGGGCCAGGACAAGGAGGGTATTCCACAGGCACAGTTATAGAAAAGTATTTGAGGAAGTTATAACATGGATGAAAACAGAGGTCCCGATGCTGGGGTGCACACCATGCATACCGGTTATAGGTGTCGGGAGAACTCATTTTGAGGCCACTGGCCTCATGCTCAGGGCCATGGCAACAGGAAGTCTTGATGAACAGTCCTGGATTGAAGATTACATCACAGAATCCCTTAACAGTACAGGGACGGGGCCCCTTGGTCTTGGGGGATCCACTACCGCCCTGGGGGCCCTGGTTAAGGTGGGACCCCAGAGGGCCAGCGGTGTGAGGATAGTCTCAATGAGGCTGGCATGCTGTGTGGAACCCAGAAGGGCAACAATAGATCTCTGAGGTGAATGAATGGCTATAGGAAAGGAATCACTTGAGCAGGTATTCAGGTCGGGTTCCCCCAGGTGGAGGACCTCCATTACGCGTGTTGAGCCTAACCGTATTGTTACGAGGGGTTATTCTCAGGAGGATCTTATTGGTGGTGTTTCCTTTTCTGAGATGGTTTATCTTCTGATCAGGGGTGAGCTGCCCCCTCAGAATGTTGCCCGTATGCTTGAGGCTGTCCTGGTGTCCTTCTGTGATCATGGTGTCACCCCTCCGAGTACTCAGGCTGCCCGTATGATTGCTTCGGCTGGTTCCCCGGTTCATGCCTGTATTGCGGGGGGTCTTCTGGCCTTTGGTAAGAATCATGCTGGTGCCATTGAGCGTTCCATGAAGCTTTTCCAGGAGACGGTTTCATCCTGTGATTCTGAGGATGAGATCCCTGATGCTGCGGTGAGGCTGGTTGATGATCACCTCCAGGCCAACAGGAGGGTTCCGGGGTTCGGGCACCGGTACCATAACGCGGACCCCCGGGCTGTCCGGTTACTGGAACTTGCAGAGGATTATGGCTGCGTGGGACCCCACACCAGCCTTGCACTGGAGGTCCAGGAGATACTCCTGGAACGCAAGGGAGTCCGGATGAACGTTGACGGGGCCAACGCTGGCATACTATCAGACATGGGATTCGACTGGAGGACCGGAGCAGGAGTATTCATGATAGGACGCCTCCCAGGACTCATATCCCACGTATACGAGGAAAAGGTCAGGGAACCAGCCTTCAGAAAATTCTTCGAAATCGAAGAAATACACTACGACGGCGAAGAGGAGAGAGACCTTTCGGCTGGAGCCGACCTGGAGCCCATGCCCGAGTAGAATTCACTCATCAACATCAATATGATTGCCGATCACCTTAAAGACTTAAATATTGTCTTAATTCAAATTAAATTTCATAAAATGACTCAATTAACATCAGGAGGGATTTAAAAGGCTTGGTTAACTGAATGGGATTAGTTGAATATCATAAACTTTTGAATAAAATAGTAAAAGATAAATATACCGCGAAATAGACCTTTGCATTAATAGGGTGATTCATATGACAACGATATCTGAAGCTATCACTACCATAAAGAAGGCTGAGAATGATGCTGACAGGTTAATACAGGAGGCCAGAGAAAAATCATCCCAGTTACTCGACGAAGCCAGGAACAGATCCGCAGAGCTCCTTGAAAAGGCAGAGCGAGATGCCAGTGAGAAGGGCGATGAGATCATAGCGGAGGCAGAGGAAAGAGCCAGGAAGGAAGCCATTGAAATCTCAGGGAAGGCAAAACGTGAAGTGGAGACAATGAAATCAGCGGCAATGGGGAAGGTCCCGGAGGCTGCCAGTCTTATTGTGAAAAGTATCTTGTAGTGTGAGTGACATGTTTCTACCGGCAAGGATGCGAAAACTTAAGATCATAACCCTGGATCAGTACTCGGATTCGGTGGTTCGTTCCTTGCATGAGGAGGGTGTAACCCAGATCGATGATATCTCAGAGCGCATCCAGCAGGATGCAGAGTGGCGCCAGATACTGAAACCATCAAGGGCAACACCATACACAGGAAGGGTGTCATCGCTCCTCATGAAAACCAGCGGTATCCTGGACTTCCTGGGCTCAGTCGCAGCCGAGGAGAAGGGTCTCAGGGATACCATAAGGGAGTTCATCAACCCCCCCATATTCGAGAAGAGGGAGGTTGAGGAACTGGACACAGAATCCCTCATCGAAAGGGCTGAGGAGACCCTGAGAAGGGTCGAGTCAGAGACCAGGGTTATGGAGGAAAAATTGAATGAGCTTGATTCAGAAAAGTCCACTGTTGAATCAAGCCTGTCTGTTGCAGAGAAACTGAAGGATTTTGATATTGATTTTTCCGATCTCCATGATTCAGAGTACATAACAGGAATCGCAGGAAGGATAACAGCCGAGAACCTCCCTGAACTCAGGGAGAAACTTGCAGAGATCACAGAAGAACTGATAATATCAGACAGAGAGGGAGAGACCAGGGATGAACGTGTTCTGATCATCGTAACACTGAAGAAACATGCGGACAGCATAGCTTCAGTCCTCAGGAGGATGGAATTCGAGAGATTTGAGATCAGCGAACTCCGTGGCAGACCATCAGAGATCATATCAGCCTCAAAGACACGCCTTGAGGAGATCAGCAGGGAAAGGGAGGATATCATCTCAAAATTAAGGGATATAAACGCTGAATGGGAGGACGAACTCCTGGTCCTCAGGGAACAGCTTGAAATAGAGAAGGAGAGGAATGAGGTATTCTCCCACTTCGGTGAAACCAGGAAGACGGTGATGCTGGAGGCATGGGTCCCTCTGAAGGAAGCTGACAGGGTCATCGCCGTGGTTGAGGAGTCATCTGAGGGCCACTGCGTGACGGACCTGGAGGAACCGGACCCTGAGGAGGTACCGGTGCTCCTGGACAACCCGAGGTTTGCAAAGCCCTACGAGACCTTCGTGGAGATGTACTCACCACTCAAGTACAACGAGATCGACCCGACGATTTTCATGGCCTTCGTGTTCCCATTCTTCTTCGGGTTCTGCCTGACAGATGCAGGTTACGGTATAATCGACGCCCTGATAGGGTTCATACTCTACAGGGGCCTGGGTAAGGTCAACAACTTCATGAGGAACTTCGGTATCATCATGATGTCCTGTGGTGTGTGGGCATTCATCCTCGGGATGGTCACCAACGGGTTCATAGGGGACTTCTTCCCACGGTTCCTCAACGTATCACTGCCAACGGTTATACCGGCGATAGACGCCTTTGTGAACCCCCAGAACATACTGATAATGGCACTAACGGTCGGTGTTCTCCACATAAACTTTGGTCTCATAGTTGGTGCAAGGAACAACATAAGGCTCGGGAACATGAGGGAGGCCCTTGGATCCCAGATAGTCTGGCTGATCCTTGAACTGGGTATAATCCTCTACCTGGTTGGGGGTATGATCCTTGGGGCTCCACTGATAATCCTGGCATTTGCAATGCTTCTATATTACAATGGCCTCTTTGGTCTCATGGATGTGTCCGGGTTCCTCGGTACCCTCCTGTCATATGCAAGGCTGCTTGCACTGTGTCTCTCAACGGGTGGTATAGCCATGACCGTGAACATCCTCACAGGTCTCAGCTATGAGATGATACCCGTCATCGGAGTGGTACTAGCCCCCATAATATTCGTGTTCGGGCACATCGCCAACAACGCCTTCCAGAGCCTTGGTGCCTTTATAAACTCACTTCGTCTACACTATGTTGAATTCTTCGCCCAGTTCTACATGGGTGGAAAAAACAAATTCAATGCATTTCGTGCTGAAAGAAACTTTACTAAGATAAGGAGGTAAATAGAATGGTTGAAATAGCATTAGGAACTGCTTTAGCAGCAATAGGTGCTGGAGTTGCAGTAGGATTCGCAGGTCTTGGATCAGGATTAGGTCAGGGTATAGCAGCCGCAGGAAGTGTGGGTGCAGTTGCAGAGGACTCCGACATGTTCGCGAGGGGTATTATATTCTCAGCCCTCCCTGAAACACAGGCCATCTATGGTTTCCTGATCGCCATACTTCTCCTGGTGTTCTCAGGACTCCTTGGAGGAGGAAAGGGACTGGATGTTACAGCAGGACTTGTTGCAGTGGGTGCAGGTGCAGCCATAGGATTCGCAGGTCTCGGTTCAGGTATGGGTCAGGGTATAACATCAGCATCATCAGTCGGTGCAGTTGTAGAGGACCCTGACATGTTCGCGAGGGGTATTATATTCTCAGCCCTCTCAGAGACACAGGCCATCTATGGTTTCCTGATCGCCATACTTCTCATGGTCTTCGGCGGAATACTAGGAGGCTAATTAGATGAGCTCCGGAGCCGAAAAAATTGTCTCCAGTATAATGTCAGAGGCTCAGGCAAAGGCGGACGCCATAATCCAGGAAGCTGAAGAGGAAGCTGCAGGTATACTAGAGGAAGGTGAAAAAAGGGCCCAGATGGCCAGTGAACGCATACTCGAATCAGCCAGGAAGCAGGCTGATATGAGGTACCAGCAGATAATCTCAGAGGCCAAGATGAATGCAAGGCGTGCAGAACTGGAGGCAAGGGAAGAGGTAATACAGGAGGCCTTCAAAAAGGCTGAAGAGGAACTTAAAAACCTGGCATCCACCTCCAATGAGGAATACCTCGGTGCCCTCAGGGGCATGATAAAGGAGGCCGCCGTTGAGATAGGAGGAGGCGACCTTGTTGTCAGCATGAAGGAGGACGACAGGTCCCTTGACCTCGGACTCGACAAAATCGCGGCTGAAGTGGAAGCAGAAACAGGTAAAAAAACAACCCTGGAGGTTGGAGACAGCATCAGAACCATTGGAGGAGCAGTGGTAAGGACAAAGGATGGTCTGATAGAGGTTAACAACACAATAGAGGCCAGGATGTCCCGTTTCAGGAAGGCTCTACGTTCAGAGGTGGCCAGGGTTCTTTTCGAATAAAAGGGGAGATAACAGATGGCTGACAGCATCACAACAATTGTAACAGCGCTTGGATTCCCTTCAATAGAATCTTTTATAGGCGTACTCCTCCTCGGAGGAGCCATTATAGGTGCTATTGTGGTAATAGCAACTATAAGGCCTATATTAGATTTATTCCCCTTCGCATACCCTAACGCCAGAGTCAGGGCACGAATAGGACGCCTCCTAAATGAGAAACAGCTATCAGAGATCCTTGAGACAGAGTCCATGGAGGAGTTCAAGAACTACCTCCGGGGACTCCCTGACTATGCAAAGTACATTGACAGGTTCCCCGTTGAGAAGGCCCTTGAGAGTCAGCTCGCAGAGACCTATGAGATGGTATCCCAGATAGCACCAGCATCCATAAGGGACCCCTTCAGGGCAAACCTGAAGAGATGGGATGTGAGGAACATCAAGAGCCTCATAACAGCAAAGGCCGCGGGTCTGAGTGCCGGGAAGACAGTGGACCTCCTTGTCCCTGGAGGTGAAATCTACGAGATCATCGAGGGCCTTGCAGACGCTTCAAGTGTTCAGGAGGTTGTAACAGGCCTTGAGGGTACAGAGTACGCAGAGGTACTGGAGGATGCCCTATCCGACTACGAGGAGACAGGCATGCTTCTCCCAATGGAGGCAGCCCTTGACAGGAAGTTCCTTGAGGGACTCATAAGGACAGTTGGAAGTCCCTCAGACGACAACACAAAGATACTCCACACCTACTTCGGGACCATGGTCGACATATCCAACCTTAAAATAATACTCCGTGCAAAGGCAGACGGTCTCAGCTACGATGACATAAGTCCATACATAGTACCCCACGGCTACCAGATCAGGGAATGGAAGCTCAAGGACCTCATGGAATCAGAGGATGTCAGTGGAGTTATAAGCGGCCTTGAGGGTACAGAATACGGTCAGATGCTATCAGAGGCCCTCTCAGAGTACGCATCAACGGGTTCAGTGGCTGTATTCGAACGAGTCCTTGAGGACAACCTCAACAGGATGGCGAGGAACTTCGCACTCAAGAAGCCCTTCGGTGTCGGGCCCATGATAGGATTCCTCAGCAGAAAGGAGGTTGAGGTGAAGAACCTCAAGGTCATAGCAAGGAGCAAGAGGGAGCCAGGATTCCCTGAAGCAATGGTTAAGGAGATGTTAGCATGAGCTCAAATATTGCAGTGGTTGGTGACAGGGACACCGTAACAGGGTTCAGACTCGGAGGCGTCAGGGAAGGCCACGTGGTTGAAACCCCTGACGAGGCAGAGGAAACCATAAGGAAACTTATAGGTGATGGCTTCTCCATAATAATCGTCACAGAAAAAATTGGTGATGAACTGAGGGAATTTATAGAGGAAACCACAAGTTCAAGCGCATTACCAATGATAATAGAGATACCAGACAAGACAGGCCCCTCAGAACGTGAAACAGATCCACTGAGGGACCTTATTAAAAGAGTTATTGGGGTTGAGATGGTAAAATGACACAGGAAGGAAGGATTATAAAAATAGCGGGTCCTGTTATCATCGCCGAGGGGATGAGAGGATCCCAGATGTATGAAATGGTTAAGGTGGGTGAAGACAAGCTCATAGGAGAGATCATTGAACTTGAGGGTGACACAGCAACAATCCAGGTCTACGAGGAAACAGCAGGCATAAAGCCTGGAGAGACCGTTGAAAGAACAGGCGGTCCACTATCAGTGGAACTGGGACCTGGAATACTTGGTTCAATCTTCGACGGTATCCAGAGACCCCTCGAGAACATCAAGGCACTCACCGGAGACTACATAGAGAGGGGAGTGGATGTACCATCCCTCCCAAAGGATAAGAAATGGACCTTCAAACCCACAGCCCGGGAGGGCCAGATGGTTAAGGGAGGGGACATAATCGGTGAGGTTGAGGAGACATCCTCAATAACCCACAGGATAATGGTCCCACCAAACGTTGAAGGTAAACTCACAATGATAGCCCCCCAGGGCGAATACACCGTGCTTGATGACATAGCCGAGGTTGAAACCGAGAGGGGAACAGAAAAGATCCAGATGCTGCAGAAGTGGCCTGTAAGGAAGGGCCGACCCTACAAGAAGAAACTCGACCCTGACGTCCCCCTCATAACAGGTCAGAGGGCGCAGGACACATTCTTCTCAGTCGCCAAGGGAGGTACAGCAGCCATACCAGGACCCTTCGGTTCAGGTAAAACAGTTACCCAGCAGCAGCTCGCAAAGTGGGCTGACGCAGACATAATCGTCTATGTTGGATGTGGTGAGAGGGGTAACGAGATGACCGAGGTCCTCAAGGAATTCCCTGAACTGGAGGACCCCAAGACAGGTAACCCCCTCATGGACAGGACCGTGCTCATAGCAAACACCTCAAACATGCCTGTGGCTGCAAGGGAGGCCTGTGTGTACACAGGGATAACCATAGCCGAGTACTTCAGGGACATGGGATACGACGTAGCCCTAATGGCAGACTCAACCTCAAGGTGGGCCGAGGCAATGAGGGAGATCTCAGGAAGGCTCGAGGAGATGCCAGGTGAAGAGGGATACCCTGCATACCTCGCATCAAGGCTTGCACAGTTCTATGAGCGTGCAGGAAGGGTCACAACCATTGGATCAGAGGATAAGATAGCCTCAGTATCAGTTGTGGGTGCGGTTTCACCACCAGGTGGGGACCTCTCAGAGCCCGTCACACAGAACACCCTCAGGATATGTAAGGTGTTCTGGGCCCTTGACGCATCACTGGCAGACAAGCGTCACTTCCCTGCCATAGACTGGCTCCAGAGCTACTCACTCTACATCGACAGTGTCCAGGAATGGTGGGCCAGCAACGTGGATCCTGAATGGAGGAGTGTGAGGGACGAGGCAATGGCCCTCCTCCAGAAGGAGGCAGAGCTCCAGGAGATCGTCCAGCTCGTTGGACCAGACGCACTTCCAGACAGGGAGAGGATAACCCTGGAGACCACCAGGATGATAAGGGAGGACTTCCTCCAGCAGAACGCCTACCATGAGGTGGACACCTACTGCTCACCATCAAAGCAGTTCGAGATGCTCAGGACAATCATAATGTTCCACAGGAATGCAACAGCGGCCCTCGAGAAGGGCGCGCCCGCAGCTGACATAATATCCCTCCCTGTTAAGGAGGATATCGGGCGTATGAAGTACATACCTGAAGAGGAATTCCCTGCAAGGATCAAGGAGATCCAGGAAAGGATCGTCAAGGAATGTAGTGAGGTGTGAAGATGAACGTTAACATCAAAACCCGTGAATACACCACCGTCACAGAGGTCTCAGGTCCTCTAATGATCGTTGAGGGTGTTGAAGGGGTTGCCTACAGTGAGATAGTGGAGATTGAAACACCCACCGGTGAGAAGAGAAGGGGGCAGGTACTGGAAGTCAGGGAGGACCTTGCAGTCGTACAGGTCTTTGAGGGTACCAGTGACCTCAACACGGAGACAACAAAGATAAGGTTCACAGGTGAAACAGCGAAGATCGGCGTATCCCTGGACATGATGGGCCGAATATTCGACGGTACCGGTAAACCCATAGACGGTGGTCCTGAGATCATACCCGAGAAGGAGCTCGACATCAACGGTAGCCCCATGAACCCCGCTGCAAGGGAGTTCCCTGCCGAGTTCATACAGACCGGTATATCAACCATTGACGGGATGAACACCCTGGTGAGGGGTCAGAAGCTGCCTATATTCTCAGGTTCAGGGCTTCCACACAACGAACTGGCAGCCCAGATCGCAAGGCAGGCCAAGGTGCTTGCAGAGGAGAGTGAATTCGCGGTTATCTTCGCGGCCATGGGTATCACCCACGAAGAGGCAAACTACTTCATGAGGGACTTCGAGAGGACAGGGGCCCTTGAGCGTGTTACGGTCTTCATGAACCTGGCAGACGACCCTGCCATTGAGCGTATCATCACCCCGAGGATGGCCCTCACAACAGCAGAGTACTTTGCCTTCGAACACGACATGCACGTCCTGGTCATACTCACCGACCTCACAAACTACTGTGAGGCCCTCAGGGAGATCTCAGCTGCAAGGGAGGAGGTCCCCGGACGAAGGGGTTACCCCGGGTACATGTACACCGACCTTGCAAGCCTCTATGAGAGGGCAGGGCGTATAGTCGGTAAGGAGGGCTCAATCACACAGATGCCCATACTTGTGATGCCACAGGACGACATCACACACCCGATACCTGACCTGACAGGTTACATCACCGAGGGCCAGATAGTGCTGAGCCGTGACCTCCACCGTAAGGGTATATACCCACCGGTGGATGTGCTCCCCTCACTATCCAGGCTCATGAGTGGTGGTATCGGTGAGGGGAGGACACGTGAGGACCACAGTGGTGTCTCAGACCAGCTATACAGTGCCTACGCCGAGGGACGTGACCTCAGGGACCTCATGGCGGTTGTGGGTGAGGAGGCCCTCACAGAGAGGGACCGCAAGTTCCTCAAATTCGCTGATGAATTTGAGAAACGCTTCATCACCCAGGCACGTGACGAGGACCGCTCCATAGAGGAGACCCTTAACCTCGGATGGGAACTGCTGTCACTCCTCCCGAGGTCCGAACTCAAGAGGGTCCGCGAGGAGCACATACCCAAGTACCTCCCGGGTGCCGAGTAACCACCCCCAACATCCTTTTTCAGGAGAGTTAGCCAATGGCACAGGAAATGATTGAGGGGATCAACCCCACAAGGATGGAGCTCCTGAAACTCAAGCAGCGTGAGAAACTCGCTGTCAAGGGTTACAGTCTCCTCAAGGAGAAGAGGAACGCCCTTATCATGGAGTTCTTCAACATCCTTGAGAGGGTTAAGGGTTCCCGTGAAAAGGTGGAGGAGCACCTCAAGGAGGCCTTCTCTGACCTCACAGAGGCCCAGGTACTCATGGGTGACACTGCAGTTGAGAGGGCTGCAATGTCAGTGAGGGAGTCCGTGGAGGTCGACATAGACTCAAGGAGTATAATGGGTGTCGTTGTACCGGTGGTCGACGCCCGGGCAACCCAGAGGACCGTGGTTGAACGTGGATACGGCCTTGTGGACACATCAGTGAAACTCGACGAGGCAGCAAAGAAGTTCGAAGAATCCCTGGCACTCATAATAGAACTCGGTGAGATCGAGAAGACCATAAGGCTCCTTGCTGGTGAGATAGAATCAACCAAGCGAAGGGTTAACGCCCTCGAACACATCATAATCCCGAGGCTCAAGAACACAGTCAAGTACATTGAGATGAGGCTCGAGGAGATGGAGAGGGAGAACTTCGTCAGGTTGAAGATGATCAAAAAATCCATGGAGATGGAGTGATGGTTAGGATACTCACAAGGCTCGGCCAGGTCCGCGAGGCCGAGGAGAAATACAAGAGGGAACTCGTGGACTTCAGGATGGGTGAGGTCTACGGGAACCTCAGGGCCATCATTGCAGACGAGGACGTTGAGGTGAGGGCCGGCGAGGCAAAGCCGGTTAAGATCAAGGAGGTCAGTATACCGGCAAACCATATAGTCTTCATGTGTGCCTACGCCACGAACCCCCTGGGTCATCCGATAGCTGCAGGTGAGGAGACACCCCTGCCCATAAGCATGGACCGTAAGGCAGACCATGCAACCTTCGTAGCTGCTGCAGACGGGAAAATCAGCAGGAACGACCTCCTGGGTGTCCTCATAATTCTACCAGTTGAATTAACCCACTAATATTTATTTTTAAATTTCCCGCAGCTGGTTCTGCATGGAGTTGTTGCTAGCTGGGATGATCTCATTGTATTCGATGTTTGTTTCTCCTTTGCTTTACCGGCTCTCATCGTATTCAATGTTTCTGAGGCCTTCTCTCAAGTATACCCTTATCCAAGGAAGCCTTTCATTTCTTCATAGAGTTCAATCATGAGCTCCTCAATGTAATCAATGAGTTCCTCTGTATACTCCAGGAGGTGCCGGTAGGTTTTCACCAGTGATTCACGGTTCCTCTTCAGCTGCTTCATGGCCCTGGCCTGGGCAGTGGCGGGGTTACCTGAAATGATCCTTCTGAGTCTTGATGAGCCATCCCTCAGCTCCTCAACATCATTCCTTACCTCGGCCATCCGCTCAAGGTAATATCTCTCAACGCCCCTGATATCCCTCTTCAGGTTCTTTCTGATCTCAAGGAGCTGGTCCCTTCTATCCTTCAATTCCGCCAGGGACCTCCTTGTGGAGGCTACAGTGGAGGTGTCAAGATCCTGGAAGTCTGCAAGTTTAGTGAGAATCCTGTGATACTCCTCAGGATCCATCAGTATCACCCCTACTGGAGATATATCCTTAACTCTATGAGATTATCCGTCACGCAGGTCTCCGTCCTTATCTCCTCATGCTCCTTTTCCATTTCACGTACACGGTAAAATATGTTGGTGAGGGCCCCTGTCCTGAAAACCCCTGTCCTGTTCTCAGGCTTGGAGGATATGAGGATGACTGAGACCATATCATCTTCTATCCTCACATTGTAGTTGACGCCGTTTATGTATATCCCGTCCGAGAGCCTTAAAAGGAGCTTTATATACTTTATGGGGAGTCCGCTGTCGCTTATTATCTCCTTTATCTTATCATTTTCCCTGCACTGCTCGATATCAATATCCAAGGTCCACCCTCCATTCGGTTAAGATATTAATCTTTTATAGGATATAAAACATAGCCTAATAGGATGAGGGGTGACAGATCAGACAGGCTGGTGAAGAAGGAGATCTTCAACCTCAACCGTCATCTCCCCTCAAGGAGGAAGACCCTCGAGGAGCTCCTCAGGGAGGAGAAGCCCCATGTCATAGGGGCTGATGGCACCAGGCACAGGTTCAAATGGGCTGAACTTGAGGACCTCAGGGGGATGCTGACTGAGGATGAGGCAAGGAGGCTGAGGCTCCCCATATACATTGAGATAGAATCTGAGACCTCCGGTGCAAGGATAGCCGGTGATATTGAGGTTAGGGTGGTCTCGGAGGTCCTTGATAGGGATGATGAGGGTGATGAGATCTACATCTACAGACCCGAGATGAGGGTGCTGAGGGCGAGGTTTCCAACGGTTACACAGTACATGTTCCTGGTGAGGGACCTTTAAGGAGGTTGATGGAGTGAGCAAGGATCCGCTTAAGGAGTACCTTAAGGACCCTGATAGGAGGGCCAAACTTTTCCTTTTAATGACAGGCGGCATGATTCTGAGCACGGTGCTCATAACGATAGGTACCATAATACTGATACTTCTCCTGCTTGGCATAATCTGATGCCCCCTGTCCCGGGTGATTCATGTCATGTTCTGAGGGATATCCATGCACCGGCTGGTGAAGATGAGGGACACCAGATCCAGTCCCTGAGATGATCATATCAAATGAAAAATGGGCACTGGAGAGTACATGGATACTGAAAAACAAGGAGTATAAGTAGCCCTGCAAATTTCATGGCTTACTGATCCAGAGCTGTCTTTAAATCCACTTTTTCTTAACCCCGGAGGATATGCAGTTTTGCCTTCTTAAAGGTAGGATTCTTTCTTAACATGGAGTTGAAGGTTCTCAGCGTCTGAGGTAATTGAGTTCTTTCCTGACCCTGGAGCAGATGATTGATGCAAGGTTCTCAGCGGCCTCCATGGAGTTATGGGATGCCAGGACGGTTACCAGGGGTTCACCCTCCTCAATGATGGCCCCCGGGAGCGGGAGGTCATGGACCCCCCTGGTTTTTATCTCACCCACACGGCACCTGGCCGGGGCATAGATTATCCGCTTGACAGCATACCTGCGGGGCTCCGGTTTTTCTATGAGCTCACCCCTGCACGCCCTGATATGGGCATCCACCATGTTGATCCCCAGGGATGCCTCAGCACACTCAAAGGTCCCCTGTATTCTAGGGTTAACCTCTATAACGTACAGCTCGGAGTCCCTCATGATGAGGTCGACGCCGTTGGATCCGCGGAGGGAGAGGTCAAGTATGAGGTCACTGGCAAGCTCCTCAATCTCCCCTGAGGGCCCGGGTGTAATGTTTCCGGCGTAGATGAACTGTCCCTCAAATCCAGGCACGCCCCTGTCTATGATCTGCCTGCTCGTCAGAACCGTGATGGCATCCTCTCCGGTTGAAAGAACAGAGGCACTCACAGGTACGCCCTCAATGTACTCCTGGAGGATGAACTCCCCATCCATTTCATGGTGATCTGTGACACCAAAGCCTCCAGCGCCGGAAACCGGCTTTGCGATGTATTTCTTCTCCCCTGCAGCTACAATCTCCATCGCCTCGGCCGGGTCACTGATGAGGTGTGTCTCGGGTGTGGGGTATGAGTTCCTGATCCTCCTGTAGAGGCGGTACTTATCCTCCACGTGATCAACCCGGGAGTTACCGAGGACCTTCTCCCCTGGGAGAGGGGGTGCGCCTGTGAGGGGGATTATACCATCAACCCTCTCTATGAAATCTGAGGCTGCTTCAAGGAGCTTCTCCTGACTGAAGTTCTCATGGAATCTCCCGCAGCTTTCACCGCTCCGCTCAGTCAGCATGCACCTTCTTTCGGTGTAGTGTTTGAAGTCTGCTGTGCAGTAGTATCCTGCAGAGTAGACCCTGTACCCCAATCTGAAGGCTGATTCAGCCACAGGCCGGGTGTTGACGCCTATTACCAGTAGTTCCTCCATTTTAAACACAGAATCAGTGGTTTGATAGTCCCGAGCGGAGTCGAACCGCTGTCGCCGGGTCCAAAGCCCAGCAGGATTACCACTACCCCACGGGACTATGACAGTTATTAGGTGGTGATGTTCTTCATAAATAGGTTTCGATAAAAGGGGGGTGTTATGGGGGGATAGTCCCGAGCGGAGTCGAACCGCTATCGATGGATCCAGAGTCCATCAGGATTGCCATTACCCCACGGGACTATGCTTAAAAAGAGCTCATATCGGCAAGATAAACTTACATGGAACCCATATAAATACTTTGCGGTTTTCATGGCGCTGAACTTAAAATGTCTCCAGAAACAGTTTTAAAAAAATAAAACCTAGAAGGGTGAGAACACCCCTATGAACACCAGCCAGGCCAGCAGGGTCTTTGCAACAAGGCTCAGTATGATGTAGACCCTCTCACCGTAGAGGTAGTCCCTCCATTTACCGACACCCCTGTACTGCAGCAGCATGTTGATGGAGAATGTGTTGAACATCACAAAGTAGATGAGCAGTGTGAGGTAGACGAAGTCCGGTGGCTGTGTCTCGGCGGAGCCCAGGGCGGCGATGAAGTAGGCTGCAATGACCACCCATGGGGTGAAGCCGGAGATGCACCCCAGGAGGTAGGGTGACCAGTCGATCTTCTCGGTGTACTGGTTGATCTTCTCCATCAGGTAGCCGAACATTATCATCGATGCGTTGAGGACGAAGATCATCACAAGTGACCAGAGGTCCCAGACCCCCACGAAGGTGGCCAGTATCACTATCATTATTGAACTTGAGAGAGCATACTCGTACCAGCGGTAGGGGTTCATACCCCTCTTCAGGTTCTCAACGTAACTCTCATTCCTGAGGAAGGCTATTGTGAAGTGGGCCACCGCAGATATCAGAAGGAAGGATGCAAGGATCACCCCGAGGTAGCTCACGGTGAATGCCACCTCAGGGCTGGGAAGGACCTGGAATGACGGCGGATTCAGTGAGAGTATCTTGAACTTCAGGTAGAACGTGTAGATGTCCCTGTCCCAGGTGAGCAGGTAACCCAGCGCAACCATCAGAAGCCCCTGGATCAGGTGCAGGGACCCGGCCGCTATGTTCAGCTTCCTCAGCCCCTCAAAACTTATAGGGGACTTCTCAATCATTTTAATTCTTTCAATGTTGTCCATAAAACACCCCCACATTATTGTTATGTCAGTGAAGCTATTTTAATGTATCAACAGGTCAGTAAGGAAGGGTGGGGATGGTGATGCCAGAATTCTATATCAGCGGGTCCGTCAGGAACAGTGGGTAGACTGATGCCAGAACCCGTGGGAAGGCCGGGTGGTCTTACAGTGGATGTGTATGGATGCTTTCAGAATTGAAAAAATAGTTTATGGGGGGCAGCTCTCTGCTCAGCACAAAAAATGGTGGAGGGTTTCAGCCGAGGAACTTCCTCTGGCTTGCAGCCTCAAGGATGAGCTCCTGGAGGTTGGCTGTCCTGTTGATTCTGAGGGCCCTTATGATCTCCTCTGTGGTCTTCATGTGTCCCTCATCATACTCAGGTTCAAGGTACTCCTCAAAGGATGATTTAACCTCAGGGCTGAGGAATGGTGATTCAGGGTTGGCGTACCTTGCAGCGTCATGGAGGTCCCTTCCAAGACCCGGGTAGACCTCCTCAATGAATTCAAGGTCACCTGATGATAGCGCGTTGAACCCGAGCAGCTCCGGGGGAACCCCCAGCGAGTAGAGGGCCGCTGTGAAGGTTATTGCCCTTGGGAGTGAAACGTTTCCCATGCTCCTGGAGTATCCGAAGAGTCCGATGTGGAGCTTCCTCTTCCTCCTGCCGGGCACGTACCTCGCAACCCTGTTTATGATGTCCACGAGGTCCATGACCTGCCTCCTGTACTCCCTGCAGTAGGCTGAAATTATCTCCAGGACACTTTCACGCTCGATTTCAGCTGCCCTGCCCGGTTTAACAGACCTGAGTTTCTTTATGCCCCTGATGACATCTGATGGTTCATGGTCGTACTTGAAGGATGACTGGACAGTGAAGGTGTAGGCGCCACGGTACTCCCAGGTAACGTCCTCCACATTATCGGGGCGGAGGTTACCCCTGAAGGGAGCTGAGCCCATACCTATTATGGGGTAGAGTTTAACTCCTGACTCTTCCTCAAGGTCCCGGAAGTCTGAGAGGGCTATCCTGTTGAGGAGTGTGGCTGATATCATACCGTAGTTCATGGCGGGGTCTGACCTTGCAAGGAAGACCCTCTGCTCCTGGATATCCTTACCATCAAGGTACTCGCCTGTGATCTTGGCGGCGTTCAGCATCCCCTCATGGTCCTCGAAGAGGGGGATAACGTTGATCTCGTCGGGCCGGAATTCACCTATCCACTCCTTGACGGTCACACCATCTGCGAGCTGCAGCCTCTCCTTACCCTTCACAAAGTCCAGGTAGTAGCTGTGGATCCGGTTGAGGCAGCTGCTTGATGAGGTCATGGGTAGGATGACCTCGAAGACCGGGGCTGCGTCCATCCCGTAGAAGAGGCTTGCGGTGTCATAGGATCTGGGTATGCTCTCAAGGGTCTCAAGGAGTATCTTTGCCTCGGCCCTCTCAACTGTGGGGTTGGGCACCCTGAGGGTGAGCCTCAGATCCTCACCCAGGACATGGTCCCTGAAGAAGGCCTGGTACTTTGTGAGGAGTTTCTTTACAACGTAGTTGTCCACTTCCTTGCCCTCGCAGTCCCACATCTGTTCGTCACATCCCAGGTGTGAGAAGACGTAGTATGCCTCCCTTATCTCGTCTTCACCACCCAGTTCAGGTTCTTCTGCAAAGAACGGCGGGTTAACGTTGTCTGGATGCTGTGTACTCATGCATCTTGGAACCTTCATGTTTAACACTCCGGGGTGATATTTCTGTGGACTGGAATATAAGGATGATGATGAGGATAATGAACCTGGACCTTGAAATGACATGCTATGTAATGGGTTTACAGCGCCATACCGCACAAAGATATTTATATTAAAAGGTATAAATTATACAAGTGGTAAGTCAATTAGCTTGTATAATCTGGACCGGGATCATTGCAGGCAGGACTGCCACCTTAACTGAAGGTGATAATATGAAACTACCAAAATGGCTTGAAGAAAAATATGACCTCCTCTGGGATAAATTTGAGGACCGGGAATTCAGGAGCACCGAGGCCCTTGAAATACTTGGAAAGGAACATCTAATTGATGAAAAGTCCCTTTCAGCTGCAATATCCGAGATGAGGAAGAAGGGATGGATAGAGACAAGAAAGGATCCCGATGATGAGAGAAGAAGGATCTACATGCTCAGACCCAAATCAGAGATCATACAGGATTACCTCACCCTCAAGGACGATAAACTTGGCCGTGCAGACATAGAGAGGATACTCAAGGGGGCAGCAGACCTCATAAGGACAAGGGTCGACTACAAGTTCATCCTGGTCCTCCTGTTCATGAAACAGATGAGTGACAAGTGGATGATGGAATACCAGAAGGCATATGAGGATGCCATAAAGGAGTATGGCCTCAGTGAGGAGGAGGCGAGGCTTGAGGCACGTAACAGTGCATACCATGACCTTGACATAAAGGAGGAGTACCTCTGGGACAACATAAGGAAGGACGTTGAGAACCTGCCCATAAAATTTGCAGGGGCCCTCAAGAACCTCGCAGAACTCAACCCCGCCTTCAAGGACGTGGTGGACGCCTTTGACTTCGTGGAGTTCACACAGAGCCAGGAGAACCGGGAGATACTCAGGCAGCTCGTTGAACTATTCAGTGAGAAGAAACTCACAAACGTTGACCCCGACATCCTTGGAGACGCCTATGAATGGATACTGAGATACTTCGCCCCAACCAAGGCCAAGGAGGGCGAGGTCTACACACCCAGGGAGGTTATAAGGCTACTGGTCGAGATACTCGACCCAAAACCCGGCGAAAGCGTCTACGACCCGGCATCAGCGTCCAATGGCATGCTCATAATATCCCACAAGTACGTTAAGGAGACCTATGGTGAGGCCGAAAGGCTCTTCCTCTACGGACAGGAGGTCAACAGGAAGACAATGGCCTTAGGATCAATGAACATGTACATACATGACATAAAGGACCACCACATAGCCCATGGTGACACACTCCTCTACCCCAAATTCAAGGAATCAGACGGGATCATGAGGTTCGACGTAGTGATAGCCAACCCACCATGGAACCAGGATGGTTACGGTGAGGACACCCTCAAGAAGGGAGATTACTGGAGGGAGAGATTCAGGTACGGATTTGTGAACAAGCAGTCCGCTGACTGGGCATGGATACAGCACATGATAGCCTCTGCCAAGGATGACGGGAGGATAGGTGTGGTTATAGATAATGGTTGCCTCTTCCGGGGTGGCCGTGAGAAGAGTATAAGGTCAGCTGTACTGGAGGACGACCTCATAGAGGCGGTTATACTTCTCCCTGAAAAATTATTCTACAATACAGGTGCCCCGGGGGCAATAATAATCCTCAACAAGGATAAGGATGAGGAAAGGAGGGGTAAGGTCCTCTTCATCAATGCAGGTGAGGAGTATGAGAAGCACCCTGAGGTCAGGAAGCTGAACATCCTATC
The DNA here is from genome assembly GCF_000828575.1 of Methanothermobacter sp. CaT2. Taxonomy (GTDB): domain Archaea; phylum Methanobacteriota; class Methanobacteria; order Methanobacteriales; family Methanothermobacteraceae; genus Methanothermobacter. The sequence continues at coordinate 842,256 of NZ_AP011952.1, read as the reverse complement.
TGACGGGAACATTGAGAGGATACTTGAGGCCTACAGGGAGTTCCAGGGTGATGATGGATTCTCAAGGGTTGTCGACCTTGATGAGATCCGTGAGAATGATTATAATCTGAACGTGCCGCTCTACGCATTCCCTGAGGAGGAGCTCGAGGATATTGATGTGGCAGGTGAGTGGATGCGCCTCTCCGAGATCGAGGAGGAACTCGCCGAAGTTGATGAGAGGATAAGGGGTTACCTGGATGAACTTGGGTATATGGGGGTGAAAATGTGAATACTGTGGAATTCAAGGATTCTCCTGTTGGCAGGATTCCTGTGGATTGGGATGTTGTCAGTTTGGGTGAGGTTGTGGATCAGAGAAGAGAGTCCATTCAACCCGCGGGGGAAGGTAAAAATAATTTTGTTGGGTTAGAACATATAAGATCTGGAGAAACTAAACTTTGTGAATATGTGTCTGATGAAGGTATCCGCAGTACAAAGTACAGATTTTACACTGGAGATATTTTATATGGTAAACTGAGACCGTATCTCGATAAAGCAGTATTAGCGGATATAAATGGAATTTGTTCAACGGATTTAATAGTCTTAACACCCTCCGATAGGATAATTCCTGAATTTCTTATCTATTTTATTCATACAAATCAATTTATTCAAAGAGCAGTATCTACGACTTCAGGAACTAACCATCCAAGGACATCGTGGAAAGCAATTAGTAAATTTAGGATGGCTCTTCCTCCTCTTGAGGAGCAGAAAAGGATTTCAGAGATACTCCAGGATGTTGATGGTGCGATAGAGAAGGTTAATAAGGAGATAGGGGTTACAGAGAAACTTAAGAGGGGTCTCATGCAGAGGCTTCTGATGGAGGGCATCAACCACACGGAATTCAAGGATTCTCATGTTGGCAGGATTCCTGTGGATTGGGATGTTGTTAACTTGGAGGATGTTGTTGAGATTCATGATAATAAAAGAATACCTCTTAGTGAAAAAGAAAGAATTAAGATGAAAGGTGATTATCCATATTGTGGAGCGAACGGCATAATTGATTATATCAATGATTATATTTTTAATGGGGAATTTGTACTTTTAGCTGAGGATGGAGGTGATTATTCATCCTTTGGGAGCTCTGCATATATAATGAATGGTAAGTTTTGGGTTAATAATCATGCACATGTTATCGAAGCGTTACCTTCTAAGATAACTAATAGATTTTTACTCCATATTCTTATTTATTTAGATTTAACTCATTATGTCGTTGGATCCACAAGAAAGAAGTTAAACCAGGGAATAATGAGGAAAATAAAAATTCCCCTCCCTCCTCTTGAGGAGCAGAAAAGGATTTCAGAGATACTCCAGGATGTGGACAGAAGGCTCGAGCTCCTCACGGAGAGGAAGGTTAAACTTGAAAACATAAAGAGGGGGCTCATGAACGACCTCCTGACAGGTAAAAGGAGGGTCAGAATAACATCATAGGGGGGATAGAACATGAAATTAAATGAGGAGGCCCTTGAAGACTACTTCATGAAGGAACTGAGGGGAATGGGCTGGAATGATATACCGGCCGCCGAACTTGGGAGGGATGACCCTGAAAACCCCCTCATAGAATCTGAGCTGATAGACTCCATAAGAAGGATCAACCAGTATATAGAGGATGATGATATACAGCAGGTCATCCAGGAGCTCCGGGGTAAAGCAGCAAGCATTGAGGGATGCAAATCGATACTTGAATACCTTAAAAATGGCGTTTACATAAAATCTGCCACAACAGGGGAACCCAGGAAGGTCAAAATCCTTGACCACGATACCCCGGGCCACAACTCATTCACAGCATCAAGGCAGGTCGTATTCCGTCGCGGTGACCAGACCATAAGGACAGACATAATGCTCTTCATCAACGGCATCCCCCTCGTGAACATAGAACTCAAAAACCCCGTGGGGATGTCAGAGACATGGGCGGACGCCTACCGGCAGATAAAGGACTATGAGAAGACAGTACCGGAACTCTACAAATACGTACAGATGGGTGTCGCTGCTGAAGACTTTGCAAGGTACTTCCCGGTAGTTCCCTGGCTTGATGAGGTCCCCACCTTCGAGTGGAATGAGACGGATGGTAAACTCCCTCCACAATCCAGAAAACAGGACCATGAGCACCATACAGGACTCCCTGCCGCAGATATACTCCCACTCCTCAGACCAGAACGGGTGCTCGACTTCATCAGGAACTACATCTACATAAGGACAGAATTCGGATCAACAACCAAGGTAATAGCAAGGCACATGCAGTACCATGCAGCTGAGAGGATAGTTGAAAGGGTCCTGAGGAACATCAGGGGAGAAGATAAAAGGAACAGGGGCCTTATATGGCACTGGCAGGGATCAGGCAAAACCCTGACAATGATATTCGCGGCCAGTAAACTCTACAGGATGAAGGAACTGGAGAACCCAACAGTATTCTTCATAGTGGACCGCAGAGAACTTGAGGAACAGTTATACGCAGAACTCGCGGCACTGGAAATCCACCAGCCTGAGAGAATAGAATCCATAGCAGAATTAAAGAGAACAATAGCCAGCGATGACTACCGGGGAAAGAGGGGCCTCTTCATAACACTCATACAGAAATTCACAGACAAACTTGATGATATAACAGCCGAACTCAGGGAACATGGAGGAGAAACCATAATGGACAGGAAGAACGTCATAGTCTTCATTGATGAGGCCCACAGGAGTCAGTATGGCCTCCTGGCAGCCCAGATGAAGGACATGCTGAGATCAGCGTTCTTCTTCGGCTTCACAGGAACACCCATATCAAAGAGGGAACGCGACACCTATGATAGGTTCGCATACCCCCCCGAAGAGAAATACATCCACCAGTACTTCATAACAGACTCCATAAGGGACGGCTTCACCGTGAAGATAACCTATCAGCCGAGACTCGCAGGTGACGTCCACCTTGACAGGAAACACCTGGAGGCATTCATCGGCGTGGAATTCGAGGAACTGCCAGAATCCATAAGGAAGGACGTTGAGGAATCTGTTAAAAGGAAACTGGACACCATAAAAACCATCCTCGAGAACCCTCGCAGGATAGAGATAATAGCAGAGGACATCGCGAAACACTTCAAAGAGAACATTGATGGAAGATTCAAGGCCATGGTTGTGGCTCCAAGCAGAAGGGCATGCGTCCTCTACAAGAGGGAACTCGACAGGCACCTCCCACCAGAGTACTCTGAGATCGTAATGACCTACACTCCACGGGACGAGGAGATAATAAGGGCCTATGAGGAGGAACTCATGGATAAATACCATGGCAGGAGCCACCATGAGATTAAAAACCTGGTACTGGAAAGGTTCAGGGACCCTGATAGGAACCCCCGGATACTCATAGTGACGGATATGCTCCTCACAGGATTCGACGCACCCATACTCCAGACCATGTACCTCGACAAGCCACTGAAGGAACACAGACTGCTGCAGGCAGTTGCAAGAACAAACAGACCCTACAGGGACGTCAAGGAGGCAGGCCTCATAATAGATTACATTGGAGTCATGGGGGCGGAACTGAGGCGCGCATTTGAACTCTACAGTAAGGAGGAGTATGAGGGCGCAGTATATGATATGGAATCCATGAAGAGGGAATACGAGGAGCTACTCAGGGAGACCCTCAGGATCTTCAGCGACCTTGAATGGGAGGGGATGGATATTGAGGTCCTCTCCGACGCGGTTGAACTCATAACCTCTGATGAAGAACTCGAAAAGAAATTCACAGAGAATTACCGTGAACTCAGAAGGCTATTCGAGCTGCTCTCTGACCAGCCCTTCATAAGGCATGGCCTCAAGGATTACAGGTGGCTCACGGCCATCTACACATACTATCAGAGGGTCGTATCAAGGAAACCATCAGTTGAAGCCGAAACTGAAAGGTATTACCAGAAAACCCTCAAATACATCCACAGGACCACAGAGTTCAGGGAAATAGAAAGTAAACTCCCGGTAATAGAATTTGACTCCGATTACTTTGAAAACCTCAGGAAGGTCAGGGATATAAGGGATAAGGCTGCCTTAACAGTCTACACACTCAACTCATATGTCCTCAGGGATGGCACAAGGAACCCCATCTATGAATCGGTGGCTGAAAAGGTTGAACGCCTCCTGGAACAGTGGAGGGAGAAAACCATGGACTACGAGGAACTCTACAGGGAGGGCGCTGCCATCATAAGAGAGATCTGGAAGGAGGAGCGCAGAATGAAGGAGCTCGGTCTTGACGAGAAGGAGTTCGCGGTCCTGATGACCCTCAGGGGCAGAGGTATACCAGAGGATAAACTGAAGGAATATGCTGTTGCCCTTACAGAGGAGGTTGATGGGAACATATTCCCTGGATGGACGTCCCAGGAGAGCGTTAAGAGGAATGTTATGAGAATCATAAGGGTTTTCCTCCTGAGGAACCTCCCGAAGGATGCGCCCAAAAGAAGGCAGATCGCCGATGAAGCACAGGAAGATCTTATGAAAATATTTGAGAGGTATCAGTGATAAAATGGACAGATTCATGGCCGGGGACCTGGAGGTTAGATGTGAGGTCATATACAGGAGGGTTAAGAACCCGAGGATTGAGCTGAGATTCGACAGCCTGCGTCTGATACTCCCCGCAGATTTCACCGGGGACCCCATGGAGGTTCTGTCATCCAGGAGTGACTGGATCCAGAGGAAGATCCATGAGTTCCATGAGATGCTTGAGAGGGCATCTGATCTGGAACTGGAGTACCGGCGGGATAAGGAGCTGAGATCACTGGTCAGCGGGTTCCTGGACCATTACTCTGATGTCCTGGGCGTCGAATATGGGAGGGTCCGTTTCAGGAGGATGAGGTCCCGCTGGGGTAGCTGCAGCTCCAGGGGCAATCTGAGCTTCAACACCCTCCTCTCCCATCTCCCGGACAGGATGGTGGAGTACGTGGTGCTCCATGAACTGGTCCACCTCCGGGAGATGAATCACAGCCCCAGGTTCTGGGGTATCCTTGAATCTGAGATGCCGGACTGCACCGAAAGGAGGAGGATGCTGAGGTACTACTGGGCCCGGCTTTACATGGAGGGCCTTGTCGATTAGCAGGTCACATGTATTATGGCCGCAACCCTCCTACCGGCACTCCGCTCCTCATTGTACCTCTTTATGGCCTCACAGGTGGGGAGAACTGTTGCATCTGATCTGAACCCGGTTTCAAGGGCTCCATGGACCCCTGAGCCTATGATTATGGATTCAGGTTTTTCTTCCAGGAGTTCCTCAAGTTCCTCCTCTGCCATGACATGGGATGTCCCGTATTTCCTCCTTGATATCTCCTTCCTCCTTGGTGTCACGCTCCCATCAACGTGCACCACGATGTCTGATCTGTATTCACGTCCCCTGTAGGTCACGGAGCCGAATCTGCAGTCTGAGAACATGGTTTCCCTTCCAGCTTATCTGAGTCTCCTAACCTGGAATATGACTGTGCCGCCCTCTGTGTAGGGTTCGCCAGGGTCCACGCACTGCATGTAGGCGTGCTCCTCATCGCCGTCCACTGTGAGTCCAAGTTCCACCGGACACCAGTTCCTCTCAAGGATTGTGGTGTAGTGCAGGATCGTGGATAGGGCGTGTGTGCAGAGGGCGTCTGTCCTTTCAAGGTCTATCTCAGGGTCGTCAACTGTTATCCGGTCCCCCTCCCGGTGCACCGGGCACTTACCCCTTATCTCATGCACGCGTATCTCAAGCACATCCATCACCTTTCATGAATATAAATGACAAAACTTAAATAGGTTTTGAATATATATTCAATTGGTGTCTTTATGGAACTCACAAGGAGCATGGAAAACTACCTCGAGACATTATACAGGTTAAGTAGTCACGGGATCGTTAAAACCTCTGACCTGTCATCAAGGATGAACGTCAGACCAGCCAGTGTAACCCAGATGCTCAAGAGACTCCATGAAATGGGCCTTGTCATCTACCACCCATACCTGGGGGCTGAACTCACAGATGAGGGAAGGGAGATTGCAGAGATGGTTCTAAGGAGGCACATGATCCTGGAGTGCTTCTTCCACAACGTCCTTGGAATGGACCTCGACTCATCCTATGAGGAGGCCTCCCGCATGAAGCACGAGCTCTTCAGGGAAACAGAGCTGGCACTCATGAGGTACCTGAGGAACCCGGCAAGGTGCCCCCACGGCATACCCATACCCTGAAGGTATTTAAGGGATGATGTCAGCTTAAGGAACATGAAGACAGGAGCAGACAGATTTCTTGAGGAACTACCTGAAGTTGCGGAATCATTCAAAAACTTCAGGGAAGCAGTTAGATCTGAGGGTAAACTCACGGAGAGGGAGAAACTTCTCATATCAGTGGCATGTTCGGTTGCAGTCAGGTGTGATGCATGCACACGGAGACACGCAGAGGAGGCCCTTGAGGCAGGTATAACAGAGGGGGAACTGGCAGAGGCCGCGGCGGTGGCGGCACTGATAAGGGCCGGCTCTGCAATGAACACGGCCTCAGCCATATTCAGGGACTGATTCCCGAATTCTATTCCAGGTCAATCTTCAGGACGAACTTCAGCACAAATTTGAGGCCATGAAGGAATACGGCAACCGCAAGGACGACCATTGCAACAAGGAGGGCGAACCTGACAGAGTAGAACACATAGAGGTTCCTGAAGGTGAAGGGGAATACACTGTAAAGGGATGAGACCATAAGGTACCCCAGTGCACTCAGGATGATCTGCATGAACGTCCAGAACCACTGCCTCCTGTAGATGAGGAAACAGGCATTCGCAGCCAGATTGGCTCCTATCACAGCATTTAATAATGGTATAAGGTCCCTGAAGGAATCTGCAATGAAGGAGATATCCCAGTTCATCACACTGTTTATGATGTAGATGAGGACGAGGTTGGCTACAATGCCAGCCACGAACTCAGAGTTTCTAAATTCCTTATCCCCCAGGAATTCCACCAGAGCTTTATTCTTCATTTTCACTCCCCATAGATGAATGTACCGGTGTAGGTGTAGTTTTTAAGCTCATCCACCCCGTCAAGGATTCTGAATTCAGACCGGTACCCGTGGTATTCAAGTGAGATCCTGAGGTGTGCAAGGGCTATCCCCATATCTATGGGGTTCCACCTCCCCACAAGGCGCCTCTTGAGGGGGCTCTGCACCTGGCAGTAGGCATGGATCTTTCCATTTCCACCGGTGAAGTACCATGGCTGGTTGTTAACAGCTGAGGGTGCAAGTCTCACAGCCTCGAGGACATCATCCAGCCCCTCTATGTCCGTTATCTTACTGAGGGGCTTCCTCCTGAACTCGGAGTGCTCCCTGTGGACGGGTTCAGCTGCAGCACCAAAGGCCAGGAGTATGACAAAATCAAGTTCAGACTTCACATGACCCCTTGGCTTCGGGATCCCCTGCCAGCAGCTCCCGAGGCCCATGCCTGAGATTCTGAGGTCCATCTGCTGGAGCATGAATCCCACATTCACCTTCCCCACATAGCCATCTGAGAAGGCTGCTATATAGTGGGGGGCCGGCCGCTGCATCCGGGTCCTCACATCATCCCTCTCCAGGAGCATGAATTCGGTATCAAAATCCTCCAGGAGGGGTTCAATTTTCTCAAGGCGGTCCTCAATTTCCCTGAGTTCATCCTCTGATGCGGGGCCCCTGTACTTTCTAGTGGACTTTCTTCTGAAAATGAATGGATAGAGTTCTTTCATAACAGTATATCCTATGTTTCATAATATATTTAAAGTGCCCTGAATTTTCTTCAATCCATGGAGTGATCCGGACAAATTAAAGCGTCCTTATGTTGAACCTTGCGTCTCCGATCCTTCCATGGAAGTACTTCAGGTCACCCTCCGGGAGGTGCCATGTTGCGGTGCACTCCGCGGGATAGATAAAACCCCCGGTATCCCTGTATGATAGCACCTCAACACTCCAGGGGTGCTGCTCCATGTTGAACTCTGCACAGTACCTGTCCTCTGTATAGAATTTCAGGAACCTTCCATGCTCATCGAAGGTGAACAGACCACTGGCAGTGATGCCATGGTCCCTGATTCTACCCTCAACCCTTTCATCATCCAGCTGTGACCATTCCGTACACTCTGCAAGGAAGAGGGACGGTAGAAATGGGGCCTCTGAGAGTAGAGTTACAAGGGCCGACACGTCCATAGGATCTCCACGCTCCTCTGCGACCTTCAGAAATTTCAGGGCCCTGATGGTCATTTCTCCATGGCCTCCGGAATACGTGTCAAGGCCCTCAAGGGGTATTCCTAAAAAACGGCCCTTTATGTAAACGCTCCTGAAGGGTGCTGGAGTGTTGATCTGGGTCATGTCCACATTCATCCAGCGGGGTCCTCTCCTTATTTTTGAGTCAGCCCACCTGATCAGGAGGTTTTGAGGGTCATGGGGGAGACCGGAGGATTCAAGGTATCCTGCAAGTAACCCTGGCAGTTCCCTCTCATTCAGATTATGAACCTTTCTGAGTTCTTCTCTAACTTCCATTTCAAATCTTTTTCTTAGCATCTGATCATCTCGCACGGTATTCCATATAGCGCTGCTTTGAGGCTTCCTCAAGCTTTGAAAATACGTTAAACAGGATTTTGACCTCTTCATCGTCAAGTGAATCGAAGAGGGATTTCAGGGTGGCGGCGTCTCTCTCATCTCTGCCAGCCCAGAACTCATGGAACCTCCCTGTTGGCTCGAGGCGCAGCATCCTCCTGTTTTCAGGGTCCTGTTTTATTCTCAGGAGTCCCTTATCCTCAAGGCGAACTGCAAGTTGCTTGACGTTCTGGTGGGTGCTGCTCATGGCATCAGCCATCTCCTGCATTGAGGGGGGCCTTTCAAAGACGTTTCCAAGGATCACCATGAAGAGCCACTGCTTTGCTGTTATGCCATCTTCGCGGAACTCGCGGCTCACTATGTAGCTCCAGCGCTGCTCGATGAGGAAGAGGGCTACCAGTATGTACCTCTCCATGGACTCCCTTGTCTCCCGGTGTTCATCCCGTATTGCCTGCATATCCTTCATCCAGTGTCAACCTCCCTGATGTGATTGCCATTCCCCGGTAGAAAATCCCGGTGACGGCCAGGCCTGTGAAGGTGAGGACCATAAAGAAGCCAGCCTGCCCCCAGCTGAATGGGACCCCCTCCATGGCCATGAAGGCCACCATTGAGAGTATGGCTGTTCCCAGTAATGATACCTTGACAAGAAATACCGGTGCAAGGACGTAGCCCCACACTTCTCTCTTCAGGAGGAAGTATGATGTGAGGAGGGCCGCTGGAACCACGACGCCGAGGTCGAGTGCCTGTATGACGAGGGTTGTGTAGCCCTCAAGGGCCCCCGGGGCCATGCCGGTTATCAGGGAATCTGTGATCATCTTGATCCACATGGCTGCCAGCATTAATCCGGTGAGGGTGAGGTAGATGGCTGTGAAGCCTGATTTTTTATCATCAACATTAACCCTGTAGGTGGTTGTGAACAGCTCTCCCATGAGGCCGTAGAGTGATAAGGCAAGTATGCCCACATACAGGAGGAAGAGACTGTTGTAGGATGCGAGGAAGGCCATGGAGGCATAGGTGTAGGTGAAGTAGAACATTCCACCCATCCACAGCAGCCTGGCTTTGGCCGAGGAACGGCTAAGGTATGCTGAAATGATTATGAGGGGGATCCCTGTGGTGAGTGTCACGAGGTCCTGGCCCATCATCTGTGCAGTTGCTGATAATGAGTCGTTGATGTATGTGTTCTGGTCCAGGAGGCCAGATAGTGTTGCAAAGAGCCCCATAAGTGTTATGAGGGCTGTTAGTGTATGGATCTTATTTATTTTCATCTTCTCAAAAACTCCTATGGTAATATATTACATATTTAGGTAATATATTACATTCTTCCTATATAAATGTTTCCGGTTGTGTTTAAGTTAATGGGCATCACAATTTTCTATAGGATAACTTAAGGTTCTGACATGGAACCTGAACCTGGGGGTGATTGAATGGAACTTAAGGTTCTGACATGGAACCTGAACCGGGCATCCTACAGGCGGAGGAAACTCTGGAGTTATATGGGGGAACTGGAATTTGATGCAGGATTTTTCCAGGAGGTCTACATGATACCCAATGAGGTAAGGTGGAATTACCATACCTTCCGCGGGGAGATGAACACATTACTTCTTCATAAGGATCTCATGCTGGATTCCATGAAAAGGAACTACCTTGAAATCTCAGACAACCACTGTATAGAAGATTTTTATGTTTCCTGCAGAATAGAAATCGGAGGAAATAGTCTTTCCCTCTTTAGCATATACAATTACATTGGGCCAGCAGATAGTGACTTTTCTGAGTTCCTTGACCTCCTCTATAACTACATTGAGGAGGGAGAGGACCTGATCATAATTGGCGGTGATTTCAACATCAATAAAAACTTCAGCCCATCCCTGAGGAGGTTAGCACTCCTTGCTGAGGAGATGACCGGAAGACTCTCTGAACTTGGATTCAGGGATGTTCTCAGGGAGGAGGAAGATCCATTCACATTCATGACACCTAACGGGGGGAAATACCAGATTGATTACCTCTTTGTCCCGGAAGGAGTGAAGATCCTTGACGTCTGGCACCCCCCGGCAGGTGAAATCATAGAGACCAGGCCAAGGTTATCTGATCATATACCCCTCATGGTAACGCTGGAGATCTAGCCCCTGTGATTAATTTATTAACTATAATTATTACATACAGGTGCGTTGAATGGCACTAAATGGCCTCTTCAGTTGATTGATCGATTCAGAATTTTTCTGAAACGTTTAAAGGGCTTTAACCTTGCCGTTATATTTATAAAAATTTTTAATTTCTTGAGTTACATACATCGGTAATACATAAATGCAGATAAAATATTCATTAATTATGCAATAACGCGTGATGAATGTATTAAATTTTCATATAATTATTACTTAATTTTTATTAGAGCAAGAATATGTAATAAAAAAATTAATAAAAAGTCTTAAATAATCTTCATACCATATCCACAATTGTAAAAACTATAAAGGAGGTGAAAATGATTAGAAAACGAAGTGTTACTCTACTGATAACAGTGGTTTTCGTTTTCATGCTACAGGGATCAAGCATGGCTGCAGAGATTGATGGAGGTGAAGGAGGAACCCCATTCAACATCACAGACAGCGAGGGGAGATTCGCATTTGAAAATGTGACTGGCGACAGTCATGTTGTCTGGGTTGATGGCCGGACACTACCTGAAAGGCACAGATTCGATGACATGCTCAGGGTAACAGTGTCAGCATCATCAAATGCATCTGCAAGAAGCGGAAAAATGATTCTTGAAGCATCCCTCAGTGATTCGAAGATAACAGGGAGGCTCTATGCAGATTTAAACGACAACACCATCTTTGATGATGGAGACGAGCCACTGGCCGGTGTCAGTATCTTTGATCCGCCGGAGATACGGTTTTTAATAATATCCTGGCCAACAGAGGCAGGGCAGCTCATCCAGCCAGTGAAAAACATAATGCAGAAGCACCCTGAGATAACCATAAAGGTGAGAAACACTGACCAGGCGAGGATGAACCTCACAGAGACAGAACAGCTCATAGAATGGGCTGATATAGTCTACATAAGCAACGTACAGACAACAAACGGTCCAAGCGGTCCTGTACCTGACCTGCTGATGTCAATGAAGAGTCAGGGAAAACTTAATGGTAAGGTGATAGCGGCCTACCCCAATCCATATCACTGTTTTCCGGTTACAAGGCTCACAAACATAAACAATACGAGGTTCGTTGATGCCAATGGCACGGAACTAACAGACAGTCAGCTCCAGGCAATCTTTGATTCAGTTTCAAGGGCAGTGCCACCAAAGACACCGCTAATGGTGCTGAGGGAGCTGCAGCAGCAGTACCCTGCAATGGCATCCTACCTTAAATTCCAGGAATACAAGACATCAGACACAGCATCACCTGAGAACAGGGAGCAGGGTCTCATGTACCTCCTGGCACTGGCATTCCCTGGAAGAGGCTACAACTTCACAGAACCGGTAATAGTTCCGAAGTATGCCCTCTACCGCAACGGCAGACTTTACTACAACTTCACAGACTATGAGCAGTTCTTAACGCCTGGAAGACCCACGGTGGGTATAACCTCATGGATGGCACTCACATGGGAGCGCGGTGACCTCCTCATGCTCGACAGACTCATCAGTGAAATGGAGTCAAGGGGCATAAATGTCATAGCAACTATAGCTCAGGGTAACCCTGTTGACGGAACACCGGTCATAAATGCAATGAGGAGCTACTTCTTTGACTCTCAAAACAGGACAAGGATTCAGGGGCTCATAACGCTCCAGTCATTTAAGATTGGAGGCGCCACCGCTGCAATCGCTGAAAGGATGATTATGGACAACAATATACTGGTCTTCAGATCACTTGTGGTCTCCGACAGTGAGGAAACATGGTACATCTCAGATTCAGGGATGGACTTTACAAGCATAACAAGCCAGATCGTGCTCCCGGAGTTCCAGGGCCAGATACTCACAATGGTAACAGCATCGACCCGTAAGACCATAGATACCGTAACCGGTCTGGAGGTTGAATGCTATCAGCCCATTGATGAGCGCGTAGAAACCTTTGCAGACAGGGTATACTCCTGGCTGAGGTTAAGGTTCCTCTCAAATGCAGATAAGAAGGTTGCCCTAATCTACTACAACTATCCACCAGGGAAGCAGAACCTTGCAGGTGCAAGTTACCTGGATGGTCCCTCATCAATACTTGAGATACTGGGCCTTCTGCAGGAAAACAACTACACCGTCAGAGGAGCACCTTCATGTGTTGATGATCTCCTCACAGAGATGATGGCGAGGGGACTCAACATTGCAAACTGGGCTCCCGGTGAACTTGAGAGGCTTGCAAATTCAACCATACTATGGGACGTAGAGAGGTACATGGAATGGTACAGCAGACTACCTGAGCTTGCAAGGAGAGAAATCGAGGAGGGACCCTTCGGCTACATCGAAGCACTCTTCAGGTACTCCACTGAAAACCCGAAACTCCTCGAAACACTGGACAGGTGGCAGAGTTCACTGATAACAACGATAGATGACATGCAGATCAGCAACGGATCAGAGGCAAAGAACCAGGTTAACAGGGCCTACAATGCCCTCAAGAATATTTACAGTGGACTGAATCAGTGGGATGTTTTCTACAGTGCAAAATCAGCATTCCTGGCCCTCAGGGTCCCGGGACTCTGTGGATGGGGAGCACCACCAGGAAACATAATGACGGTTGAGAGGAACGGTAAGAGGTACCTTGTTATACCTGGCATGTTCTATGGAAACGTCTTTGTGGGTCCTCAGCCACAGCGAGGATGGGAAGGCGACGTGGATAAACTCTACCACAGCCAGATAGTGCCACCCCACCACCAGTACCTTGCCTTCTATGCATACCTTCAGACAGAGTTCGGCGCAGATGCAATGATACACCTCGGACGGCATGGCACCTATGAGTGGCTCCCAAGGAAGGAATCAGCACTATCCGGTGCAGATTACCCTGACATATGCCTTGGAGGCATTCCAAGCATCTACATCTACATCATGGATGGTGTCGGGGAGGTCATACACGCCAAGAGAAGGGGTCTTGCTGTGAGCATAAGCCACCTGACACCACCACTCGAGGCAACAGAAATCTACGGGGACATTGCCTCACTCAAGACGCTCATAGACCAGTACCATGCAGCTCCAGGCAACAGGTCAGAGGAGATAAGGCTCATAAGGGAGAAGGCAGTCCAGCTCCACCTTGATACCATCATTGACCTCAACCTTGACCCGGATGAACTGGTTGATAGAATCGACGACTACATAAGGGAACTTGAGGGCACAATGATGCCACTTGGTCTCTACGTATTTGGAAGGGACCTGAACCAGACACAGCTTACCATCATGGTAAAATCAATGGCCAGTGTTCCAAGGATAAGCGCCGGTAACAACACCTTCCTCTCGGTGACACAGGCACTCTCAGGAATAAACAGGACCGTGGAAGATCTTATACTAGAATTTTACAGTGGAAAGTCACTTCAGACCCTCATGGCGGAGCTCCAGGCAGTTCTCGGAAGAAACCTCACAGCAACAGAGATAACAGCCCTGAATATGACCCTCAATGATGTCCTGAACATCAAGGGCTCAGGGGCAAGGGAGAGGCAGATGCTCCTTCAGGCCCTTGCAGGTGGCTACATACCACCCATAGCTGGGGGAGACCCAATCAGGAACCCAGCAGCGGTTCCAACGGGAGGAAACCTCTACGGTGAGGATCCTTCACTTCTTCCAACACAGGCCGCATGGATAAGGGGCTCCATGCTTGCTGATGAGGCGCTCAGAGCATACAATGCAACACCCGAACAGCTCGGTGTTGTCATATGGGCGACTGAGACACAGAACGATAAGGGTGCTACGGTTGCCTTCATCCTGAGGCTCATGGGACTCGAACCAATCTATGGCTTCGGAGGTTCAGTCATGGGTGTGAGGGCAACACCACTGACAGTCCTCAACAGGTCAAGGGTCGATGTCCTCATGACCACATCAGGGATATTCAGGGAAACCTTCCCGCTGCTGGGAGTCCTCCTGGACAGGGCATCAAGGGTGGCGCTGGCAGCATCATTCAATACCCTGATGGCTGCCATAAACCAGGAATCAGCAGAGAACAGGACCATGCTCCTCGCAGCACTCAACGCCTCGGTCTCAAGTATACAGAAGGCAGGTTTGTTCATACCGGGAAGTGATCCCCTTGACAGGAACCCCATTGCAAGGCACTGGCTATATGATGTTAAGGAGCTCATTAAACTCGGCATGAAACCAGAGGATGCAGGAATTGCAGCCATATCCAGGCTCTTTGGGCCATCACTGGGTAACTACGGTACAAGGCTTCCTGAGGCAGTCCAGCAGGACTGGACCTGGGAGGAAAGGACAGAGCTTGGAAGACTGTACATTGACAGCATGAAGTATGCCCTCAGTGAGGATGGCTGGGGAGTGAGCCTTGAGGAGGTCCTCACTATGAGACTCAGGGACGTTGAGGGTGTGTACCACTCAAGATCAACCAACCTCTACGGGGTCGTGGACGTGGACCATAACTTTGAGTTCCTGGGTGGCTTCAGGCTTGCAGTTGAGGCGGCAGGCGGCAGGGTCCCTGGTATGTACATAATAAACCAGGTGAATCCCTCAAATGCCAGAATAGAGACACTGAACCAGTTCCTCTACAGGGAGCTCCAGTCACGCTACTACAACCCAAGATGGATACAGGCAATGATGCAGAGTGGATACGCAGGTGCAAGGGAGATCTCAAACAACTTCGTGGCCAACCTCTGGGGCTGGAATGTAATGAGCCCCGAGACAATCTCGGACTGGATGTGGGAGGAGACAGTGGACATATACATAAGGGATAGATATGGACTTGGAGTTAAGGACTGGTTATCCCAGGGTAGGAACAGCTATGCAATGATAAGCATGACAGGGACGATGCTCACAGCGATACACCGAGGATACTGGAACCCCGATGATGCCACAAAGCGTCTCATAGCCACCACGTGGGCCCAGGCAATAGCAGAGAATGGTGTGGCATGCTGTGACTGCAGTTGCGGCAACATCGCCATGATGGAATGGGCCATGCAGTACCTGAACCCGGACCTTCTCTCAAGGGTCAGGGAGAAGCTTTACGCTGCCACGAAGAGCTCAGCATTCGCACTATCCCCCGATGGAGGATCCACACCGACAGCACCATCAAATCCAGGACAGCCACAGGCACCGGGTACATCAGCAGACAAGGGGGAGCCACATCACGAGGAATCACAGGGTTCAGATGTTTCAACATCAGCACCTGGAGTGGAGGCAGCAACTCATTCCTCAGCGGGCGAAAACCAGGGTAAGGCCTATGAGGTCAGCAGCGCCTCAGGTTCAGCTAACCCGGAGACCGGGCTACCTGTCTATGCCATAGTTGGTATAGTGGCGATAGTGGGCCTTCTAGGTCTGGGGTACTTCTTTGGACCTGGAAGAACAGATTAATTTTAATTTTTTATTTTTCAGGAAATATGTGAGGATATCCATTATAACTGCGGGGGTCTTCAGCTGCCATGTAAAACAGTACTGTTTTCATGAGGTCCATTAAGAAAGATTTATATATGGACTTTTGGAATATACGATATGCAAAAAATTACATTTCGAGGTTGGTCTATGATAGTCATCAATAGGGAGAAATGTAGCGGTGTTGAAAACTGCGCGGGAAAAGGCCTCTGCATTCTCATCTGTGAAAAGGATGCAATAATTGAGGACAACGGATTTCCCCTTGTGATAAATGATAAATGTGATAATTGTAGGCTTTGCATCTCTAACTGCCCAAACGGCGCTATTTCTGAGGTAGATACTGATGTTGGTTAATGAAAGGATGGGTTCTGAAAGGAGGACACTGAATTACAATCCGGATCTATGCACGGGTTGTGGGTTATGTTCAGAGACATGCCCTGTGGACGCTATAGATATAGCTCCTCTTCTCCCAATAGCGAGGGGTTTAATCAAAATGAACAGAGTGTCCTTCAACAAGGAGAAGTGTGTTCTATGTGGGTTATGTGCTTCAGTATGCATCTTCGGAGCCATAGATCTCCAGAAGGATGGTAAAAGCATAAGGGGCGCCGATGAATATCCGTTCTGGGACTTTAAACTTGAAATTGATGACGAAAAATGCTTTTTATGCGGTAATTGCGCCGATGCATGTCCAAGGAATGCACTCTTAACCATCAGGGATCTTCCTGAACGTAAATCCCTTGTAAAAGGGGAGATAAATGTATCAATGGAAAAATGCATCTATTGTGGTGAATGTGCAGCTATGTGTCCTGTATCAGCCATTGAAATAAGCTGGAGAGACCCGGATTCATCAAATATGGCGATAGCCGATGGAATCCGGGTGGATGAGGATAAATGTCTCTACTGCGGCATATGCAAAAGGATATGTCCTGTTGGCGCCATCCGTATGAGCTGTCTGACATGCATGTATAAGGAGGAACTGAAGGCCACTGTTGAGGGTGCTGTCATAACAATTGATGAAAAATGTGCTCACTGTGGTTGGTGTATGGAAATATGCCCGGCAAATGCGATCACCGTTAAAAAACCCATCAGAGGAACCATAGGCCAGGCAGATGAGCGATGCAGGGGTGAGTCATGCCACGCGTGTGTGGATGTTTGTCCCTGTAATGCAATCAGTATAATAAATGGTACTGCCCGGATCGATGAGAAATTCTGCGTATTCTGCGGAGCATGCTCCAGTGTCTGTCCCGATGGACTCCTCTCTATTGAAAGGTCTGAACTAAGGATCAGGAATCTAAAGTCAGTGGCATGGGAACACATCATAAAGACGGCACTCCAGAAATAAATGCCCGAAATTGCCATTATACTGGTGCTATTATGATACTTGATGATATACTGGATGAGATTGAGAACATGCCTGAAATCAGAGTAAGGGATGTGGCCATAGGCAGATCATGGACGGCTGTTTGGAGCAGCTCCTGCGGTATAGCCAGTAATAATGGATTCATCAGAGATTTTGAAATTCCAGAGATGACTCATGAATTACTTGAACTTTCAAGGTCATGGGACCCATTTTATTCCAGCCTGGGAATTGCTACTGTTAACTCAGTGATCGAGGGAGGTGGTAAACGATGCAATGCATTTGATATACTGATGGAGGAATGCCGAAATCGAAAAATCGCTATGGTGGGTGAATTCCCACGCCGCTACACTGACAGGATAAGGACGGTTTCGGACGAGTTCTATATTCTGGAGATCAATCCATTTAAGGTCAATCCTAAAAGGGGTGTTTTTCCTGAAACAGCGGCTGAACAGATTATCCCCCGGGTTGATGTACTTGCAGTGACTGGCAGCACACTGGTCAATCACAGCACAGAACGTTACCTTGCACTGGCAGAACTTGATGCTTTTGTGGCTATCATAGGACCCACAACGCCAATGACAGATGTTTTTTTTGAATACGGGGTTGATATGATTGCAGGGGTTGAAATAACTGATCCTGTTAATATTCTAAAGAAAATAAGGTTCAATGAGGGCATGTTACATGAAAAAGATGGAGGAATAATCTACAGGGTAATGGAGGCCTGATCATGGATAAGAAGATAATGGCGTTTGTAATAGGGTTGCTGATCCTTTCAGCGGTTACAGGAGCGTATCTTATCACAGGAAATTCAAAGACTATGAAGGGATCAGAGATCACAGTCCTTGCAGGGGCAGGGCTCATGAAACCAATGAATGAGATAATAACTAATTTTGAGAAAAAGACAGGAAAAAAGGTTAATGTTCAGTATGGGGGTTCAGGAGAACTTCTTGCAACACTGATGACATCAAAAAAGGGCGATGTACTCATAACAGGCGAATATACGACAATGGACAAGGCAAAAGAAAAGGGTTACATAATCAATGATACCATTGTGAATGTAACCTCACATAAACCCGTCATAGCCGTTAAAAGGGGAAATCCGAAGAACATAACCTCCCTTAAAGATCTGGGTAAAGAAAACGTGAGAGTTGCGATAGGAGATCCCAAGGCATGCGCGATAGGCAAAGTCGCCCAGAAAATGCTTGATAAAGAGGGCGTAAATATAAATGAAAATTTAGTTGCAAAGACTCCAACAGTTAATCAGCTCTTAACATACATCCTCTCAGGACAGGTAGATGCAGTTATAATATGGGAGGACATGTTGACATGGAACAACAGTAAATCAAAGCTGGAAATGATTGAAATCGAGGGAGCAAAGAACCAGACAATACCCGCAGCGGTCACTTCAATTTCAGGAAACGTTGAAACATCAAAAGAATTCGTTGAATACATTAAATCAGATGAGGCCAGGGTTATATGGGAAAAATGGGGGTTCAAAGTCATTTTCTGATTTAAACCAGGATCTGATACCATGATACATGAGTTTATCAGGGATAAAATGAACTATCTGATACATTCGTCAGCCATGGAGTCCACATATGTCGAGATCTCTGTGAAGAACCCTCTCCTTGATACATCAACCATCAAGGATTATCCTCTTGTTGAGGGGAGAGAGGTCATGCTCAGAGCGACTCTTGAAGATGGTACTGTAGGGGAGTGCTTCACAGCTACTCCCACTCATTTCAGAGGAACCCTCGGGGAACTTTTAGTAAAAGGGAAACAATCGTGTTTGATAGCTACTTTCAATGCACTCATGAGGAAGAAGGGTTTCATTGATAGGACAGTTCACTGCACTGGAAACGCTCCTGAAAGGTGTGCTGAATTACTTTCAGATTACCTTGAATTGCTGGGATATGACAGAGTTGCTTTGCTTGGGTTTCAACCGGCGTTTGTAAGGAAACTTCACGAGACATTTGGAGACAGATTGCAGGTTACAGATCTGAATCCTGGAAATAAGGGTAAAAAATATGGTGTAGATGTATTTGATGCAAAAAAAAGCAATAAGAAGATAATTCATAATTCTGATGTTTTAGTGGTAACCGGTTCTACTGTAGCTAACGGTACATTTGAGGATATCATGGCCATGGCATCAGATAAAAGAGTAATATTTTATGGAACAACGATAGCAGGGTTAGCAGCACTGATGGGAGTTGAACGGTTTTGTCCATTGAGCGAGTGAGTATTTTCAGAGGTACTTGCAGATTCTTTGCGGTCATCTTTGTGGCCGCATTTTTTATAATATGTATTTCACTCTGGACAGTATCCTCTCCGCAATCCATCCTGAATTCATTCACAAGTGCTGATATGATCCACTCAGTGAAATTATCTCTTTTAACATCCACTATAACAACAGTGATTGTGATGTTATCTGCGCTGCTCATTGCTTATTCACTATCAGAGGACTCCTTCAGAGGGAAATCCATTGTTAAAACAGTGCTGGATATTCCTATAGCATTCCCTGAAATTCTTATAGGTATAATGCTTCTCATATTTCTTGGAAACACCCCTCTAAATTATATGATGGATGGACTCGGTATTCAGATAGTCTTCACGGATCTTGGAGTCATCTGTGCACAGTTCTTTGTCTCTTTACCGTATACGGTCAGAATATGTTACTCCACATTCTGTAACATAGATAGGAGACTCAAATTTGTTTCCCGTTCCCTTGGATATACAGAATTTGAGACATTCAGGAATATCATGATCCCTTTATCAAGGGATGGAATATTAGCTGCAACAATAATTACCTTTTCAAGATGCATAGGCTGCTTTGGAGCGGTACTGATAGTTGCTGGAGGTACCTATCAGAAAACAGATACGCTGCCTATATCTCTGTATCTTAATTTATCCTATGGAAACGTGGAGATGGCTGTGGCATCCGGTATCTTCCTTATGATAATTTCATTCATAACAATATTTTTCCTTGAAAAAATGGGGGCTTATGGGAATGAGTTTTCTGGATATAGATAATTTAGAAATCGACCTTGGCGAATTCGTAGTCAGGGTAGATGAACTCCACCTTTCGAGGGGAGATTATCTTGTTATAATCGGCCCGACTGGTAGTGGTAAGTCTATCTTTCTTGAGACCATCATGGGGTTCTTTGAACCGATTTCGGGGACGATATCTCTTGATGGGGCGGATCTAACCACCCTCCCACCTGAGGAACGTGATGTTAGCATAGTATATCAGGATCACTGTCTCTTCCCTCACATGACCGTGGAGGAGAATATAGCCTACGGCCTTCGTAAGCAGACAGAGATGAAGGAAAATATTCACAGACAAGTCCATGAAATCGCAGCTATGATGGGTATAGATCACGTACTGAATAGATACCCTGGAACCCTCAGTGGAGGTGAGCTCCAGAGGGCATCGATAGCAAGGGCAATCATAGTGAATCCCCGATTGCTATTGATGGATGAACCATTCAGTGCCCTTGACCAGAGAACAAAGATATCCCTAAGAAAACTTATCGCAGATATCAGGGATAATTTTGAAACCACTGTGATCCATGTTACACATGACCTTGATGATATATGGTGGCTTTCAAATAAGGTGGCGGTGATGAACCATGGAAAAATCATTCAGATGGGTAAAAAGGAGGAAGTCATCAATAAACCATCGCCCTACTTTGTTGCAGATTTTCTGGGTGCTAATATACTTGAAGGGACTGTTGAAGGCCAGGTGAATGGGCTCACCTCTGTAAATGTTAATTCAAATATCTTCAGGACAGTTGACTGCGGGGAGGGGTCTGTGATACTTTCCATCAGACCAGAAAATATAATGATAGCAGCTGATCCGTTTATGGCATCTGCACAGAATATCTTCAAGGGTACAGTTGAAGACATTATAGAAACTTCAAGGATTGTTTATGTAAACTTGAGGATAGGGGATATAGTTCTGACCTCGGCTGTAACTCCAGGCGCAGTCACTGAGCTTGGTATAAGAACGGGCGAAGAGTTTCAAGTTCTGATTAAAGCCACGAATGTCTGTATCATAGGAGAAAAAAATAAAAATGGTTAGCAGATATTTATTCGCCTTTAATTGATTTAACCCTCTCAAGGATCTGTCTAAGAGTATGTTCGTTGCTCTCTGTTTCAGGGAATGGTGATGTTGTGAATGCCTTATGGTGGATGGGAACATTGTCAAAGCGGTAGAAGGTGCCGCTGGACTCCATAGCATCAATAACTCCAGGGATCACAACATCAGATACAAGTGTTGTTGGACATGGGGCAATATCTATGCATATTACAGGAATCTCTTTCATATACTCAACGCATTCTTTGGGGAGGTGAGCTCCAAGATCTGAACATATAACGAGGACCGCATCGGATTCTTTTCTCTGGAGAAGATCGACTATAGTTGTTTCTCCGGGGTTGTAGCGTGGATAACCCCTTGTAAAATCAACACCAAAGGGGAAACCATACTCCCATGAAGCCACCTGATTAAATCCTGCAACATTACAATGACCTCTTATGGCTCCTATTGTAAATTTGGTGTGTTCATTAAGTGCAGCTACCAGTTTGAGAACCATCTCAACGTTTCTATGCTTACCTTCTGATGATGCAAGTCCAAGACCTCCATAGATGGCTCCAAACTGCGCATTCAGCATTATGTCTGCGACTTCCTTTATGGTTTCAACTGATATCCCTGTTATACTCTCAATACTCCTGTGCGGTTCATTGCCCCTTATAACTGTAAGCAGTGCTGAAAAAAGTTCATAATCTGAGTTTGGTTTCAGCTGCAGATGGATATCGGAGGCTTTAGTTGTTGCTGTTTCACGGGGATCCACGGAGATGACAGTTCTATCTTTTTTACCACGTTCTCTGAAAAATCCGCGCATGAATATGCTGTAACGTGACATGTGGCGAGGCATGGAGTCCATAACATTTGTACCCCAATAAATGATGACGTCAGCTCTATTCTTTATCTCACCTGCCGTAGCAGCGCTCTGTCCAGCTTCCTGGATTCCCATTAATGTGGGGCCATGACATATGGTTGCATTTGAATCCACCATGGCATTTAGATACTCACCAAGTTCAAGACCTGCAGCCATGGCTTCAGTTGACATCTCACTACCCATGAATAGGGTTGGTCTTTTTGACTCTGTAAGTATCTCTGCTGCAGCGTCAAGGGCTTCATCCCATTCTGCGGATCTGAAACCACTTTCAGTTTTAATCTGGGGTCTAAGTATTCTGTGGGAGCTGACCATCTCCTGAAACTTTGCATTCCCCATCCTGCAAGCATTCCTTGTTTTTATTGTTTTCCCATCATAGAGAACCTCTATGTCATCACAAGACCCTCCGCAGACGGGACATGTCACATTTTTATAGACGCTCATTTTCCCACCCCGTATTCCTCTACAAGTTCCTCGGCACTCAGGATCCTTTCACCTTGTGAAGCCTTTCTAAGATAAACCGGCACTCCTTTATACATTGGGGAACCGGTTGACTCGGTATACGGTGGCGTTAGCACATTGGCCCATATACCTCTGGGTATGAATATTGTTCCCATCTGGATTCCAGGGTCCTCAACAGCTCTCAGAACAACTTCATTTCCATGTGATGATACGACAACATTTTCGGGTTCACCTAGGAGCTTATAGTCTTCAGGACTAATACAGCAGCGTGCACATTCATCTATATAATCATCTGTGAGTTTATTGCCTCCCTTTATTATCTGCCCTTCACGGATCGTACTTCCACTGTTGTAGATTACTTTAATTCCCTTTTTTGTGATGACTCTCCCTTCATCGGTCTCATTCTCTAGAATGTGAAGGTTCTTATTATAATTGATGTATAGATTACCCTCCGGATTTTTTTCGGATAGATCTCCTTTGAATAGGATCATAAGGGATCCATCTTCTTTGAATGTTGAGATCTCCTTGAATCCCGGGAGGAGAGAGGAGATCCGTCCATGAATTTTGATGATACCTGATACCATCTCTGCTCCGGGGGCCCTTCCAGCATCCCCGCGTACTGTTATTTCACCCCCATTCATTCGGATGCCGCAGAAATTACCTGCATCTCCACCTATATAAATTTCTCCGGCCATCATACCACCCCCAATATTGTTCCCTGCATTACCCTGTATAATGATTTTACCTCCTTTCATGCCACGCCACTCTCCCCTATATGCGCAGCCAACATAATCCCCCGCGTTTCCATTAATTTTTATGGTGCCACCATGCATTTCCATGCCGATCCATGAAGAAACATTTCCATTTACCTCTATTTCACCGCCTTTCATTTCACAGCCAAGCTGGAGTCCGACATCGCCGTTTATGATGATTTTTCCGGATTTCATCCCTGAACCGATATACTTCACCCTGCTGACATCCCCATCGATCCGTATTAACTGATCTTCATGGGATGTCTCTGCTATCTCAAAAAATTCGCCTAGGGGTCTTTTGATGTTCCCTTCGTATACTTGAAGGGAACGAATTTCATCAAGATCCAGCCCTTCAAACAGATCGGGTCTTATGGTATCTGCTTCCAGAGGTATCTGGAAATCTGATTTTGGTACCAACACAAATCCCATCTTTTTTCACCTCATGTTTATCTTTTCAGACAAGCTGGACAGAGATCCAGCTCATTTCTTTTTATGAAAGGTTCGTTGCAAAGATTACAGATTTCAATTATCTTCTTTTCTTTTTCTGGAACGATCACATCAACAAAATACCAGGAATATAGATTTTCACCGGCTCTTATGAGTTCTGGATTCACTTCTTCTGCGGATACCTTGCGGGTGTTCATGTACCATTCATGTATGATCGGGTAATTGACGGTCTTTTCAGGATCCAGTATTATTCTAAGAGCCTGGACTGTTTCTCCAGGCATACCCTTTCTGTTGATGATGACAGCCATTTTTCCAGTGTCCAGGATATTCAGTCTCCCATTTCCTATTGTTGATTTGCATATGGCCTGGAATGCGTCGGGTAAACAGTTTGTCGTTTCACATGTAACATAAATTTCTTCATCGACTTCAAAATCAAGGACCTTCCTGGCTATTAGTAACATATGAGCTCCTATGACACTGCCCGGGCTTGCGAACCCACTGAAATTTTTTATTAAATCAAGGTATTCTCTGACCTGCCCCACCTTTGATCACCACACGATATGCATATATCTGCATCTCATTGTATATGGGAGGTACTATAAAAATTTTTTTATAAATTCTAGGAATTTAGATCGACGATAATTTCTCCGTCCCTTGTCACTCCTATTTCAAAATCGCTTTTAACAACCCTGTGAACGATCCTGTGGCTGGCCTTTTCCCTTATCAGAAATGCGAGTGTAATTGAGTCATGTATTACATGTATGCCCTCTTTATTTGATTCTTCCAATAATCTCTTTATAATTTCATCAAGGGTATCCCCGCGTCTGCAAAGTATTCTTACAGGTGATTTTAGGAATTTAACAAAATCTAGAGTGTTCCGGGATTTCTCTATGTTCTCCATGGCCTTTCTTTCTATTGCTGACACGTTCTGTCTTGTGGTCTTCAATTCCCTTGCAATCTTCTTCTGGGACCATCCCCTCTCCCTCATTTCAAGAACGGTTTTCTGTCTTTCGGTTAGGAAAGTTTTTTTACTCAGAATTATCCCTCCTGGCTCGATTATTCAAATTATAACCATTTAGGAGTATGACGTTCCCTCCTTATCAGGGCCCCTTTCTTCTCGATTTCCATGTATTCAGCCACAATTTTTGGATTTACAACAGTTTTTGAGTGATCTTCATAGGCACTCAGAAACCTTTTTATAAGGTGTTTTTTGTCATTCATGGACATCTGTGAGTTACTATCCATTATGAAGAAGCATAGTTTTCCAAGATCATCATAGGGATTCCCATAGTGTATATATTCAAAATCAACCCCAAAAATTTCTTTTTCTGTGAATATGAAGTTTTTAAGATTGCAGTCACCTTTTAAAAGGGTCTTTGACTGTTTTTTTATACTGTGGATTTCTGAGAACCACTTTCCAAGGCTTTCTGTCCATGTTGTGTCTGCCCTAGATATCAGGTCTCCAATGGTTTTTCCTTCGATGAACTCCTCAATCAAGATATTCTTGGATACACCAAGTATTCTAGGCACTCTGACTCCTTTATCCCTCAGTAGTTTCACATTTTCTGATTCGAGGTAAGATTTTTCGCTGGTTTTGTGTACTTTGACGATGAAACTTTCTGTACCTGATTGGATTAAGTATACATGGTTTCTCTTACTTTCAAGTCTTTTAAATCCATGAATCATCATATCTGCATTTCACACCCAGTTATTCTTTTAAAACTGATCTTTCTCCTCGGCAGAGTACTGCAGTTCTGTGGATTCACATACCTATTTATACACGAATTACATAAAAATGTAACTCGATATTTATGATTTAAATGGAGGTGAAAATTGAAATGAAAAACAAACTTCTGACTCTAGTGATCCCAGTGCTAACAGTGTTTCTTTTTACCGGTATCAGCTCAGCGACACCACTGGAAGATATTACACACCACATCTCAAATGACGCGGAGACTTCCCTGAACATATCAAACGCAGATGATATGATCCTTATAACAAATGCCGGTTCAGCAAGGTATTCCAACACCACAACAGAAGACGCGATACAGACCGTGATGGAAACAGTTCCTATAAAATATTCAAAGATTTTTCAGATGAACCAGCCGGACCATGACCCAACCTTCACATTTGCCGTGAAAAACAGCAAGGGATATTATGCAAGGAAATACACAGTTCTTCAGTCAGGGGAAGTGCTAAAAACACCCGTAGTATACATAGGTCTTGACATGACTGAAAACCAGTTCCAGCAGGCAAAGGCGAATCTGGGTTATGATGTGCTGAGCCTGCTGAGTGCATGGAATGCTGGCGCACCCAGTGATCTTTTAAAGGTGGCTGCGTGGACTGGAAACGTTAGCCCTGGTCTTATAGGGGCATACTCCGCTTCAAAACAGTTCATGGCCAACTATCCACTAACTTCAAATGCAACATCATATCATGTGATAGTCTCCACTGGGGGTGGTGATGATGACTTGCCAATGTTTTTCATGGATTCAACGCCTTTGAAGTGGGTTACAGTAGGTTCAGACACATTTTATAACTTCAAATCAGCATACACGGATGATTCCCATGAGAACATTTACATAAGATGGGATTCTCTCTCAAGGACAGGTGTGATGTTTTACTGGACCCTCTCAGATATGACATATAATGGTGGGGAGACACTTCAGGGACTTATAAAGAATGCTCAGTGTATAGGAATGCTCGCAACTAATCCATCAGCACTCTACAAGTTACTTAAAGCAACAAACATCGACTATCAGACCTTTAAAACACTATGGGATACTGGAATTGACAGCGAATACATTTCATCCATCCCGGTAACTCCAATTGAGTGGATAAGCACAGTCAGTGTCATCCCACGTGAGGAGTACAGTGCAATGTATGCCAGTGGTATTAATGCTGTCATGGTAGCCAATAGAGCCCTTCAAGCTGCTGGTTTTGAACCGCTTGACAGTGATGATCTTCTAATAACATCTGCAGGTTACTCAGAGACACAGGGAATCTCTGCTGGCGCCATTGATGGTATAATATCAGCAACAGGCATAAAATTTAAAAACATATACTCCCTCAAAAGAGGTACGCAGACACCTCTCTGGTACGTGTTCGTTAAAAAACCAGACGAAACGACAGGTCCACTCCACGCGGTTTTTGTTGATGGTAATGGAGCCATAAGACCGGTCACATATGGAGGGACACAGTTCAATGTGTTTGATATCAGCGCTGTAAACCTTGCCGGTGCTACGGGAACCGAAGGCTATCAGAAATCCCTCGCAGTCGCGTCAACCTATGGATACAGCATTCCCCAGTACGCACAGCAGGACTACTATATTGTGAGTCTGGCGAACCAATGGGCTTATGCTATGCCCTACGAGTTCGCTCTGGCTGCCACCGGGGGTGGATGTCCAGGGTCCGGTCTGGCACAGGGATACGTGCTTGCCAACATAATCCGATCATGGCTTCCTCTATCAGATGGGCAGTACTATGCATACATCGGTGTGCCTGCTCACTGTAAGGAACAGGTGCTCATGGAGGTCCTGGGACTCTCAGCAGCGAGAGGTAACTATTTCACGACAGGAACCAGAACAGCATCAGATGCCAGTGCAGTTGGTATTGCCATAAGGTGGGATCCTGTTAAGAACACGGGAAAGGCCATACTTGTATCCTACAATAAAGATGCAGTCAACGCCATACAGCCAGCATCTAACAGTTACTACAAAACAATGTACTGGGCTCTCTGGTACATTACACAGGCATTCCCTGGTAAAGAACTCTATGGTACAGTGACGTCTGCTTATTCCATTGCAAAATCAGTAACTCTGACATCAGGAGAGTTCAAGTCATTAATTGCTGCCAGTGATCCAGTGAGCTATATTAAGGACTTTGAAGATGTTACAGCACCATCTTTAAATGTGCGAGTAGATGACTCCACACTGTACATGGATATCAATGAGGAAGGGACGATCTTCTATTCCTTTGATGGCAGAACATGGAATGTTTACAGTGCACCTGTCAAACTGGGTAAGCATGTAAAGACAGTCTATTACTATGCTGTTGATCTTGCAGGAAATGCCCATCAGGTAGGCAGTATAAGTGTTCCAGAAAACCAGGCTCAGAACACACCAGAAGTTTCCTATGGATCAGTGACAGCAGGAAAAGCTTCAGTGATTTCGTGGATCATGAAAAGAATAAGATCTGATGACTCCAGTGCTGTGGTCGAAGAGGTTACCGGTCAGGGAACATCATCACCAGTAAATCCAGCGGAGCATCCCGGCAGTGCATCATCAAGCTGGTTTATACCTGTGTATGCGGCAATTATTCTGGCTGTCGGGGGTCTGGGCATGTACCTCTTTAGGAGAAGGGCCAGCAGATCCAACGAGGCAACATGGCAACCGGGCAAATAATCCATCACCTATTTCTTTTTTTATGAACTGAATGATGCAGATGTCAGTTTTAATTTTCAGGGTCTTATGTCCGTGTGGACCTACAGCTACCTTCGTAATAGGTCACTATTACGAATATAAAATTTATGTCAGATAATCAAACAGTCTCAGCCATCATAAGAATTAAAGGTGATCTCAATTCACGATGATGTGCACTGATTGATGAGCTCCTACATGAAGAAAGGGTGACCATGCAGAAAACTGGCCTGCAGCTATATGGGGCCCTGCAGCATTCATTCTGATCTCAGCAGGTCTAGTTAATCCGAGAAAATAGTCCCGCTCACACTCCAGATGCTAAAAATTTCAGCTCCTGTGGTGTCACCGAGGCTGTTAACTGCCAACCCATGAAGTCACCCGCAGGTCAAGCAGGGACCATCTGATGAGACCTTTTATAGATAAAAGGCTTTACAGCATATTCGAGCATGAAAAATCGAAGTTCACTCACCTGCGCCCTCGCAGATGATCTATAAAAACATTTAAATGTAAACCTGATAGGCAAAATATTTATAAAATATGCTTAATAGTAATGAATATTATTGAGCCATCTTGATTAATCTGGACTCACCTCTGCCGTCTCCCTGGTGGTATGGGGTAGGGTACTCATAAAGGTGATTGAATGGATGATGATTGCTGTGGTGGAGTCGCTGGGTGCATGCTCTGCATGGTGGGGTTATTGATTCTTATGGCACTGCTCACATACTGAACCCGGTGATTATATGGATTTCAGGTTCTATGGTGGAGTTGATGAGATAGGTGGTAACAGGATAGAGGTATCCTGCAACGGTGATGGTATATTCCTCGACTTTGGCAAGAGATTCAACATTGAAAACCTGTACTTTGATGAATTCCTCCAGCCCAGGAGCTTCAGCGGGATCGCAGACCTCATTGAACTCGAGGCCCTCCCATGGATACCTGGACTTTACCGCGAGGACCAGGTAAGGTACCTCGGAATGAGATTCGAGGATGAACCTTCAGTATCAGGCATACTGCTCAGCCACCCCCACCTTGACCATGCAGGATGTCTCAGGTACCTGCGCCACGATATACCATTCTACATGACAGAGGAGAGTTTCCTCATCTTGAAGGCCATAGAGGATACATCCACATTGAGTTCAGATCTCCTTCACTACAAACCCAAATTCCACTTCAAAGAAAAGAAAAGAAAAAGTGGAAACACCTCACACATGAGAGACAAGAATATCAAAATAGAAAGACCCATAAAATTGCTTGAACCCTATAAAACTGAGGATCTGGGCGAATTTGAAATCACACAGGCCCCGGTTGATCATTCAGTGCCAGGATCATGCGCATATCTAATAGAATCCGAGGAGGCCATCGTATACACTGGTGATATCAGGTTCAGGGGCCGCAGGGATAATGAATCCCGTAAATTCGTTAAGAAGGCAAGGAAGTTCTCCCCCAGCATCATGATAACAGAGGGGACGCGGATAGATCAGGATAACAGCACCTTCGAGGAGGACATTGAGAGGAGGACCTCAAACATAGCTGTTAACCACAGGGGGCTTGTCATCATCAATTACCCTATAAGGGACC
The DNA here is from genome assembly GCF_000828575.1 of Methanothermobacter sp. CaT2. GTDB lineage: Archaea > Methanobacteriota > Methanobacteria > Methanobacteriales > Methanothermobacteraceae > Methanothermobacter. The sequence continues at coordinate 812,235 of NZ_AP011952.1, read as the reverse complement.
TGGACCGTTTCCTGACATTCTACAGAGCCGCCGAGAACTCTGACAGGACCCTTGCAGTCAGCCTGAAACAGGCCTACATCATTAAACTCTTTGAGGGCCTGGGCTACCCCAGGTTAAGGGACCTGGCGGTCTACATACCACGGCGGAACTGGGGACTGATAGCTGAGGACGCCTTCGTATGCTTTGATGGTGAATGGATACCTGCAGCGGACCTCCCGGAGGAATACCTGGAACAGGACTACAGGGGATGGGAGAGGGAGTTCCTTGAACTTGACAACACCATAACCTGCAGGGACCTCCGGGAGGAACCTGAGGAGTACCTCTTCCAGTGTGACTATTTTGAATTCAAGGAGTTCATAGACATAAAACCTGCCGGGGCAGCCTACATCAAATCCAAGACGGAACCCTTCAATGAGGAGATGGAGATCGATGCAGAGCGTGAGAGTAACTGGCTCAGACACTTCGGCATATCCCAGTACAGGAGGTTCCACTCCTCTGGACATGCAGGGAGATCAGATCTGATAGAAATGATAAGGGAAATTGAGCCAGAGGCCATATACCCTGTGCACACCAGGAACCGGGAGGAATTTTTAATCTTTGAGGATGAGGGCATCAGGGTCCTGGATCCTGAAGAAAAAAAGGTTGATTAAAAATAGGGACTTAGACAGTTCTTATATTCCTCTTTCTGTTGCCTGTAGCAATGTTCTTTGCAATGGTTGTCCTTTTACCTGAAGAGTATATTCCGTAGTAGGAGTTATATGAGGCTCTGTTGTAGGCTATAACTGCCCTGTAGGATGATGAGCTTATGCCTGAACCCCTGTTGCTGTTCGCTGTATTGTAGTATATCTTTGCATAGCTTCCCCTTGCAGTTATACCGTCTCCACCGTTTGACTGTACCGTGTTCCTGTAGATGGTTGCTGATGAACCGGCTGCATAGACACCGTAGCCCCTGTTACTGCTGACGCTGGATGAGTATATGACTGAATTCGCGCCACCAGCATAGATTCCATAACGGTTACCATAGACCGTGCACTGCTCTATCGTCGCGGTTCCCCTTGCATTCACACCGCAGTTCCTGTTGGCTGATGTTCTGCTCAGCATCATCTTGAAGGTGGCTGTTCCGTACACCCCATCGGTGTTCTTCATGGCTGTGCAGTTGTATATGATGGCATTCTTACCGTATATGGCTATCCCGCTGGCGGTGTTGTCTGTCGCATTCACGGACCTTACAATGGCATCGTGACCATTTACCATGACTCCGTTCTGGCGGTTGGATGTTGCATTCCCCTCGACAATGTAGCTCCTGCCTCCGGAAATCCACACACCATTCCCCAGGTTGTTGAATGCTTCAAAGTAGGCGATGGTTGTGTTGTACCCTGAAGAGTATATCCCGTTTCCACGGTTGAGGTTCACAGTGACGTCCAGTATCCTTGCATTTATTCCTGTTGAGTTTATACCGCTGAGGGTGTTGTTAGTGGCGTTTTTAACGTATGATAGGTATAGATTCTTTCCTGAGGAATAGATGCCGTTCATCCCGTTCTTTTTAACCTCAACGAACCACATATATGCGTTATCACCAAGGGATGAGATTCCGTTACGTGAATTTGAGGTCACATCAAGGATGATCTGCATACTTGCAGATTCTCCAGTTGAGAGTATGCCGTTCTCACCATTGTAGGATGCGCTGGTTATATAGAAGAAGCTTGCATTTTTTCCTGAGGAGTATATGCCGTTCCTGGCGTTGAAACTGGAATCAACGTATCTAAATGATGTGTTATCACCTGTTGAGTATATCCCGTTTTCACCGTTGTAATAGGTGTAGGAACTGCTGACGGCGCAGCCAGATCCTGTTATTTTTATACCGTTCTTCGTGTTGTTCTGGACATAGCACCCCTGTACCGTGGAGCCATTCCCTGCAATGTATATCCCGTCACCGCCTGAGTACTTGACGGTGTTTGACTTTATGCTTGCATTTTTTCCTGAGGAGTATATGCCGGTCCCGTTGTTCCTGAGAACAGTGTTGTTTGTTATCACCGAGTTATTGCCGGAGGATCTTATACCGTCTCCTGAGTTAAATGATAGGCTGTTCCTTATTATTGAGGTTCCATCTGCATCTGAGGTTATCCCATCACCCCTGGAGAGGTATATGGTGTTCCCCTCTGCAAGACATCCCTCCCCATGGATGAGGATTCCGCTTCCATTGCTGTTTGTTATGTTGTTACCCTGGATCCGGGCATTCCTGCCATTCACAAGAATTCCATGGGATGCGGAACCGTTTATGTAGCTACTGGTAATTGTTACATTGTCCCCTGATACCATCACGGGTGAAGCAGGGTTGAGTATCCTTGAATCATTGACCCGTGAGGAATTGCCTGTGATATTCAGGGTCCCTGTGATGTTTGTGCTGCTGAGGTTACATCCATTCCCCCTGAGGTTCACTGTCCCGTTGACACTGAAACCTGTTATGCTGGAAGGTGCAATGGCGTCGACAACACCATTCAGCTGGACCGCGCCTGATGCAACCAGTGAGATGGTTCTGTTGATCACCATGTTCACCGTATCGTAGATGCCCTCCAGGAAGGTGAAGGTATCACCATCCTCAAGGGTGTATTCGGTCCCGTTCAGCGTGAAGGTCCCCTGCACTCCATCAGGGGTGAATACCTGAAGGTAGGTTGTGTTATCAACGATGTATTCTGCACCGTAACTGGATCCAGTGAGCAGACTCATTCCAATAAAGAGAATGAAGCCCCATTTCATTGAGTCTTTAATAATCAGACCTCCTCTTGATTTTCATAACAATAAGTTATTGTTTATCACGAGAATATAAGTTTTTAGAAAAATCACTGAAAATAAGATTCAGAAAAAAAGGAAAGTAAAGGTTCGGGTAGATTTCAGGCTGTTGCCTGGAGTTCCTGGTAGTTCTGTTTTATCTGTTTGTAGGTCCAGTAGTATTTCCAGGTGTATCTCCATTTACCGCCTCTTCTGTACCATTTCTTGTACCATTTTTTGACCCTGACCTTTGAGGTTTTGACTTTGTTTACCAGTCTTGCTGGTGTGTTTTTTATTATGCCCATCTGTGTTGTGTTGGTGCTGTTTTTGAAGTATTTTATGATTGTGTTTCCGGTTAGAGCTACCGGGGTGGTGTATGGGGTTATGTTGCCGTTTCCTAGCTGGTAGTAGGTTCCGTTGGGTAGCTGTATCAGTGGTGTTTCGTTGAATATGAGCTGGGGGTATGTCCTGTTTGTGATGTTCCCTGTGAGGGTGTGGTGTATTATACCGTACTTTATGGTGCCGTTTTTCACTATCATGTATTTGATGTTGAGTGTTCTGTTCAGGACGATCGGAGCCGTGTACCTTGTACTGTTGGTGGTTGGTATACCGCCGTCAATGGTGTAGTAGACACCATCTGAGGGTGCAGATGTGACAATGAAGTCACCTGACCCACCTGTTGGTAATTCACCTGTCATTATATCGTCGGTTGCTGCTGCCTGACCCATCCCGAGAAGTAAGGCGGCAACAAAAACCGCCACTAACATTCCACACTTTTCCTTCATTTCATGCCTCCCTTAGTTTGTAGTACATTTACATCAATAAATAATATTAAATATATAATTTTTTTCATTTGATAATAAAACGAAAGCTTTATATACTAAAGTAAAATTTACATGAAATTTTATAAAATAAATTTTAATAAAAGACGGCTAAAATCAAAAAAGGTTAGAGGTTTTATTTTGTGAGAAGTCGTTTCTCTTCGATGTGTTTTTTGCTGAAATCAAAAAAGTTTAGAGCTTTCAGGCTGTTGCCTGGAGTTCCTGGTAGTTCTGTTTTATCTGTTTGTAGGTCCAGTAGTATTTCCAGGTGTATCTCCATTTACCGCCTCTTCTGTACCATTTCTTGTACCATTTTTTGACCCTGACCTTTGAGGTTTTGACTTTGTTTACCAGTCTTGCTGGTGTGTTTTTTATTATGCCCATCTGTGTTGTGTTGGTGCTGTTTTTGAAGTATTTTATGATTGTGTTTCCGGTTAGAGCTACCGGGGTGGTGTATGGGGTTATGTTGCCGTTTCCTAGCTGGTAGTAGGTTCCGTTGGGTAGCTGTATCAGTGGTGTTTCGTTGAATATGAGCTGGGGGTATGTCCTGTTTGTGATGTTCCCTGTGAGGGTGTGGTGTATTATACCGTACTTTATGGTGCCGTTTTTCACTATCATGTATTTGATGTTGAGTGTTCTGTTCAGGACGATCGGAGCCGTGTACCTAGTACTCTTGTTGGTTGGCATCCCACTGTTGATGGTGTAGTAGACACCGTCTTCAACAGTACTGACATTAAAACTACTGCAATTTCCTGCATGTCCCGTAGGGGGCATTGCTGCTGCCTTACCCATCCCCAGGAGGACGGCGGCAACAAATAGGACCATGAAGGCCCCACTATTTATTTTCATAAAAAATTTCTCCATTAATTTCTCCAATAATCAATATATTAATTTATTCATACAGCACAATTAATATGTTGCTGTAAATTTTTCAGTTCATGAAATTTCAGTACATTGTATAATTATCATTCCTTCTTAATCACCTGATGGGGTCTGAGAACACTGACACCTGTAGAATCACCCACCACCTCAATCTGGATGATCCAGTCAGGTTCATCTGATTCCATGATGGGGAAACGTTCCATAAGAGCCTCTGAAACAGCTTCAACAATCTCTCCGGCTGACCTGATGTACCTTCTACCCCTCAGATCACAGATCACCCTGAAGGTTTCACCTGCCTTAACCTTTTCTGATACCAGCGCTATTACCTTCTCGATGATACTGTCCAGTCTTGTCCTCACAACAGCCTCCACAGGGACAACCTTTGATATGACAGTCGTTGGAGAATTTTTGATAATATTAACCGCTTCAATGGGATTCATATCAAGATCAAACAACAGAACATTTGGAAAATCAGATTCAATGACTCTGAGTTCGCCTTCGTACCTGGATAGCGCCATTTCAGTCTCTTCAAGACCAACTAACTCCTCGCCTGCCGTTCCACCCTTCTGGCCACGCAGTGTAACAACGAGGTTAAAATTTTCAGGACCCTTCAAAGAAATCACCCCCTTAAACAATTATGTCCCATGACACATAAGTCATTTACTGACCCATGCACTGCACTGGATGGTGGTCCAGGGGACTTAAAAACCCCCTCAGCTGAAATCATCGAGCTTACCTCGGACGTCCTTAACCAGCCCCGGGACTTAACACCCCTTCAGTTCATTCTGGTTCAAGATTGTATATGAGAAATCCAAGTATGAACCCGAATATGCCAAAGGCAATAAAGCCTTCAAGGGCAGAGACCAGGACATCCCATCCAATATCCATCCTCCCGATCATCCCCCAGATGAAGAGGACAGCAGAACCCAGAACAGCCATTATAAATGAGATCTTAATGGAATACTTCAGTCTTTCAATCAAGATATTCACCTATCCAAGTTTTTCATGAAGCCTCCTGAGTTCAGAGGGTATATCAATCATCTGGGGGCAGGGCATGCAGGAGCCACAACCGGAACAGTTTGAGGCCCTCTCCGCCTCACCCATGATCTTATGGTACTCTGTCCGAACACCCCTGGTGCTCATGAACCGGTATATGTCGTTCAGCAGTCTGAGGTTACGTGGTATGTCCACGCCCTCAGGGCAGGGCATGCAGTAGCCACACTCACTGCAGGGGACACTCTTTCTCATACGGTATGCCCTTCTGACCTCCCTTAAGATTGCATGATCCTCATCAGTAAGTTCCTCGGTGGATGAGGCGATTCTGATGTTCTCCCTCACCTCGGAGATGCTGCTCATTCCACTCAGAACAACATCAACATCATCCATGTCCCATAGGTACCTCAGGCACCACTCCACAGGTTTCCTAGGGGGTTCTGCCATTTCATATATCTCCATAACCTCGGGGGGGATGTTCCTGACGAGTGAACCTCCACGGAGGGGCTCCATTATAACGGTGCCCGCGCCCTTACACCTTGCATGGGATATGGTGGCGGGGTTTGCCTGTTCATCATCAACTATGTTGTGCTGGACCTGAACAAGGTCCCAGTCGTAGGCCTCGAATATATCAAAAAAGACGTCTGCAGTGTCATGGAATGAGAAACCAACATATATACCATCATCTCGCAGGGAGTCCAGGAATTCAAGCACCCCCATGTTCCTCAGGGTCAGCCAGAAGTCCATTTTAAGGTTATGTAGGAGGTAGATATCCAGCTTGCCCCCGAGCCTTTCAATCTGCTCATCCATATAACTCTCCATGTCCCTCCTGTTCCTCACCAGCCAGGTTGGGAGTTTGGTTGCAACGTAAACATCAGGGTAATAGTTTTCTGAGAGGAATTCCCCTATGAAAACCTCACTTTCACCACCATGGTAGGTGTAGCCGGTGTCAATGTAGTTTATACCATTGTCAAGGGCGAAGGCCATGATCCTATCTGCTGCAGGCCTATCAAGCCTGCCGTTGACCTCTGGAAAGCGCATAACGCCTATACCCAGAATAGATGCCTCTATATCTGTTGATCCAAGTTTCCTCCGGATCATGGGTTTCACCTGCAAAGAACTACTTGTGGATGAGGCATACATCCATCCAGGAGCATTTCCCACATATCTCCATGATTCTGTCTGAACTGATTAGAGAAAGCAGGGCATCTTCAATTTTATGGAAATTCACCATGCAGCCGCTCTCCAGTTTAAGAAGTTCCAGGACTCTCCTGTCCATGGATCTGATCCTTTCTTCGTCCCTGACACACCGGACACCATCCATGAAGGGACAGGCCCGGCATATGTCATCTGGAAAATCAACGATCATGAGGGAAGCTGAGGGGTTACCTTTTATCTCATGAATGATACGTGCAAGGTTTTCTGTGAACTCCTCACTGTAGCCGTACCCCTGAAAGCCCCTCATGCATAGGAGGTGGTGGGCCCTGATGGTTAAATCAGGGCACCCTCCATCCTTCTGCCTTCTGGATGTCAATCTCTTCACCATAGGGCTCCTTGGGTGTTATGGCCCTTGTGAGGGCAGCAGCCCCGGTTATCTTCAGGATGTCCCCTGGTATGAATGGAAGCATTCCCATTACCAGAAGTTCCCATGGCCCCGGCAGTGTGCCCTGGGTCTTCAGGCTCCACAGACCAAGGACAACGAGTCCTGGTATGTATATGAGGCCGAAGTTTGCTATCGTCATGAGTCCCAGCATGGGTGTGAACTTTCTGGCCCTTATGTGCCTGTCAACAAAGTGACCCAGAAGGAGGGCTGCCAGGACAAATCCCAGCAGGTAGCCGCCGGTGGCTCCCATGAGTACCTCAGGGCCACCGCTCATATCTGCAAACCAGGGCACGCCGGCTGCACCGATGATCACGTAGATTAGCTGGCTCAGCCCACCCCAGTACCTTCCAAGGATCACACCTGACATGAGGACTGCCAGTGTCTGGGCTGTGATTGGCACGGGTGTCCAGGGCAGTGGAATGACAACCTGTGCCATGGCGCCTGTTACACAGGCCATGAAAAAGGCCAGCACAGTCTTGTTTATCCAGTTCTGATTGTGTCTCCATCTGAATAATGTGTAACGCATTCTGTAGTATTCCTCAAGGTTAATGTTCATATGCTAACCTCCCTGGAGTGAATAGTAATGGATAATTAGAGTCCCTTAGATAGTTGGATCCGTGAGGATAAAAGTTTTTTGTATTTTTATGCGGACTGTGACATTTCCGGACCTCCGGATAAAGTTCTTCATGTGTGTTTGATCCTGGGTCAGTCACCATCTTCCATGAGGCCCCGGATTCTATCAACGTAATCATCTATCCTGAACTTCCTCTTAAGTCCGCGGTCATTCATGTACCTGACCTTACCGAAGATTTCCCTTTCAGCCCATGCACGATCATGTTTACCGAAGCACCATGCAACCCCTGCGAATCCATTAGGATCCCTGCCATCGATCTCATACCGGTCATTGAGGTAAAGGGCTATGTCGTAGGCCCTTGCAGGGTGATCGGTCCATTCAAGTATCTTCTTACCCCAGTACATCCTCATATAGCCGTGCATCTTTCCGGTGATAACCATCTCCTTCTGTGCAGCGTTCCAGTAGGGGTCATGGGTACTGGCGGATTCAAGTTCATGGAGGCTGTACTCATACTCCCTGGGATCAGCCACATGGTCCATGAGGGTCCTGTGGGCCCATTCAGGAAGGCAGCTGATGCTGGAGTAACTGTCACTGTAGTGGACAAAGTTCATGCTGAGCTCCCGCCTCACAATTAGCTCCTCGAGGAACTCAGGACACCTGCCGGCCTCTGAAGCCCTCAGTGCAAGGTATAGTGGAGATATGTGTCCAAAATGCAGGTAGGGACTCATATTGGAGAGACAGTTCTTAACGGGGTCGTTTCTGTACCTCTCAAAGCATTCAAGTTTTTCCCGAAGAAACTCATCGAATATTTTGAGGGCACTGGATGTTCCTCCTCTGAATATTGAGGGATCCAGCTCATCACGGACCCTGAAGTCTCTCATCACATCCTCAAATTCAGGGCCGGGTTCAAGGTCCAGGGAATCAACATGCAGGGTTCTCATCCTCAGGGGGACCATGAACCTTTTAAGCTGTCTAGTTATCTTTGGCCTGAAGGTCCCTGCAGAGTACTCCTCCTTATCTGAGGCTGTTTCGACTGGTACTATTACGTTGCTCTCAACCTGGGTTAGGGGGATGTGGAGTGCACCTGCAGCAGTCTCAACCCACTCCCTCTGGATGTCAAGGTATCCCCTGTCTGTCACAGCTGCAACGGCATCATCAGCATATTTAAGAAAAACTGAGGGTGGAGAGCCTCTCTCAACCACAAGCTGCATCCCCCTTTCCTGGAGACCTGACCTCACATCCCTGAGCCCCTCTATCAGGAAACGGTAATGACGGGAATTGGCATTCGGAAAATCATCTGTAAGGCCAAAGACCACCAGAAGGGGTTTTTTAAGACTGTTAGCGGTTTCAATGGCGTATTCAAGTGCATGGTTCCAGTGACTCCTCACCGATGCCTGCATCCAGTAAACGACGTAACTGCCGCGAAGATCTGGCTCCTCATCGTTGAGATTTCTTATCCTTTCAGCATGTATCATCATGATCCCTCAGATAATGAGGGTTACCGGCACGAGCTCCCGTGGGTAGGGCTCGAATAGTGTCTGTTTCTCAAGGTAGGTGTCCCCGAACCTCAGAACCCATGATCTGAGCATGCTTAATGGTACAAGGAGTGGTACCACGCCCTTGCGGTACCATTCAATAGATTCGAGGAAGTATTTCTTTTCCTCGCCATTGAGTTTTGATGAAAAATGGCCGAAGGCGTGCAGCAGGGCGTTGATCTTTCTTTCAGGTTTAATGGGCTCCCTGATGATTTCATAGAATATTTCTGAGTATCCCTTAATTGCATTATCATGGTCCTTCTGCTCTGCTATCACCCTTCCAAGGATGTTCTGTCCCTCTGGACTGATGGACATCAGGAGTAACTTGTTCCTGGTGTGGAACTCTATGAGGTCCTTGAACCCCTCCACAGAGCGGAGGTCCCTTACAAGGTAGAGCTTGATGAGGAAGTCCTCCCTTATCTGCAGATTCCGGAGCCTCCCCTCATCCTCAAGGGGAAGGTGGGGGAATCTCTCCATCACGGCCCTTCCAAAGAAACCCATTCCGTCACGTCCAGGGCGCCGACCCTCGCCACGGTAGACCTTCACGTTCCTTATGCCACATGATGGCGATCTGTTCTTAAGTATGAAGCCGTCAACAGCATCCAGTGAACCCAGAAATGAGTCTATGAATGATTTCATGGCAAATGTTACATCCCTGCCAGTCTCTGGCTGCACAAGCCTAAGGTTACCATCCACCTCTGTTATGTGGATGGGTGGCCTTGGAACACCAAGCCCAATCTCAACCTCCGGGCAGACCGTTATGAAGTCTGCGTAGTCTGATAACTGCCTCACAAAGGGACTTGATATCATTGACCCGTCATACCGGCAGTGGTCATGTTCAATGCAGCGGCTGAGCACAATGAGGGGTCTCCTGAATTTTCTCATAAACTATATTTAGGTCCAGATCATAGATAAGCCTTATTGGAATCCGGTGATTAAGTTCCATAGATATACTGCTGTAAATGGTAATCATATATGAAATGGTTCTCACAACCGATCAGATGATAGGATGACGTGCAGGATTCTTATACTCGAGGACGTCCCGCTGGACGTTGAGCTCATGGAAAGGGAGATAAGGCAGGCGGGCATTGAATTCATATCAGAGACCGTTGATAATGAAGAGGACTTTATAAGGGCCATTGATGAGTTCAGACCCGACGTTATACTGGCAGACCACTCCCTACCCTCCTTTGATGGTCTCTCCGCTCTTTCAATCGCAAGGGAGAGATGCCCATGGGTACCCTTCATATTTGTTAGTGGCAAGATCGGTGAGGAATTTGCGGTTGATGCCCTGAAGGCTGGAGCCACAGACTATGTCCTCAAGAGCAACTTTTCAAAGGTCCCCATTGCAATAAGGAGGGCCATCAGGGAGATTGAAAAGGAGCAGGAGCTTGAAAGGACAAGGCAGTCCCTTATTGAGAGCAACTGGCAGCTGAGGGAGGCACAAAAGATAGGGAGGATAGGCAGCTGGCACTGGGACATCGCCTCAGACACCCTATCATGCTCGGATGAGGCCCTCAGGATACTTGGAATTCCAGGGGATGAATTCAGGGGCAGCATGGATGAGATGGCTTCAAGGATACACCCTGATGAACGCAGGACCTTCAATGAGTCAATCAGGTCTTTGAAGCCATTTGAGGGTGAATACCGGATACTCAGGGATGATGGTTCCACTTCATTCGTCCTGCTCAGGGCAGAGGTGCTGAGGGACTCCGAAGGGAATCCAAAGGCATTGATAGGGATAAAACAGGATATAACGGAGGATAAACGTATCAGGGATTCCCTTAAGGCTTCACTAAGGGAGAAGGAATTCCTCCTATCTGAGATACACCACAGGGTCAAGAACAACCTTCAGCTGATATCGAGCCTCCTAAGGCTTCAATCAAGGTACATAGAGGATGAGAAGTCCCTTGAAATATTCATGGAATGTCAGAACAGGGTTAAGTCCATTGCCCTCGTCCATGAGAAGCTCTATGGATCAGGGGACATGATGGCGGTCAACCTTGCGGAATACATAGAGGAACTGCTTTCTGAACTCAGAAATATGTGGAGGGGGAGGGACACGGTATTCAGGACTGAACTTGATGAGGTCAATGTGGGAATAAACACGGCGGTTTCCATTGGCCTGATTGTCAATGAACTCGTGACAAATGCCATAAAGCATGGAATAGGCTCCAGTGGTGAGGTGAGGATTGAGCTTTCGGTCTCAGATGGAATGGGCACACTTGTGGTTGCAGATAACGGTGGAGGGCTTCCTCAGGATTTTAAAATTTCAGATTCGCCGGGCTTTGGCCTTAAACTCGTTAACTTCATGCTCAGGAGAGTCAATGGATCGGTAGTTGTAGAGAACCATGGTGGGGCTGTTTTCACAGTCACCTTTGATGCTGGTGGTGAATGATGAGGGGAAGGGTTGTTATAGTTGAGGATGAGGAACTGGTGGCCCAGGATATCCGGTACATACTGGAGGATGCAGGTTATGAGGTCGCTGCAATATTCCATTCAGCTGAAGACCTCCTGGAGGCACTGGAAAAACTGGAACCTGACTCCATAATAATGGACATCATGCTGGAGGGGGAACTGGATGGTATCGATGCTGCAAGGATAATAAGGGAGAAGATGGACATCCCTGTCATATACCTCACAGCCTACAGCAGTGATGAGATTGTGAAGAGGGCGAGGGAGACTGAACCCTATGCATACATCCTCAAACCATTCCATGAGAGAGATATAAGGGTGAACCTTGAAATGGCCCTCTACAAGCATGAGGCAAAGAAGAACAGGGTTAAACTTGTGAGGGAAAAGGCCATCAATGAGTACCTTAAAAGGTCCATCGAGGAGAAGGAACAGCTCCTCAGGGAACTTCACCACAGGGTCAAGAACAACCTCCAGCTCATTATAAGCCTCCTGTCACTCCAGATAAGGTACATAGAGGATCCGGCTATTGAAGAATTTTTCAGGGACTACGTGAACCAGCTGCGTTCGATTGCAATGATACATGAGCGCGCCTATCCATCCTCAGGCACCTACATCATTGATTTTAAGGAGTACATCAGGAACCTTTCATCACGCCTCCTCAATTCCCATGGCAGGGCATCTGATGTCAGGGTCACCGTCACCGGGGATCCTGCAGAGCTTAACATGGACACTGCAGTTCCACTGGCACTTATAACAGCAGAATTAATCTCAAATTCACTCAGACACGCCTTCAGTGAGGGTGGTGAGATACACATCGAAATTAGAAGATTCAATGGCCGCCACAGGCTTGTATACCGGGATAATGGGCATGGTTTACCTGAAGGTGTTAGCTTTCCAGATGGGGGTTCCTTTGGGTTCCGGATGATTCATAACCTTGCAGGGCAGCTTGGGGGACAAATTGAGGTTGAAAGCAGTGATGAGGGTGTTGTATTCAGGTTTGAGTTCTTTGAACAGTTTTATACTGACAGAATAACATGATATGCTTTCTTGCATGGTCTTTTTCATAGGAGAGTATTTATTTTTGCTTTATCTCCATTTTGATGCGCCGCCCATAAAAAGATGAAGTGATGGGGATTAGAATATTTCCGTAGGGGGCCGCCGTCAGGATGTTATTGAGAGGTCCCTCAGCATCACTAACCCACCTTCAGGGAGTCACCCTTTTATTTATGAGCTGCTCTATTATTGAGGGAAGCTCATCACTGGCCAGACTGTAATGAACCCAGACTCCACGTTTTTCTGCCTTCAGGAATCCAGCCCTCTTCAGTATGTTCAGATGGTGTGAAACGGTGGGCTGGGGCCTTTTAAGGGCAGCCATTATTTCACATACGCAGAGGTCACCCTCAGAGAGGAGGTGAATTATGAGGAGGCGTGTTGGATCTGCCAGTGCCTTCAGGACTTCCGCTTCCCTCTTTATTTCATCCTGAGGGGGTAGACGGCTGATTTTTTTCTTTAATTCACGCATCTGCTCTGGGCTTGGCCTACTGGAGTTACATGAATTCATGGTACTACCTAACATTTAAGTTTCTGGCTGTGGACCACGAGTACAGGTACCCTGGCGTGTCTCACAATCTTCTCTGACACACTTCCGAGGAGGAACCTTTCAAGGGCATGTTTTCCTGATGCCCCTACAACTATGAGATCCACATTTTCTTCATCAGCGACTTTCAGAATTGTTTCTGCAGGTGAACCATCCACCATCATTTTATGGACCTTAACAGGAGTATCGAGACTCACCGCAAGGTCCTCGACCTTCTGGAGGGCCTCCTCTGATTCCTTCCTGAAGAGTTCTGTCACCTTGCGTGTGAGTTCCTCCACCGGAAGGTTCTCAAGGGGGTAGGTCTCTGTGACCGTGAGCGCCAGAAGTTCGGCCTGGTTCTGTGCTGCAGTTTCAATGGCGTATTCTGCAGCCTCCATTGAACATTCTGATCCATCCGTTGCAAGCAATATTTTTCTGTACATATTCATACCTCCTTAGGGGGCTGTCACCCGGTCAGGCTTTGGTATATTCTCATAAGATTTTCCCTGTAGATGGCCCTCATATCATCCTCTGCATCCTCCAGGGGCTTTACAGCTATGAGGTCCATAACCATATCCCTTTCCAGGTGTGAATACAGGGCCTCCACTGCGCCTGATGCCATAGAATACACAGCGGTTGCAGCCTCATCAGGGGTCATGCCGAACTCAACGGCCAGTTTTTCCAGTTCATCCAGCTGGAACCATAGATAAGTCGGACCCATTGCAGTTATAACGGCGTATGCTTCAAGTTTGTCCTCAGAAACCTCTGGAAACTCTCCGAGAGGTTCAAATAGTGATTGAAGTATTTGCCGGTCAGTGCCTGTGAGTTCATCTGTCGCGCTGAAGGGATTGTAGCCCCTGTTAACAAGAGAAGGGGCGTTGGGTATAACCCTCGCGACCTTTGGGTGATCTAGTGCCTCCTGTATCTCCACTATTCTGATCTTGGGCGCCAGGGACACTATCAGTGATTCAGGGTCAGGGGACTCCATTTTGTTCAGAACATCCTTCAGGACGTGTGGATGCAGTGCAAGGAATATCACATCTCCTTCCATGCTGCTGCAGTCAGCTGATGTTTTAACCCCGAATTCATCCTCAAGGATTCTGAGGGAATTCTCATCGGGGTCGCACACCATCACCTCCCCGGGTAGTTTACCTGCCCTCTGGAGACCCCCGAGGATTATCCTGACTACCCTGCCACCGCCCAGGAATGTTATTCTCATCTCCATCACTTCATCTTTTTCTCACAGTCCATGCAGTACTCGGTGTCCCTGTCGGTTTTGAATAGTTTACCGCAGCCCTTGCAGTTGACGTACCTCAGACCTGACTTCTTCTTCTCAAGGATGCCTGTCTGGCAGGCGCATGCCTTTGATGAGATCATTGCCTTTATTTTTCCCTCAAAGCCCTTTTCTTCGTCTTCGACCATGGTCATCACCATGAAAATGAGGTGTTTCAGGAGAGGATCTTCTTGATCTCCTCCTTGGAGGCGACTCTTCCCATGATTTTAAGTTCACCATCGACTGCCAGTCCTGGAAGGGCTGTGAGTCCTGCCTCCAGTATCTGGTCCATTTCCTTTATCTTTTCGAATTCAGCATCGATTTCAAGTTCTTTAACTGCTTCTCTGGCGTTCTTTTCGAGCATCTGACAGTTTGCACATCCTGTACCGTATATCTGTATCTTCATTATTTCACCTCAAATTGTTTCCAGGTTGAACCTGTTAACGTGACATGTGTATTGGGGATTCTCTAGATTATTATGTTGAATATGTAGCCTGTAAGTGTTATTGAGACTGCCAGGATTGCTATGAATGTGGCGAGGAGCTTTGGCTTCATCACCTTCCTCAGGATTATCATTTCAGGAAGTGATAGGGCGGTTATTGACATCATAAGTGCCAGTGCGGTTCCGGCAGCCATTCCCTTCTCTATGAGGGCTGATATGAGGGGGATGGTACCGGCGGCGTTTGAGTACAGCGGCACTCCTATTATAACTGCCATTGGAACAGCGAATATATTGTCTGCACCAGCATATTGAAGGAGGAAATCCTCGGGGAGGTAACCGTGTATCCATCCCCCGATGGCTATTGCTATGACTATGTAGGGTGAAACACGGCGGAGTATATCCTTCATCTCATTCTTGGCTATCACGTACCTCTCCCTGAGGGTTGGCTGTGGCAGTTCCACATCGACTAATCCCAAGGCCTTCATCTTCTCCACTGTCTCGTAGACGTAATCCTCGAGTTCAGTTTCCATTTTAAGCTTTCCTATGAGGATTCCTCCAATAACTGCGATTATGAAACCTGATAGTATATAGAAGGCGGTTATCTGCCATCCGAACAGTCCAAGGAGCAGTATTATTGCTATCTCATTTATCATGGGGGATGAGATGAGGAAGGAGAAGGTCGCCCCCAGGGGCACGCCAGCTTCAACGAACCCTATAAATAGGGGAACGGCTGAACATGAACAGAAGGGTGTGATTATACCAACCAGGGCTGCTATGAAGTTACCAAAGTATTTATGTCTTTTCTCAAGTGTTTCCTTAACTTTGTTGGGTGGGATGTATGTTCTTATGAATGATATGACAAATATGAGTGTGGCGAGAAGTATGAATATCTTTATGGTGTCGTATATGAAGAAGTTAACGGCGCTTCCGAGGTGGGAGGCCGGTTCAAGGCCCATGAGATTGTATGTTACATAATCTGCGAATTCCTGTAACAACCTTTTAACCTCCAATCAATATATTCAAATTTATGGATATAAAGTAAATTGTGGCAGCCAGTATATATAAGTTTCCATGGTTCAATGAAGGCACTGAACTTCTGAAAAATGAAGATCGCCCTAGGGGAAGAATTCAGGCCATCTGCTGACTCCTGACCTGAAGTTTATTGAAAGAACTAAAAATAAGTTAATTAGAGGAGCCTGGCCCGGTCATAAACATTTTTAAGGGTCTGCATATCCACGCTCGTATATATCTGTGTCGTTGAAAGGTTTGAATGTCCCAGAAGCTGCTGTATGGCCCTTATATCCACACCGTTCTTGAGGAGGTGGGTTGCAAAGGAGTGCCGCAGGATGTGGGGTGTGACCTTCTTATTTATCCCTGCCTTCCGGGCATAGTTCTTTATCATCATCTGAACGTACCGCGGCGTGAGGGGGTCCCCGAAACGGTTGAGGAACAGGTAGTCGCTTTCATGGATCCTTCTTTTGAGGTAATCCATGAGGAGATCACGGGTGTTCTCATCAAAGAGGACTATACGATCCTTATCACCCTTCCCCCTGATCCTTATGGTCCTCTCATCAGGGTCTATGTCATTGATTCTGAGTGATACCAGCTCAGAGACCCTGAGACCCGATGAGTAGAGAAGTGAGAGTATAAGGCGGTCACGGGTCTTTATGAACCTCCTTATGACGGAGCCATCATCAGCCACCTCAACGGCGTTGATGAGACTCTTGACCTCATCCTCATTGAGGGACTTGGGGAGGGACTTGGTCCTCTTGGGGGCCTTGACCTCCTCCAGGCAGTCTATGCCACTGAACTCAAAGAACTTCTTAACAACAACAGTGACAAGGTAGATGTAGTTCTGTGTAACCTTTTTCTCCCTTTTAAGGTACTGTATATACCTCTTGAAGGACCTGAGAACCCTCCGGTCATCGTAGAGGTCATCCTCCTTCATCAGAAACTCATAAAAGTTTTTAACGATTGATTTGTAGGTCTTTATTGTGTTTGGAGAGTAATTCCTGATCTCAAGTTCAATGAGGTAATCCTCAATGAGCTCTGGAAAATTGTAACGTTCAAGAAGACCCTGCCTTTCCTCTGACTCCCTCTTCATATTCATGGTATCTACCATAAATATCCACTTAAATCTTGCGGATCATGCACTCATCGAACTCATCCTGATGCAGTTCTCACTACATGTAGCTGCGGTCTATGTTCTCGCTGCTGTATCCCTGCTGTGACATCCTCTGGGAGCTTGATAGATCCTTCTCGAGGGCCTTCTCATAGCTCTTATATCTTCTTATTATCTGATCCTCAACTGAAACAGCCTTCCTTATGGCGACCTCCATGTGCCGGGTCTCAATGTAGGGGCTTCCATCCATAACTGCAAGGTCTCCGGCCATCCTCACAACCCCTCCGAGGTCCCTGAGCCTGAGGGTGAGGGCGTTATCAACATCATCCACGGCCCTTGCCCTCCGTTTAGCCTCTTCAATGAGTAGTTCAACGGCGGCGGCACGAGCATGGGGTATCTTTCCATCCAGTTCTATCTCCTGCGCAACGAACTGGACTATCTTTGCCCGGTTCTCATCGGTATCAGGCATTGTGGTGTTTAGAAGAAGCTCATAACCCTCCCCCTGGATTCTTGATCGCAGAGGGGGGAGAATGTACTGGAGGTCTGCGATGTTGCAGGCACCGACAAATATGAAGTCACATGGAACCTCATCGACCTTGACGGAACTTCCAGCACTCTGGGGGTTTCTACCGACTATGGGGAATGTCTTATCCTGCATTGCGCTGAATATGAACCTCTGAAGGCCTGCAATGTGAACTATCTCGTCTATGAAGAGAACACCCTCATGGGCCTCATGGATGGCCCCCGGCACAACGCGTTCATAGGGCTGTGATCCAAGGTCAGGGTGGCCTCCGTAGGGGTCATGACGGACATCTCCCAGGAGTTCGGTTTCACTGGCCCCGGTGGCCTGAACAAAGGTTTTTCTATCAAGTGGCACTATCACGTTCCTGGGTTTCTCCTCAACAATCTGCCTTCGCTTTTCAAGGGCCCTCTGGTCAAGGACCTTGATCTCCTCACCACCAACCCGCTCATAGATCACAACCTCCTCAACACCATCAATGATGCGGGTCGTTGTCACCCTCTTCTGGGGGACGCTGAGGCTCCCTGAGCTCATCTCAAACATTCCAAGGAGGTCTCCGATATGTTTTCTCCTGGCCTTGATGTGTGAAAACTTGTCCCCACCACACCGCGGGCAGATACTGTTATAGGCGCTGCTGTATTCACCGCAGTGGATGCACTTGAAACCCAGCCGCTCTGCAACGGCATCAGGGGCGCTCTGGGGGTCTATGAGTTCTCCCTCAGCCCTTTCGATTTCAAGGATTTCATCCTCTATCTCCTTGCGGTTTTTGACCTCAACGAAGGGCCTCTCTGGCCTTTCAGGGTTGTGGACAACTGTTATCTCCTCGGATGGTTCAGGGAGATGAAAGGATATTGCCTGGGCAAGCAGTGATTTTCCTATGCCCGGCGGTCCAACAAGTAGCAGATGTCTTCGCTGCTTCGCAGCTATCTTTATCATGGGCATGACATCCTCATGCCCTATAACCCTTTCAAGGGGATCCTCAGGTATCTTAACGTCTTCCGTGGTGTTTATATCCTTCAGATATTCACGGTTCATATCAACATACATTTTGGATGCCTTCTGTAATTTCAGGTGTGACCGGTTATAATCTTGAGGTTGTGGGGTTTCTTCACTATATCCCCGCTTCTCACGGCCACAAGGTATCTGAGCCCCTTCTCGAAGGAGAGGTCAACCAGGCGCTGTGTTATAACACCATCAAATACCACGGCGTAGGGGTGGTTGTTTACCCTGCTCAGTTCATCGTAGAGGTTCTCAACCTTAACCTCCTTGAGTATGTTGAGGGCGTCGTCGAGTATCTCGGCGTTCCCGGTGCCCTCAAGCTCCTTCAGGATGTTACGTAGGAGCACCATCTTGTCCTCTGTCTTCTTCTTATCCTTCTTCATTCCAAGGTCATGGTAAAACTGTTCAACGGGCACCTTATTACGAAGGGCCATCATTATCTCGTCCTTCTCAAGGTCCTCAACCTCCTTGCCCTTGGGAGCCCGGGTGACGTAGTCTATCTCACCAACCTGGAGGAGTTCCTTGAGTATGAGTTCACCGCCCCGGTCACCGTCAACGAAGGCTGTAACAGTCTTTTTTCTGGTTAAATCCGCCACAGTTTTTGGTACACTGACACCCTCCACTGCTATGGCGTTCTTTATACCGTACTTGAGGAGGTTGAGCACGTCTGATCTTCCCTCAACCACAAGTATGGCGTCTGAAGTTTCAACGTTGGGGCCGGCCGGGAGTTTCTCCTCACCGTACTCGGTGATCTCATGGACCCTCATGGCCTCCTTTACCTCCTCGATCATCTTGAGGCTCTCAGGGGCAACCTCCTCCATCATGCTCGCGTAGATCTCCTTGGCCCTCTCAACGACCCTTTTACGTTTAACGGCCCTTACATCTTCAACCTTTGTGACCTGGATGTAGGCCTCGCATGGCCCGACACGGTTTATTGTTTCCAGGGAAGCCGCAAGTATGGCGGTTTCAACACGGTCAAGGCTTGATGGTATTATTATCTCCCCCTTTGATTTACCACCACGTGATGTTATGTTAACCTTGATTCTACCGATCCTTCCTGTTTTCTGGAGTTCCCTGAGGTCTAGGTCGTTGCTGAGGAGGCCCTCTGTCTGTCCGAATATCGCCCCCACGACATCTGGTTTCTCTACGATTCCATTAGCGTTAATTTGAGCGTGAATGAGGTATTTAGTTGTACTTATCTCTTCTTTTCCCATGTAAACCCTCCTTTTGAGGAATGACTGGTTATCAAATTGAAGTGTGATGATAACAGCATTCAGATATTATCAAGGGGGTATGGGCACACCTCCAGCTTCAGCCTTTCAATGTATGAAGGGAGGCTCTGTATATCCTTGATGTATCTCCGTGTCATCCCCATGAGTCTGCGCCGTATCCTGAGGTCTGGATCTGCTCCAAGACTTTGCATGTCCATGTAGAGTCTTTTTGCAAGTTCACTGCCCTTCCTGTCAAAATCTGTGAGTATTATGGCCCTCGATGCCCTAGATGCCTTGAGGGCAATTTCCGAAAGGCTCAGTCTGGAGCCTGAGACCTTTATGAAGGGGCCGTTGACGCCCAGCTCCCGCAGGGCTTCTTCATCCTTACGTCCCTCAATCAGTATGGGTATTCCCTGTTCTCCCTGATATTTAAGTTCCTCTAACTCATCGGTTATCTGCTGAAGCTTAATAAGAGACATATGTAGCCCTTTAATAACTTGATAATATCTATATCTTATATGACGATACTGATATATAAAATAATCAGAGACGTGTTTCTGGGCTATATTTAAATATTCATTTTATCATAATACTATATCATTTTAACAGATTCATGGAGGAAAGATGGTGGCTAAGGGCCTTATTAGAATCGTTCTGGATATACTGAAACCCCACGAACCCATAATACCTGAATATGCAAAGTATCTGAGTGAACTGAGGGGTGTTGAGGGAGTTAACATCACCCTCATGGAGATAGACAAGGAAACCGAGAACATCAAGGTGACCATCCAGGGAAACGACCTGGATTTCGATGAGATAACAAGGGCAATAGAGAGTTATGGTGGTTCCATCCACAGTGTTGATGAAGTTGTAGCCGGAAGGACCATGGTCGAAGAGGTCACAACTCCCCAGGATTGATTGGATGGCAAGGAGAGGTATGAAACCAATTGATCGTCTCAGGAGGCTCAGCTCACCCGCGGATCCTGTAGGGCTTCTATCGGGGATATCGGCGCCCCAGATCTCAGATGCCCTCAAGAGTGTGACAGGTGAGGTGGGTGTGATACCCTCAATAAAACCCATGAACAACCTCCGTGTCTGTGGCAGAGTGGTCACAGCCAGGACATCCCAGCACGACTGGGGAACATCAGTCATGGCCATTGATGCTGCATCACCTGGGGAAATTATTTTTATAGGTGCTGACGGTGATGAGAGGGCAGTGTGGGGTGAACTCACCTCAAAAACCGCCCTGAAGAAGGGTATCGCAGGGGTCGTTATTTACGGGTCCTGCAGGGATGTTGACGCCATCCTTGAACTTGATTTTCCTGTATTCTCACGTGACTATGTTCCCTGTGCAGGAGAACCTCGAGCCGAGGGTCAGCTCAATGTAGAACTTGAGTGTGATGGTGTCCTGGTTAAAAATGGTGACCTGCTCCTTGGTGATGAATCCGGGGTGGTTGTGGTGCCATCTGAGGTTACAGGAGAGGTCGTCAGGGCCGCCCTGAAGGTAAAGGAGAAGGAGTACTCGATAGTGGAGGGTGTTGAAGGCGGAATTTCCCTTTCAGAAATCCTCGGCCTTCGGAAGTAGTTGGTTTCAATGGGAGAGAGCAGCGTCTTTGATTACATCGGAGAGAACAGAAGGACCATCCTTCTCTCATTCGTTGCGGTTGCTGTTGTAATATTCTTTATAGGTTTCTTTGCAGGTTTCAGTGATATTCTGAGGGCACTTGAGGAGACCAGCCCCTACTTCCTTGCAATCAATTTCATCCTGGAGGCCATCATACTTGTCCTGTGGACCCTGAGGTGGAGGCTCATTCTGGATGTGGTTGATGATGCTCCCTCCTTTACGAGGCTCATGATGCTTCTTTTTACCAGCATATTTGGGAATAACATAACGCCGGGGGCTGCCGGTGGTGAGCCACTGCGGGCCTACCTTCTGCGTGAGGTTGAGGGCACACCCTTTGAGATCGGTTTCGCATCATCCACAGCAGACAGGGTCTTTGAGTTCATACCCTTTGCTCTGATCTCCATTCTCTCTGCGGTGCTCATAATGACCTGGGAGATATCCATCTGGACCAGGATAGTTGTGAGCGTTCTGATCCTTGTGACCATTGCAGGGTTCTCCCTGGCGGTCTATGCAGGTATGAACAAAAAAATAGCCCAGAAGATAGCCCTTTCTTTAACAGGGAGACTGGTTTCATGGTTATCAAGGTTTAGGGAAGGTAACATCAGTTTTTCTGGGATACACGAGAAGGTCATATTCTATATAAATCGATTCAATGATGGGTTCTCAACCGCAATAACCGACAGGAGGGTCTTTGTTATTGGATTCTTCATATCACTGGGGATGTGGGCCCTTGATGTCTGCCGGCTCTATGTCTGCTTCCTGGCTGTGGGTGTCTCACCACCTGTGGTTCCACTCATAATAATCTACACAGTTGGGATCCTCATATCCCTTCTTCCGCTTCTGCCAGGGTCCCTTGGGTTGAGAGAGGGGATACTCGTGGGTCTATTTGCTGTTGCAGGGATAGGTGCAGACTATGTCATGGCAGCCAGTGTTGTTGATAGGCTCGCAAGTTATATTGCACCGACACTGATAGGTCTCATTGCAGCAGTCTACTATGGAAGACAGATGACAGCATGACCCCATGGCTTTGATTTTATATAAAATTATCGAAACATTTATATACTAGTAGTTAGAGAATACAGTATATAAAATTTTCGGTGAATTATGAAGGCTTTAGGGAATATTTCACATGTCTCCAACAAGGGAAGGATCATAGCACGTTCAGATAGAACACCGCAGCTTGGAGCACCTGTTTTTACTTCTGATGGGAAAAGGATAGGAAAAGTGCACGATATCTTTGGACCTACACGGAATCCATACATATCCATCAAACCACTTCGTGCAGTAAATCCTGAAAAGTTTGAGAACCGAGTTGGAGAGACTTTATACGTGGGTATAAAGAATGTGAAAAAATGGGGGCGAAGGAAACGAAGGAGAAAATGAGGTCTGATGTTTCTGAAATAGAGAAGGAAACAAAATGCCCTGAGTGCGGCTCCGATGACCTTAGGGGCGACTACGAGAGGGCTGAAATAGTCTGTGGAAAGTGTGGTCTTGTCATAGACGATAACCTGGTTGATATGGGTCCAGAGTGGAGGGCCTTTGACCACGAACAGAGGGATAAGAGGACAAGGGTAGGTGCACCCATAACCTACACCATACACGACAAGGGTCTATCAACAATGATAGACTGGAGAAACAAGGACATATATGGAAGGGACATACCTGCAAGGAACAGGGCCCAGTGGTACCGTCTGAGGAAGTGGCAGAGAAAGATAAGGATATCAGGAGCCACCGAGAGGAACCTTGCATTTGCCCTGAGCGAACTTGACCGTGACTCATCAAGGCTAGGGCTCCCTAGGAGTGTGAGGGAGGCGGCCTCCATGGTATACAGGAGAGCCGTTGAGAACAAACTCATCAGGGGAAGGAGCATTGAGGGAGTGGTTGCAGCATCACTCTACGCCGCATGCAGGAAATGCAACGTTCCAAGGACCCTTGACGAGATTGCAGAGGTTTCAAGGGTGAGCAAGAAGGAGGTTGGAAGGACCTACAGGTTCCTCACAAGGGAACTCAACATAAAGTTACCTCCAACATCCCCGGTGGATTACGTACCAAGGTTTGCAAGCGAACTCGGCCTCTCAGGAGAGGTACAGTCCAAGGCCATCGAGATAATTGAGATGGCAATGGAAAACGGCCTCACATCAGGAAGGGGTCCGACGGGTGTTGCAGCAGCGGCCCTCTACATAGCATCGGTCCTCCTCGGGGAACGCAAGACCCAGAGAGACGTTGCAGAGGTTGCAGGTGTAACAGAGGTAACCATAAGGAACAGGTACAAGGAGCTCACAGAGCAGCTTGACCTTGGAGTGACCCTCTAGTTACACATACCTTTTTTCTTGGATAAGTATAGCTGTTTTGCGTGTTAAACACACTTTTTTCTATTATCTGCAAATTTTTTGACCGGCATCTGTTCCTGCCACTTCACTGATTCTTTGATTCTGGAGAGGCCCCGGTTTTCATTTAAATATTTAAAAATAGCGATTTTTAGCATCCCCCGGAGCACTCATCTATTGTCCTCTTAAGGGCTTCTATGATCTCGTTGTTACCACCATCGTAGTCCTCAAGGTTCCTCCTGTAAATATCCAGCCTGCCAAGGAACCTCTCAAGGCTTTCCCTTTCAGTTTCCTCATGGAACTCACCGTAGCCGAGCTTCTCAAGGTAAACTGCATTCAGGATCTGCTCGAACTGCCCCTTCACAGGAACACTGTAGACGGGTTTCCTGAGGTAGAGGGCCTCACTTATAAGGGTGAAGCCTCCATTTGTTATAACCGCCGCTGCAGACTCGAAGTCCCTGAAGAACCGGTCCTCATTGAATCTCCTGAAGGTGAGGTTTCCATCAACACCCTCTCTGTCAAAGCCATAGACAAGGAATTTCCTGTCAATGGACCTGAGAACCTCAAGGAGCTTCCTGTTTGACTGACTGGTCTGGTATACCAGAACATGGTCCCCATAGTATGGTCTGAGACTTCTTATTTCCTCCCTGAGTACAGGGGGATACATGGACACCTTATCCGGGTTTTTAACCTCCGGGAAGAAGTAACTGGTTATCAGATAACGGCGGGGTCTCACAATGAAGGACCTCACAACGGCCTCTGCCTTCACCTTATCCCTGCGGAACCTCTCAGGGTACTCTATACGGCACTGGGTTATCACGTGCATGTTATCGATGCTTATGAGGGGGATGCGGAGCATGTTACTCACAAGACTGGCATAGAACTCAAAGTCAGAGACCACAACATCCGGCCTGAAGTCCCTCGCAGTCCTGTAGAGCAGTTTGAGATTCTCCTTGAGGTCCCGTGGGAAGGTTTTCATGGCCTTCATGAAGGTTTTAACATCATTTACACTGTTATCCTCGTAGACGGTGTTGAACCCATATATCTCATGGACGTTATCGAATTTACTGCTCAGGTACCTATATGCGCGGTCACTTGCAAATATGAGGACTTCATGGTCCTCTGTGAGTTTATCAAGGATCACACCACTGCGTATCGCATGACCCATGCCCTCACCGCAGACAGAGTATAGGACCCTCCTTTTCCTCTTTGAGTGACCGAATTCATAGTCAAGGTCACCTGCACTGACCCTCTTCCCCATGAAGTCATAAATGGTGCTCTTGGTATACTTGAATGCGAGGTTTTTGAGTCCCTCCTTTTCAAGTCTCCTTATGGATACCAGTACCCTGGGTTTCCTGAGGACCCTGAACCTGCTTATCTTCCCTATCCTTTCAATGTAGTCTGTGTCCTCTCCAAAGTCCAGGGATTCATCGAATCCACCCACCCTATCATGGAGTTCCCGGCGTGTCAGTATGCCGTAGCATCCAGCCCCATGGGGTTTTATGGATTCAACCAGTATCATGAATCTGTTGGCAAATTCATGCAGTATCTTGTCGCGCCTCCTGGTTGATATGGGTATCATCTGGGTTATTGCGATTCCAAGGTCCTCTGATTCAAACTCCTCAACAGCATCCCTGAGGTAGCCGTCGGTGAGGACAAGGTCAGCGTCCAGGAACAGCAGCAGCTCGCCCCTGGCAGCAGCAGCTCCCCTGTTTCTTCCCACCGCGGGCATACCCCCATCAACAACCCTGCAACCATATTCTTCCGCTATCTTTCTCGTGTTATCATCGGAGTTTGCATCTGCGACTATAACCTCATAATCCTTGAAGTCCTGCTTCTTTATGCTTTCAAGGAGTCCTGGAAGATATTCCTCCTCGTTGTATGCTGGTATGATTATGCTGAGCTTCATTCCCTGTTCCTCCCTAGAAGAATGAATAGAAGTTCCATGTCATGAAGAAACCATGGCACCTGCCATCAAGGCGACGTGTGAGTTTATCCAGGAGTTCCATTTCGTTCTGGTCTGATGAGAGCTTTAGGATGATTCTATCACCCATATTCTCCTCTGAGAGGACATGCAGTCCCTCAAGGTCGGGGCTGCCTGATGGGTCGAGGATGGTGACCTCATAGTACTCCGGGACTGATCCAAGGATCCCCAGGAGTATGCGCACGGCTATGAGCCCTGCTATTATGATGGTGGGGACCTTGAGGTTGCCAGGCCTGAAGGGAACCCTGAGGGCGCTCATGCCGAGAATACCTGATAGACCTGTAAGTGCGGGGGTTGAGAACAGTCCACCATCTATTATCCCTATTATGGTCGTGGCTATGGCGAATATCACTATTGCAACGTGGAAGTCCCGCCGGGCACCTGTTGAAAGGAGGCCCATGAGATAGATCACCGGGATCACCGTGAGGGTCATGGGTAGGAGGAAGGGGATGTAACCTGCCAGGGAAGAACCGGTATGGATCCCTGATGATGCCGGAACAATGAGACCCGTCAGGGGACTCAAACTGGCCTTGAAGACGTGTGAGTGGGTTATACTGGTCGATGCTGGCGGATCCATTGATATGAATGTTGTGAATGGGGATACACCCATTCTGAGGCGTATAAGTATCTCAACTCCAATCCCTGTGAGGTACGTGATGAAGGCCAGAAGGGCTGCGATGTGGAGGTAGGTGTTCTTATCAAGGTGTGCAAGTCTCCCCAGCAACCCGTCCTCCCTGAAGAGGGGTGCCAGGAGGAACATGCTACCCATGACGGTGAAGAATATCACGTCCTTACCCTCTGATGAGCCCATGAGGAACACGTGTGTGATGGGTGTTATGATGTGATCCAGCAGGTCTGTCACCAGGAGCGTGACCGCCACCCCAATGAAGACTATGCCTGCTGCCATGAACCTCTCTGATCTCAAATTTATTCACCCAGAAGAAATTTAATAACTAACAGGGTGAGATATGGAACTTTCCACTTATAAATTATAGGGGTATAAAGGGGACAGGGGATTGTTTATGGATCCATTGATCTATGTGCTGGCACTTCTATTCACAGGACTTCTGGTTGGACTTGCAACGGGCCTTCTTGGAGTTGGCGGCGGCTTCATAATAGCCCCGGTGCTATTCTTCCTCATGGAGGCAGGGGGCACACCACCGGATATTGCCATAAGGACGGCCTTCGGCACCAGCCTTGCCATAATACTGCCAACAGCACTGAGCGGAGCCCACTCCCATTACAGGAGGGGGTGTGTTGATCCAGGGACTGGCATCACCATGGGTGTTCTCGGCGCATGCGGTAGCGTGGCAGGGGTTTTCACAGCATCAGCCTCACCTGCAGAGCTCCTAAAAAGAATATTCGGTGTTTTACTCATCCTTGTTTCACTGCAACTCCTCCTATCATCCAGAATTCCGCCTTCAGGGGTTAAGAGGAATGCAGCAGCCCCCCTTGGATTCCTCACAGGTTTCCTCTCAGGCCTCCTGGGTATCGGTGGTGGTGTTGTCCTTGTACCGCTCCTTGTGATGGTCGCGGGCTTTGATGTCCTCGAGGCCGTTGGCACATCCTCCCTTGTAATTGCATTCACGGCTGCATCAGGGACCATCTCCTACATCCTAACAGGTCCCGGGGGTCCATTCACTGTGGGATATGTTAACCTCCTCCAGTTCCTGCTTGTGATTGTTGTGAGCGTCCCAGCATCAAGGCTTGGTGCTCTAATCGCCCACAGGGTTGATGTGAGGTACATAAGGTACATCTTCATAATCCTCTTAATCTGCACGGGTTTGAGGATGCTTCTCTGAGGCTCTGCGTGTAGCTTTTGATGGGCGACTAGGTGTAATGGGTGGATTCTGGGATTTGTCAATGATGAAGAGATTAACAAAAATATATAAAATCAGATGAACATATCCATAGAATGGTGAGATGATGCTGAAAAAATGGATGGGTCTCCTTTCGGTTATTCTGGGTATTGTATTTCTGGTATCACCTGTCTCAGGTGTGACGGCCATAAGCATACTGACGGGCATTGTGCTCTCTGCCCTTGGAGTCTGGATGCTTGCAAATGCAATCAGGGGGCGGAGGTACATGGAGGTGGGTGTGCTCTGGATGGTCTTTGCGGTTATAACACTGGCAGTTGGCCTCATGCTGGCCTTCAGGGTCTTCCTGATAAATCAACTTGCAGGGGCCTGGCTTTACATTACAGGGATCCTTCTCCTGGTGGCTGCAATGCTGATACTCTCAGCAGGCTCCCAGAGTTACCTGAAAAGAAATGCGGGTCTAATGAGCGCCATTTTGGGGGTAATATACATTCTTATTGGCGCACTCTCATTCAACCCGGTGTTTGTGGGTCTGGCTGTGGGCGTGATACTCATAGTTTATGGGGTGGCTGTACTCAGATCCCCATAAACTCTTCACCTTTTAATTGAAAGTACAACCCAGAGCACAATGAAGAGGGCGAATACCAGGTAGAATATTGTCCGTGTCCTCCTGACCCTCTGCTGATTTTTCAGGAGGATCTCCTGACACCTCTCTGAACAGGTCACCTCATCCATGGGTATTGGCGTGCTGCATACAGGGCAGTGCTTGTGTGGTTCAACCATGCTTATTACCTCCATTAAATTTTGATTACAGATAAAAGATACTTTGACGTTATTCTGGGATAACTGTGGTGCCTATCCTGCCATCAATGGCCCTGAGGAGATTCTCCGGGTCGTTACCGTTCACTATCAGGGTCCTTATACCGGACCTTCTTATCATATGCAGGGCTGTGTGGTCAAAGAACTCATAGGTACCTGCCCTCACATCAGAGTCCCTTAGGTGTTCGAGCATCTCACTGGCGGTGATCTCAGGGTAAAACCTGGCTTCAGGGTACCTCTTCGGGTCCCTGTCATAGAATCCATCCACAGAGGTGAGGTTTATCATGAGGTCGGCCCCAACGGTTTCAGCTAGTATGGCCCCGACAGCATCTGTGCTGTGCGCTGGTTCGGTGCCACCCATTACAACTATTCTGCCGGTCGCAGAAACCTCGAGGGCCTCCCTGAAGTTCTCCGGAACCCCAGGGTAGGCGCTATCACCCAGGGCGGTTATCAGGAGCCTGGCATTCAGGCGGGTCACATCTATGCCTATATCATCACACTGGGCCTCCCTGGCTCCCAGTTCCCTGGCAACCCCTATGTAGTCGCGGGCGGGTCTTCCTCCCCCCACAACCACAAATAGTTCATGTTCATCCCTCAGCGAATTCAGGATGTCAGCATAGGCCCTGAACATCTCATGGGAGAATTCACTTATGATGATTGATCCTCCAATGGTAATCACGATTCTCATAACGGTCCACCATAAAATCAGTTGACTCTTCCCTTCGAGTTATGGTTGAATCCATTTATACATTTTTCTCCCACCCTCCAGTAAACTTTATAATTACCCCGCCCCATATACATTTACAGTTTATTTTATCATTTTCATGAGGAGTGATTCATAGTGAGCGAACCATCATCCAAGGAGCTTTTCGAATTCAAGAGGATCCTCCAGGAACTCTCAGACAAGAGGGGCAGGGGGACGGAACTTGTATCGGTATACATACCCCCCGACCGACAGATCAGTGACGTTGCAAAGCATATGAGGGAGGAACTGAGTCAGAGTGCCAACATAAAGAGCAAACAGACGAAGAAGAACGTCCAGTCAGCCATTGAGGTGATAATGCAGAGGCTCAAACTCTTCCCGAAACCACCCGAGAAGGGACTGGTCATGTTCGTTGGCATGGTGCCCAGGGGAGGCCCTGGCACAGAGAAGATGGAGACCTACGTATTCGAGCCCCCGGAACCCATCAAGACATACATATACCACTGCAACTCCGAGTTCTACCTTGAACCGCTGAGGGAGATGCTTGAGGAGAAGGAAACCTATGGCCTGGCTGTCCTTGACAGGAAGGAGGCCACCATCGCAACCCTGAAGGGTAAGAGGATAGACATACTCAAGACACTCACCAGTGGGGTTCCAGGTAAGCACAAGGCCGGTGGACAGTCCCAGAGGAGGTTCGACAGGCTCATAGACCTTGCCGCCCACGAGTTCCTCAAGAGGATAGGGGATCACATGAATGAGGCCTTCCTCCAGATAGATGACCTTAAGGGGATAATCCTCGGAGGACCGGGCCACACAAAGGAGGAGTTCCTCAACGGCGATTACCTTCACCATGAACTCAAGAAGAAGGTCATAACGACTGTGGACACATCCTACACAGGGGAATTCGGTATAAGGGAGGTCATAGACAAGTCAATGGATGTTTTAAGTGAAATAGATGTTATGAGGGAGAAGAAGCTTGTCCAGAGGTTCCTCAGGGAACTCATCAATGAGGATGGTCTCGCCTCCTACGGTGAAAGGGAGGTTAGACAGCACCTCCAGATGGGTGCAGTTGAGATTCTTCTCCTGTCAGAGGACCTTAAGTACCAGAGGGGGACCTATGAGTGCGCATCCTGCGGACACAGGATGGAGAAGACCGGTAAGGACCTCCCTGATACTGAAACCTGTCCCAGCTGCAACGATCAGATGAGGCTCTCAGATAGGCGAGACATGATCGACGACCTCGTTGAGATGGCCGAGGAGGTGGGGACTGAGGTTGAAATCATATCAACCGAGACCGAGGAGGGAATGCAGCTTCTGCGGGCCTTTGGAGGTATAGGGGCGATACTGAGGTACCGCCCCTGATTCTGCACATTTCTGTGATTCAGTACCTTGAATGATCCCCTTTTTCTGTGTCATCACTGTGTGGCACTGTATTCCGTGGGATCCACTGTTACGCGGTGACCTTTAAGTTTTTTTGTTCTTCCTAATGTTCTGATTCTGTGGGATCCACCTTCAGGAGATGACCCCCACGGCAAGCAGGAGGTGAAGGGGTCCCTCGAGGTCCGCTATGAGGGTCGCTGTCCTTATATCCATGAAGGGTTTCAGGTGCAGGTAAAGGGCGGTGTACACTGAGAGGATCACCGCAACCACGCCTATGAAGGGGATGATCCCTGTGAGAACCCCAAGGCTGAGGATGGTAGCTCCAAGTGCATTGATGAGCTGCAGGATCATCAGGCTGTTCTCACCGAAGACTACCGGGAGGGTTTTGAGGCCCTTCAGGGAATCCGATTCAACGTCCTTGTAGTCGCTGAAGGCTGTGTTCACATACACCTTGAGGAACATGAAGATGAAGACCAGGGCCTGTGCAGGGTGGGATCCGCCCATTGCAGGTATGGTTGTCCATGAACTCCATATAAGGCCCAGGTAGATGTTCTTGAACCCTGTCATGTACCTTGTGAGACCCTTGAAGAATCCTGCGTACATGATCCCCATAATGAAGAGTGCGGCTGTGAGGGCCATGATCAGCGGATCCATACAGATCAGTAGCAGCGCCAGAAGGGCTCCTGCATAGGCTGCCAGCAGCCATTTACCCCATCTACGATTGAATTCTGACCTATCAGAGTTCGTCAGGGAGTCCACATCGAGGTCAGCAAGGTAGTCATAGGCGTAGACTGTAAGGGGCAGCATGAAGGATACCCCGCAGCTTAGGGGGCTGCAGTGGCTTTCAAGGAGAACTGATGATGCCACAAGGAGTGATGGCCCCCACAGCGCCGGGAGAAACCCCCCATGGATTAAAAGGTTTTTCAGGGCAAAAAAGAGTTCCCTTAAAAATGTCGCGTTTTTCAGAGATCCGGTTTCATATAGATGGACTGACATAGTATTAACTATGTGGGCATGAAAACTTACCACTATCCATATAATTTAGAAAAAATATTCCAGCTTGAAGGGGATTTGATGATTAATTTTTCAGTTCATGGCCCTGAGGTTCTGAATGGGCATCGATTATGCGGATAAAAAGGTGATCTCCCTCGAGGCATGCTGAAACCCTTATCTGACAATTATGAGATTAAGTAGGGGGAAAAATCAGTGCTGGAGGTTATATCCACACTTTAAATGGAAAATTAGATATGCAAAAAAATTCTGTGAGATAAGAGGTGGGGTGATGAAGTGAACTCCTCAGCCGAGTCTCCTCACCCTTATGAGTGACTCAACAGGCACACCGTCAACCTCTGCGATGAAGTGAACTCCTCAGCCGAGTCTCCTCACCCTTATGAGTGACTCAACAGGCACACCGTCAACCTCTGCGATGAAGTGAACTCCTCAGCCGAGTCTCCTCACCCTTATGAGTGACTCAACAGGCACACCGTCAACCTCTGATATGCCCTTCTTGTCTATTAGGACCGTGACGGCTATGGGCTTCGCTCCCTGATTCTTGAGGACCTCAACCACCTCAGCTATGGTTCGGCCGCTTGTTATGACGTCATCAACAACAACGACCCTCTTACCCTTGACCTTTGCAAAGTTACTGCTTATGGCTCCCTCTGCACCCTCATCCTTCCTGTGCTTTACAGGGTGAAAAACTGCAAGTGAGGTTTCCAGTCCAGTTTCAGCACCCATAACATCGGCCATCAGCGTTGCGAAGGGAACACCGCTTATGGCGATGCCAAGAACAACATCTGCAACACCATACTTGAGGGCCATGTCTGCCATGGCAGCTGAAACATACCTCATACGGGATGAACTGCCCCCCAGGCTCTCCCAGTTGATTGCAAAATCCACAGGGGCCTCCTTACTGGAAACAGAGGTTGTTGTCTGAAGTGTAAGCCACCTTGCAGTGTCCTTTGACACGTTCAGTTCATCTGCAATTTCCCCTGTGGTAAATCCTCTGCTCCTGAGCTCCTGGGCCTTCCTTATAAGTTCATTTTCCATACAAGCACCTCAAATGTCACCATTAACCTTCACGGGCCTGTGATCCCTCGCAGACTTCATGGCTGCAAGCACAGTCCTGAGGGCGTATATACCATCCTCACCTGTTATTTCAGGCTCCTCATCATTTATAACAGACATGAGGAATGATTTGATTTCATTCTTCAGGGGTTCCTCATGTTTTATATCCACGTCCTGGGCGAACTTACCATAGACATCCAGTCTCTGGTCTATATAGTCAACGTTGATTATACCATCAGTCCCTGTGATGGCCAGCTTCCTCCTCTTGTAGGGTGTGAGCCAGTTAACCTCGAGTATCCCGGTGATTCCGCTTTTGAATTTTGTCATTATCTCGGCATGGTCCTCGTACTCACACTTCTCTAGTATGCTCTCCATAACAGCGTAGACCTCTGCAACGGGTTCACTGAAGAGGTAGTGCATCACATCGAGGTCGTGTATGGCAAGGTCGATGGTTACCCCAACATCCTTTATCCTTGGAGGGAACGGTCCGACCCTCTTTGCTGATGCAGAGACCACGTCACCTATCACATCATTCTCAATGAGTTCCCTGGCCTTCTGGACGGCGGGGTTGAACCTTTCAACATGGCCGGTACCCAGCTTCAGACCCCTTTTGCGCGCCGTCTTCACCATCTCCTCTGCCTCCTCGAGGGTGAATGCGATGGGTTTCTCAACGAGAACGTGCTTGTCATGTTCAAGGGCATCCATGACCACTCTGTAATGGTGGGTGGTTGGCACGCATACACTGACGACCTCTATCTCGGGTATCTCCAGGAGGTTCTCATAGTCCACGTATCCAACGGTGTCATACTTGTTGGCGACCTTCTGAAGCGTTCCCTTCATGATGTCTGACACAGCCATAAGATTTGCATTTTTAAGTCTGTAGTAAACTCTGGCATGGTTGTAACCCATGGCTCCAACGCCGATTACACCCACATTTATCTGTCTCAAATATAATCCTCCATTTCTTTGGCGGCTTTTTTACCTATATCCTCTGCTTCAGCAAGAGACCCCTTAGCGGTTACCTTCCTGAGCATCTCACCTTCTCTGGTTAGAAGTACAGCGTAGAGGGTCAGCTGGTTTCCAGTGGCCCTTCCTATGACACCGAGGGGGCACTGGCAACCTGCACCGAGCTCCCTGAGGAGTGTCTTCTCAGCTGTGACCTCCTGCCGGGATGGATGGTGGGTTATCCTCTCTATGGAGCTCCTCAATTCACTGTCAGCCCTTGTCACAACCGCGAGGGCTCCCTGACCGGCGGCAGGTGTGAAGTATTCCAGTGGGAACCTTCTTTTAATGTACTCTTCAAGTCCAAGACGTTTCAGCCCTGCCTCGGCCATTATGGTTGCATGGACCTCTCCATCCATAACCTTCCGTATCCTTGTATCTATGTTTCCTCTTAGGGGCTCCATCTTAAAATTTTTTTGGTGATGGTTGCAGAATGCTTCCCTTCGTAGACTGCTGGTTCCAATCCTGGAACCGGGGGGGAGCTCGTCCCAGTCAAGGCGGGATACAAGGACCTCTGCAGGTGATTCCCTGGGCGGCACGGCTGCAATCGCAAGGTCAGGGTCCAGGTCACTGGGGACATCCTTCAGGCTGTGGACTGCAAGGTCCACCTCCTCGTTAAGGACTGCGATGTCGAGTTCCCTTGTGAATAGACCCCTGGAGTCCATGCTGTAGAGCTGGGAATCCCTTATCCTGTCGCCCTTTGTCTTTATGATCCTCTTCTCGATTTTCTCTTCGCAGACTTCACTGAGCATCTCGATGACATGGTTCGTCTGGACAAGCGCCAGGCGACTCCCCCTTGTTCCAGCTATCAACGAATCATCTCCAGTAAACGTTAATCACTTGAGAAATTTATTGTATCCTATTATATAACTTTTCAAAAACTCCGGTTTATTAAAAATCATGTAATTATGACTACCATCAACTTTTTACCTTTTTGTGAGGTCACCATACTCCGAGCGGTAAATGAGAACCACTGTACGATGATTTAGCCCCACCCGCAGGGCATCCTCAGGTTTCTTGAAGTAGATACCATCCCCTCCGGTTTTCCTCATGATACTGTACCCCAGTTCGTCGGTGAATATGAAGTTAAGGTCATAATCGCTGAGTATCCCTGAAAGCCGGGACTCATCTATCTCCTCACAGGTAACCCCGTATCTCCCCCCCAGTATGACCACCGGGTCTGGAAGTTCCTCAGCCATTTGGAGGGTGTACTCTATGGCCCGGACGTTGAGGCCAGGGTTTATCTCCTCTATTATTGTGGTGCCATTGAGCTCTCTCATGGAGGTCCTGCCAGGGATTCCATGATAGGCTCCAACACCCCTCTGAACATCATCAACATCAAATCCGAGGGTCAGGGCGGCTCCTGCAGCTGCAATAACATTTGATAGCTGGTGTTCTGCCGGTGCAAAGGTTTGAATCTGGAATTCTGTATCCAGGAGGTTCCCCTCAATGGTTTTAAGTCCCCTGGCATGGATGATGGCCTCTGTTGACTCAAGGCCGTATTTCACCTCCTCCACGTGGAGTGTGGCCTCAGCGTCCCTCACCGAGAAGGTGTTTGTCCTGTCCCTGAAGTTGCTGTAGTACCTCCTGAATGCACCGTATTCGCAGCAGACCAGTCTGCTTCTGAATATCTGCTCCTTAGCCCTGCTGGCCCTTGAGGTCCCCCTCCTTATACTGTAGTCCTCGGCTATGTTCGTCAGAACCCCCACATCTGCCAGGCCTGTCCCACCCAGGGAGACCTCGAAGATGGCTGCACCGTAATCATGGTGCTCCGCGAGGTTCACGGTCTCAATTATGCTGGCCGGGGCTATGCTTATATCCCGCATGAGGAGTTCATCACCTGCCCATGATCCCAGACTGCTGAGGACCAGGGGTTCAAGGCCCTTCATTATACTCAGGAGTATCCATACGGTGCTGGTTTTTCCCTTAACACCGGTCACCTCCACCACCGGCACACCCTTCTCCCTCCTCCAGGAACCTAGGAGCCAGCCGGTTATCTCATGGTGGGTTAAATCTGATCGGACCGGGCAGTGGACCGGCGCTATTACTGTGGAGCCATTGACCGGTCCTTCAACAACATCAACCCCTTTTTCAATGAGCATTTCACGGTCATCATCACCAAGTGTGCCGTAAAAGTCCCAGGCCATGACATCGGGGAAGTGTTTCCTCATCTCCAGGGCAATGGTGACACCGCCATGTGTGAGGTCAGTCACGAGGGGCCTTGAAATGTTAAACTTCATGGACACAACCTTTAACCCTTTATAGAGTCTATTCCGCCCTCTATGAGTTTTTCACGGACCTTCCTGTAGAAGTCCTTGCTGAGCCTCACGAAGTGGGCCTTTCGTTCTGACTTCCTGAATATGACCTCATCCATGTGGTTGATCTCCTCCTCATACTGGCCGTCGATAACGGCGATGGCCTTTTTACCCTTCCTGAGGAGTTTAACCCGGATTACGCTCTTGTTTGAAACCACCAGGGGTCTTGCGCTGAGCTTGAAGGGACATATCGGCACTATGAGGAATGCTTCAACCCTGGGGTCGACAATGGGGCCCCCTGCTGACATCGAGTACGCTGTTGAGCCGCTTGGCGTTGCTATGATTATTCCGTCGGCGCGTAGCTCCTCAACCACCTCATCATCAACAGATATCTCTATATGCAGCATCTTAGCTGGCCTGCGTGTCATGAGCACGACCTCGTTGAGGGCTGAGGGCAGCTCACCATTGTGGTAGACACTCAGGAGGGTCCTCTTCTCAACGGCGTATTCGCCCCTGAGGACAGCTTCAAGGGCTGAGAATACATTTTCAGGGTCAACCTCAGTTAAAAAACCAACTGTCCCCATGTTTATACCGAGTATCGGTATCTCCTTATCCTCTATGAGGCTCCGGGTCCTGAGTATTGTCCCATCCCCGCCGATGGTGAGTATCATGTCTGCTTCCATGTTCCTTATGTCCTCACCGTATTCCCTCAGCTGTGGGAGTTCCTCTGTGAGCTTGAGGTCAACCGTAATTTCAACCCCCCTGTTCAGGAGGAATGAGGCCACCCTTTCAGCGATTTCAACGGCCTCTGCAACATCAAAACGGGCTATTATCCCTATGCGCATCATATGACCTCCAGGGTCTGCATTATCTTCTCGTGGAGCTCCAGGTTTCCGGCGGCAACAAGGGATGTTCTTGCCTTAACGTTCAGAAGGCCGTCTATTTCTCCACCCCTCTCATTGGTCACCACACCGCCTGCCTCCTCCACTATGAGCTTGGATGCTGCTATGTCTACTATCCTGAGATTCTCCCTCAGGTCCATGAAGGCGTCGTAGGAACCGCTTGCAACGTAGGCCAGTTCAAGGGCCACGGATCCCAGGATACGCATCCTCCGGATCACCCTGCAGATGCTGTCCACCCTCCTGAAGCGCGTACCATATATGAAGGCCCCCAGGGATGTCCTGTCGAGGGAGCTCTGTGAGGATGAGCTTATCGGTTTCTCATTGAGGAAGGCACCCTGGCCCTTTATTGCCCAGTAGAGGTCCCCCGTGGCGAAGTTCTTAACAAAGCCCATCAGGACGTTTTTAAGGGTTGGGGCTTCACCGTCTGGGTGGCGTTCTGCCACAGCCACCGATATACCATAGAAGGGTATGTTCCTTATGGCGTTGCTTGTACCGTCCAGGGGGTCCACAACGAAGATTATCCCGGGTTCATCTCCCTCCCTGTTTATGTGGAGGACACCTATCTCCTCACTTATTATTGTGACGGGCCTCCCTGTACTCTCAAGGACACCAACGGCTTCATCCTCTGCAACTAGGTCTATGAGCTTGGTGGGTGTGCCATCGGCCCCCATCTTGATTATCTCCCCTGCTTCTTCCGTCCCCACGAGGGGAGATACGGCCCTTTCAACCTGCTCGGCCATTCTCACAGCAACACCCTTCCAGTAGTAAATATCCGATTCCTCCATGAAACCCCCTTCCTGAGTTCAATCAAGATATACGACGGCAGATACAGCAGCACCGCATTTCTCAACAACATGATTTGTCTCTTCTACTATTAATTCATTTATTTCAAGGCCCCGCACTGACATCATGTATCTGACCATTGAGATGGCTTCACTCCTCACATCCTCAGGGTCCCTGTTGACGCCGGAGTTCTCAACGACACACCCGAAGTCACTGGAGGTGGCCACAGCGACCGCAGCAGATATGAGGTCACCCCTTCTCTCTGAAACCCTGTGTGAGAGGACACAGTTCACCATTGATCCGGGTTCAAGCTCTGGAAGCTCCACTATCCTCGTGTTCCTTGGGAGTATGCTTGAAACCTTTATCAGGTTCACGTCTCCGATTCCAGCCTCCAGGAGTGCGTTGTCAAAGGCATTGAGCTTTGTGGGTCCTTCTGCGGCACCTGATGTTATAGCAACCTTCATTACAATCACCATAATCAGCTTACTGAATTCCTATAAAGCTTTTATATAATGTCCACTGAATTAATAGATATACATTGAAGTCCCACATCACTCATTCTAACAGGAGGTAAGATTAATGTCAAAGAAAGTGGTTGAAGTTAAAACGCTTAAGGTTGGAAAGTACGTGATCATTGATGGAGAGGCATCAAAGATCACAAACATCTCAACATCATCCCCCGGGAAACACGGATCAGCGAAGGCCCGTGTGGAAGCTGTGGGGATCTTCGACAACCAGAAGAGGAGCTTCGTTAAGCCAGTCGATTCAAAGGTGGACATACCTATAATAGACAAGAGGACAGCTCAGGTCATTGCCATAATGGGTGGAGACGTCCAGTTAATGGACCTTGAGACCTATGAGACCTTCGAGACACCTATACCTGACGAACTGAGCGAACAGCTGGTTGAGGGTGTTGAGGTTGAGTACATCGAGGCCCTCGGCCAGAGGAAACTCATGAGGACCAAGGGGTAAACCCTCCTCTACCTTTCACAATTCTTGAAGGACACATGAAATGCTTCTTCACACCCATGAGCCCCTCAAATTTGCTTTTTCCACCACAGACCATGAAAGGATTCCTGAACTTTCCTTTGGAATAATGGGAGCCCCCTTTGATTCCACAACAACCTATGTGCCGGGGGCACGCTTCGGACCCATGGCTGTCAGGGAGGCATCCTACAGCTTTGAGGCATACAATCTGCGTTTCTCAGAGAAGGTAAATGTTAAAAGTTTTGATTTTGGAGACGTTGAGGTTTCTCCAGGTAATTTCATGAAAACCGCGGGTTTCATAGGGGATTCTGTAGCCGGAGTCCTGGACATGGATCTGAAGCCCATAATAATCGGCGGGGAGCACACGGTGACCCTCCCTGTGATCGAGAATCTGCCTGACCATGACTCCCTCACCGTGGTCCATCTGGACGCCCACATGGACATGGCAGATACCTACGCCGGGGAAAGGTACTCCCACGCCACCGTCATGAGGAGGGTCCATGAGCTTGGAGCTGAGATAATACAGATAGGGGTTAGATCAGCCTCAGAGGAGGAGGCTGAATTTGCAGTGGAGGAGGGTGTCCGGTGCTGCATGGCCCATGAGGTCATGGGGGATCCGGCCGACGCCATTGAACTCATTGATGGCATCAGGGGGCCCGTCTACATTTCAGTTGACATGGATGTCCTTGATCCTGCCTATGCTCCATCAGTGGGTAACCCGGCACCATCAGGCCTCACACCCCACATCATGGAGGAACTTGTCCTTGCACTCTCAGGTAAGGATGTGGTGGGCCTTGACGTGGTTGAGGTGGCATCGGCTGGTGTGGCTGACCCGACATCTGTAAACGCAGCCAAGATAATCTACGACCTTCTAACGCTCCTCTGAATTCATCCCCCTAGCTCATTTTTCATCTGCAGGACCCCATTCAGGTCCATTTAATCCATATCCCCCTTTATAATTGGTGCTGGTCCCTGAAGATTTTATTCGTGCTCGACTTCTTTCTCCTGGCACTTAAAGATTTGGCCCCAGCAGATTTTATATAGCTTGGAGGCCAACCATTTAATTATCAGTCTCAAGTGGTGTTATCATGAATACAAGAGAGGTGGAACTAAGGGGTCATATAATTGACAGTCTGATACTCCCCCGGGCCCTTGATATAATAATGGATATGGGCGGGGACTTCCAGATACTCGAAATCGATATAGGTAAGAGAAAATCTGATCCAAGCCATGCAAGGATACTGGTGGAGGCAGAGACACCCTCACTCCTTAACCAGATACTGGATGAGCTGGGTGAGATAGGGGCATCCATAGCAGAGATAAAGGAGGTTGAACTGAAGAGGGCCCCCATGGACAGGGTTCTGCCGGATGACTTCTACTCCACCACCAACCACCAGACCTTCATCTACCATGGCGGTGAATGGCTGGAGGTTGAGGGAATAGAGATGGACTGCATGATAGTGGTTGACCCTGAGGGCAGGACAGCCCGCTGCAAACCAATCAGGGAGATAAAGAAGGGTGACCCTGTGGTTGTTGGGAGGGAGGGCATAAAGGTTGTACCTCCAGAGAGGCCCAGGGGAAAGCAGGGCGTCTTTGAATTCATGGGCAGTGATGTATCAAGTGAGAAGCCCCTCGTGACCACAATAAAGAAGATCGCATCTGAAATAACAGAGATCAAAGGTAGGGGTGGAAAGATAGGCCTCGTCGGCGGACCAGCCATCGTACACACGGGCTCAGCCCCGGTCATTGCAGAGATGATACGCCTGGGATTCATAGACGTCCTCTTCGCAGGGAATGCCCTGGCAACCCATGACATTGAATGCGCACTCTACGGGACCTCCCTTGGAGTTGATATAGAGAGGGGTGAGGCTGTAAGCAGGGGCCACAGGCACCACATAAACGCCATAAATGAGATAAACCGCGCCGGTTCAATAAGGGATGCTGTTGAGAAGGGTGTTCTCACCTCAGGGATAATGTATGAGTGCATAAAGAATGATGTGCCCTTTGTACTTGCAGGTTCAATAAGGGATGACGGACCACTCCCTGATGTCATAACCGATGTGATGGAGGCCCAGAATGAGATGAGGAGATACGTCCAGAACCTGGACATGGTCATAATGATAGCCACCATGCTCCACTCCATCGCAACCGGCAACATACTCCCATCACGGGTTAAAACCATATGCGTGGATATAAACCCTGCGACCGTCACAAAGCTCTCTGACAGGGGCAGCTCCCAGGCTGTGAGCGTTGTCACAGATGTGGGTGCATTCATCCCCATACTCCTCCACGAAATCAAGAAGATGAACGGTCTGGGGGATTGAATGATAAGGGGGAACCTCCTCAACGTCTTCACCGGCGACATCTACCCGGCCGAGATAGAGGTTTCCGGAGGGAAGGTGGCCGGTGTCCGGAGCATCAGCGGAAACTTCCCTGACATAATCCTCCCTGGCTTCATAGACGCCCACCTCCACATTGAAAGTTCAATGCTCACACCATCATCATTTGCAGCTGCAGCCATACCCCATGGCACGGTTGCAGTCATATCGGACCCCCATGAGATAGCAAACGTCATGGGCGTGGATGGCGTGAGGTTCATGATGGATGATGCTGCAGCGACACCAATGAAATTCTATTTCACAGCACCATCATGTGTACCTGCAACACCCTTTGAAACTGCCGGGGCAGAGATCACAGCGAGGGAGATAGAGGAACTCCTAAGAATGGATTCAGCAGTGGCCCTCGGCGAGTTGATGAACTTCCCTGGAGTTATAGCCGGTGATGATGAGGTCATGGATAAGATAGAGGCGGCAAGGGCCCTTAACATGCCGGTTGATGGACATGCCCCCCTCCTCTCAGGGGATGAACTATGCGCCTACATAGGGGCAGGGATATCCACTGACCACGAATGTGTGAGCCCCGAGGAGGTCCTTGAGAAGAGGAGACTTGGAATGAAGATAATGGCGCGTGAAGGTTCAAGTGCAAGAAACTTGCGGGCCCTTGCCGCTGCCGGGTGTGACTTCCTGGTCTCCGATGACATCCACCCCGCCGACCTCCTGGAGGGGCACATGGACAGGATACTCAGGAGGGCGGTTGATTACGGTATCGACCCTGTAAGTGCAGTGCAGATGATCACCATAAACCCTGCAGAGCACTACGGCCTCACCACGGGCGCCATAGCACCCGGGTGGTCCGCTGACTTTGTCGTGGTTGACAGCCTCAGGGACTTCAATGTTAAGAGGGTCTACATAGATGGCAGACCAGTTGCAGAAAATGGAAGATACCTCCCGGGGAGCCCATCGGGAACCAGCACACCCCCCAGGAGACTTGAGGTACCGGAATTCACGGCTGATAGGCTGGGTGTCAGGGCTGAGGGTGATGAGGCCACTGTGAGGGTCATAGACGTGCTGGACGGACAGCTCATAACTGAGGAGTCAATTGCAACCCTGGAAGTTGAGGAAGGAACCGTGCAGGCCGACACATCCTCGGACATCCTCAGGGTATCTGTCCTTGACAGGTACGGGAGGGGTAATATCTCCAGCGGGTTCGTCCATGGATTCGGCCTCCAGGAGGGGGCAATAGCATCAACGGTTGCCCATGACTCACACAACCTCATCGTGGTGGGAGTGGATCCTGAGCTGATGAAGAGGGCGGTCGATATACTTAAAGAAACAGGAGGAGGCCTCGTGGCAGTCTCAGAGGATGATCACAGGGTCCTTAAGCTTCCTGTGGCAGGTCTGATGTCAGATGGTGACGTATTTGAGGTTGCAGATGGATTTGAGAACCTCAACACCTTCACTGAACAGCTCGGGTCACGCCTCAGCGCACCCTTCATGACAATGTCCTTCCTCTCACTCCTCGTCATCCCCAGACTGAAGATAGGGGATAGGGGCCTCTTCGATGTTGAGAAATTTGAAATTAAAAACTTAATGGAGATGTGAAAATGGGAGTTAAAGAAGATATTCGTGGACAAATTATAGGAGCATTAGCAGGAGCCGATTTCCCAATAAATTCACCAGAAGAACTAATGGCAGCGCTTCCAAACGGTCCAGATACTACTTGTAAATCTGGAGATGTAGAATTAAAAGCATCTGATGCTGGACAAGTACTTACTGCTGATGATTTTCCATTTAAAAGTGCTGAAGAAGTTGCAGATACTATAGTGAACAAAGCAGGATTATAAGCCAAAATCGACTTCCTACTTTTTCTTTCTTTTCTTTTTTAAGGATAATTAATTATTATCTTATAATAGGTTTTAATGGAGAAATTAAAATGGATAAGCCCAATAGTAAAGAAAATAAGCATAAGTCCCGTTGTACTGAATGTCCGTCATATAATGAATGTATGTGCGTTTGGTTAGATTATTTTGCTGGAAAAATAGAATAATTTGCAGTAATATTAAGTCCTACTGCTTTCACTACAGATTAAATATTAAACAATCAATAATTTTCAATTGATTTTAAGAATGCCCCCCCTCCAGTTTTCAATAGTTCAACCGGAGGGGATAATAGTTCTGAAACGATTATTTTTTCAAATATTTTTTAAAATTACTGAGCATTATGAGTAGATTATATCCTTTTTCAGTAATCATATAATCTCCACGTTCATGACGCTGCAATATCAAGTCACTTTCAAGTAATTTTTGTATGTGGAAAAGTAAATTACCACCACGAAGCCCTGTAAGTTCTGAAAGAGCAGTGAATGTCATGGTTTCAGAGGCCATAGATTTAAGAATTTGAAGTCTCTGTTTATTAGAAATAGGTTCAAGAACACTCTTAACCATAATTTCTTCAGGAATAGAAGATATCTCAGTTTTATCCTCTTTATTATTGTCATATATTTGTAGAGAGCCAATTAGATTTATTTGCTTATCAAATAGTGAGTCTACTTCCTTAAAACAAATATCACATTTATCAAAAGGAGCACTTTTCCTTATTTCATCTAATTCCTCTCTTTTCTCTTCTATAATTTCTTTGGAAACATGTTCCTGTTTTATAAGTTTAGAATTATTTTGTAGAAATCCGTTAAATTTCTCTTTACAGGTTTC
Source organism: Methanothermobacter sp. CaT2 (assembly GCF_000828575.1). Lineage (GTDB taxonomy): Archaea > Methanobacteriota > Methanobacteria > Methanobacteriales > Methanothermobacteraceae > Methanothermobacter. The sequence continues at coordinate 768,803 of NZ_AP011952.1, read as the reverse complement.
CCGCATCTTACAGGGATTAACCATATTTTGTTCTAAATCATTTTCAATATCATCAGAAATATAAACAGATACTGAATTCAAAATATCCTTTTTTAAGTTGCTTAGCATTAAATCAAGGTATTCTTGATTAGATTTTTCCATCAAACGCTTGATATCCTGATGTATAGCTTCTAATTTCATTCGGGCATCATAGAATTCAGGATTATCCATTTTATTTAGATTTTCCATAAATTATTTTATTGATTTAGATAGTATTAAAGGTTTCTTTCTTGACCTTTTAAGTCATATTTGTGTATAAAACTGTACTTAGTACATTTTAATGACGGTTTAGTATATATTTCTAATAAACAATAGTTATATTTGAAATTAAAAACTTAATGGAGATGTGAAAATGGGAGTTAAAGAAGATATTCGTGGACAAATTATAGGAGCATTAGCAGGAGCCGATTTCCCAATAAATTCACCAGAAGAACTAATGGCAGCGCTTCCAAACGGTCCAGATACTACTTGTAAATCTGGAGATGTAGAATTAAAAGCATCTGATGCTGGACAAGTACTTACTGCTGATGATTTTCCATTTAAAAGTGCTGAAGAAGTTGCAGATACTATAGTGAACAAAGCAGGATTATAAGCCAAAATCGACTTCCTACTTTTTCTTTCTTTTCTTTTTTAAGGATAATTAATTATTATCTTATAATAGGTTTTAATGGAGAAATTAAAATGGATAAGCCCAATAGTAAAGAAAATAAGCATAAGTCCCGTTGTACTGAATGTCCGTCATATAATGAATGTATGTGCGTTTGGTTAGATTATTTTGCTGGAAAAATAGAATAATTTGCAGTAATATTAAGTCCTACTGCTTTCACTACAGATTAAATATTAAACAATCAATAATTTTCAATTGATTTTAAGAATGCCCCCCCTCCAGTTTTCAATAGTTCAACCGGAGGGGATAATAGTTCTGAAACGATTATTTTTTCAAATATTTTTTAAAATTACTGAGCATTATGAGTAGATTATATCCTTTTTCAGTAATCATATAATCTCCACGTTCATGACGCTGCAATATCAAGTCACTTTCAAGTAATTTTTGTATGTGGAAAAGTAAATTACCACCACGAAGCCCTGTAAGTTCTGAAAGAGCAGTGAATGTCATGGTTTCAGAGGCCATAGATTTAAGAATTTGAAGTCTCTGTTTATTAGAAATAGGTTCAAGAACACTCTTAACCATAATTTCTTCAGGAATAGAAGATATCTCAGTTTTATCCTCTTTATTATTGTCATATATTTGTAGAGAGCCAATTAGATTTATTTGCTTATCAAATAGTGAGTCTACTTCCTTAAAACAAATATCACATTTATCAAAAGGAGCACTTTTCCTTATTTCATCTAATTCCTCTCTTTTCTCTTCTATAATTTCTTTGGAAACATGTTCCTGTTTTATAAGTTTAGAATTATTTTGTAGAAATCCGTTAAATTTCTCTTTACAGGTTTCCCGCATCTTACAGGGATTAACCATATTTTGTTCTAAATCATTTTCAATATCATCAGAAATATAAACAGATACTGAATTCAAAATATCCTTTTTTAAGTTGCTTAGCATTAAATCAAGGTATTCTTGATTAGATTTTTCCATCAAACGCTTGATATCCTGATGTATAGCTTCTAATTTCATTCGGGCATCATAGAATTCAGGATTATCCATTTTATTTAGATTTTCCATAAATTATTTTATTGATTTAGATAGTATTAAAGGTTTCTTTCTTGACCTTTTAAGTCATATTTGTGTATAAAACTGTACTTAGTACATTTTAATGACGGTTTAGTATATATTTCTAATAAACAATAGTTATATTTGAAATTAAAAACTTAATGGAGATGTGAAAATGGGAGTTAAAGAAGATATTCGTGGACAAATTATAGGAGCATTAGCAGGAGCCGATTTCCCAATAAATTCACCAGAAGAACTAATGGCAGCGCTTCCAAACGGTCCAGATACTACTTGTAAATCTGGAGATGTAGAATTAAAAGCATCTGATGCTGGACAAGTACTTACTGCTGATGATTTTCCATTTAAAAGTGCTGAAGAAGTTGCAGATACTATAGTGAACAAAGCAGGATTATAAGCCAAAATCGACTTCCTACTTTTTCTTTCTTTTCTTTTTTAAGGATAATTAATTATTATCTTATAATAGGTTTTAATGGAGAAATTAAAATGGATAAGCCCAATAGTAAAGAAAATAAGCATAAGTCCCGTTGTACTGAATGTCCGTCATATAATGAATGTATGTGCGTTTGGTTAGATTATTTTGCTGGAAAAATAGAATAATTTGCAGTAATATTAAGTCCTACTGCTTTCACTACAGATTAAATATTAAACAATCAATAATTTTCAATTGATTTTAAGAATGCCCCCCCTCCAGTTTTCAATAGTTCAACCGGAGGGGATAATAGTTCTGAAACGATTATTTTTTCAAATATTTTTTAAAATTACTGAGCATTATGAGTAGATTATATCCTTTTTCAGTAATCATATAATCTCCACGTTCATGACGCTGCAATATCAAGTCACTTTCAAGTAATTTTTGTATGTGGAAAAGTAAATTACCACCACGAAGCCCTGTAAGTTCTGAAAGAGCAGTGAATGTCATGGTTTCAGAGGCCATAGATTTAAGAATTTGAAGTCTCTGTTTATTAGAAATAGGTTCAAGAACACTCTTAACCATAATTTCTTCAGGAATAGAAGATATCTCAGTTTTATCCTCTTTATTATTGTCATATATTTGTAGAGAGCCAATTAGATTTATTTGCTTATCAAATAGTGAGTCTACTTCCTTAAAACAAATATCACATTTATCAAAAGGAGCACTTTTCCTTATTTCATCTAATTCCTCTCTTTTCTCTTCTATAATTTCTTTGGAAACATGTTCCTGTTTTATAAGTTTAGAATTATTTTGTAGAAATCCGTTAAATTTCTCTTTACAGGTTTCCCGCATCTTACAGGGATTAACCATATTTTGTTCTAAATCATTTTCAATATCATCAGAAATATAAACAGATACTGAATTCAAAATATCCTTTTTTAAGTTGCTTAGCATTAAATCAAGGTATTCTTGATTAGATTTTTCCATCAAACGCTTGATATCCTGATGTATAGCTTCTAATTTCATTCGGGCATCATAGAATTCAGGATTATCCATTTTATTTAGATTTTCCATAAATTATTTTATTGATTTAGATAGTATTAAAGGTTTCTTTCTTGACCTTTTAAGTCATATTTGTGTATAAAACTGTACTTAGTACATTTTAATGACGGTTTAGTATATATTTCTAATAAACAATAGTTATATTTGAATTTGTGGATGTTCTCGTGTCCTGATTTTCCTGGGTGAGTCCCTATATCTTTGATTCAAGGGCCTCTATTATCCTCCTCATGGCCTCCCTCTCCCTGGGGCCCCCCACCTTCCTTGCAACCCTGTTCATCTCAGAGATCCTCTCCCTGAGGACCACAGGGTCTGAAAATTCAGCCCTTGTATAGGCTATCAATGACTCAATAACAGCGTATATGCCGCGGTTGAGGACCAGCCTGAAGGTTTCAGCCCTCATAACATCACCTGCACGGGCCTTCACAACATACAGCTCCGATTCACCGAACCGGTCCCTTTTCACCACCTCCTTCACAGAGACAACCTCTGCAGTGAAGAATGCATCGGCACCCCTCAGGTGGAGGAATCCCCTGTGATGGCTGAACATATCCTCATCAAGGTCACCCAGGGTTGAATCGGTGAATATGAGGGGGTCAAGGGTCACGTTAACTGTGAAACGCCCATTCTCCAGCACATTCTCCACGGTACGGCTCCCCTGGTACAGGTAGAGTGTCACTGTATCAGCACCTGTGCACAGCACACCTATGGGGGCAGCATTCCCCACCATCGACCCGTCCCAGGTCACGACGATGGTCTCATAGAGCCTGCCCCTCTCCATATCAAGGGCCCTCAGGTCACTGAAGGAGGTGTACTCCAGTTCAGGGATTTTACCATGACTCACCTTCATATCAGCGGACAAGGGAATACCCCTCAGCCCCTGAGGACATAACCCTCTATGTCGGCGTTGATGACACAGTCAAAGTCAAGGAGCTCGTACCACCCGGCCCTGGCGAACATGTCCATGTAGCAGAGCCCCATGAGCTCCCCTCCTTCTTCAAGGGCATCCTCTATGAGTTTTTTAACATCCTCCATGTCTGAGCCAATACCCGGCATTGAGAGCCCACCCAGCAGTACAAGAACATCCACCTTTCCCGGGCTTATTTCGCCGAGTTCAACCCCATATTCGGTTAATTCAAGCTTTCTGGCCTTCCTGAAATCTGTGTTGGGTATGAATATGTTTTCCTTGTCCCGGACAGCGTATGCAAATAGCTGGGCGAAGGGTGTGCATACACCCGGAACACCTGCAAAGCCGATTCTCTCAGCATCCTTAACCGCCTCCCGGAATACACCGAGATGCTCCTTTATACCCCTGAATTCCTTTACCTTCTCCATCCAAACACCTCAAGACTATAATTATAAATTACTGATTCACATATAATTGGTTTACTGTATAATTCTCTTTCGTGATAATCATGGAGATAGAAAATGTTAGAAGGGCCCTTGAGATGATCTCATCTGAAGATGACTTCGGGATCCTCATACCAGAGGTGAGGTCCAATATTGCAATGGCGCGGAAAAATCCATGCGGCCCTGAGGATGTTGCAGCGGTTCCTGGGAGGATCACTGAGTTTCAGGGAAGGGCCTTCGCTTGCCGGGACCCTGAATACGGGGCTTCATCCCACATGGCCCGCTTCATAATAGCCCTTAATGAACACCTCCCGGCGAGGAGAAGTGCACTTAATATTAAATTTGATGAGAGTATAATCGGTATATGTGAGGATATGGGTCTTGTGGTCTCATCCTATGACCGTAGCAGGGAACCCGACAATGTGAGGGATACTGAGGGGGGCAGCATACCATGGGGTGTTGAGGAGGCCATCAGGAACTCGGAGTCCCCTCCAGACGTCATATATCACAGGGGGGCATGGGGTAAGGAGCCAATGATAGTACTCACAGGGCGGGATGCCGTTGAGGTTGCAGAGCTTGCCATACGGATACTCAGGAAGTATAGGAGTTTAAAGGTGTAGATGATGAAGTACAGGATGTTCGATGAACTCATGGAGCAGCCGGATTCGCTTAGAAGAACCCTGGAGTCTGAAGGGGAGAGGATGGAACGCATATCCAATGAAATCCTTGAATGCGGACGCATATACCTCGTTGGATGCGGCAGTTCACTTTCAACCTGTTACAGTGCAAGGGATGCAATCGCCATGAACTATGAGGTGAGTATGGATGTTATGACCGGCTACGAGTTCTATTATCACAGGAAGATTGATTACAGTGACTCCGCGGTCATATTCACCTCACAGTCGGGTGAGACCGCGGATACCCTCGCAGCCCTGAGGAGGGCGAATGAACTGGGACTTAGAACCGTTACCATAACCAATGAGCCAGGCAGCACCATGGCATCTGAGTCCATGGAGACCATAGTGACCCGGTGCGGACGTGAGGAGGCAATACTCGGCACCAAGACCTACATGACACAGCTCCTGGCCCTCTACAGGATACTCTTCGGGATGTACAGTGATGAAAAATCAGATGAGATAATGGGGGAACTTGAGAGGCTACCTGGTGAGGTGGAGCATCTGCTGGGGAGAACAGAGGTTGCCTGCAGGGATCTTGCAGAGGAATATGCCGGTGAGGATATATTCTACTGTATGGGAAGCGGTCCTAACTATGGACTGGCCTACAAACTCGCCATGACGATGCTCATGGAGGGGGCCCTTAAGCATGCCTGTCCCCTCTATTCTGGAGAATTCAGGCATGGACTCATTGAAAGGGTTGAGGAGGGGGTCCCGGTTATATTCCTTGAATCGGGGCTGCCCGGTGATGAGCTGACAGAGAGGGCCCTGCGTTTCTGTGAGAATCTGGGTGCTGAGAACCTTGTATTCAGAATGTCTGATTACTCTGACCTTAACGGGCTCCTGGCACCCTTTGTGCTTGCAGTTCCACTTGAATGGTTCGTGTACTACCTGGCCCATTTCAACGGTGAGGACCCCGGCAGCACGAGGCACATAGGTAAGGTGAGATACTAGCCCCTCCAGTACAATTTTCAGGGGCATTGAATACCTCTCTGTTTTCTCTTTCTTTAGAGAAAATGATGGCTGTAATCAGATGCCATGAGGATGGGATATATCTAATGGCCAGGTATAGGATGAGAAAGAGTTAATAAGCTTTACAGGCACCGCATTCAAAGCGGAAACTCTATCATGGTTCTGCATTTAAGCATTAGAAAGGAGTCATGTAAAAATTATCAAAATAGTTAGAACATGATTCTACAAGCCAATGGGCATGACATGCTCCAAGGATACCCCTCCTTAGTGGGGGCCTGTCAGTGACCAGTGGAATACCTTAAGCTGGACTATTGCCCAGATTATCCTCGTGATTATGAGGAGTATTATGCCGACAATAATTGCCTTCAAAACTTCACGTTTTGTGCTAAGATAATTCCCCTTTAATCCTGGCATTTTATCAGGGAAAAGGTAGTATGTCGCTATAAAGAGGCCAAGGGACAACATGAACAGGCCCCAGGCCACCCAACCCTTAAACAAACCAACAACACCCCTTGCAACCATGAAGGCAGAGACAAGGAGTGAGTAACAGAAGTATCCCATGAGTGGGTATCCCTTCCCATCCCATGTAGATGTGAAAGTGTCAGCCCTCAAAAAAGACACAAAACCAATATACCACAGAAGGATTAGGAGAGCAACTACTCCTGGCACTATCTCAGGAGCGAAAACAAAAGAAAACCCCACCCAAAGGAGAAAAAAGGGGGGAAGGACGATCATGAGGCCGAATGAGCCGGCTTTGGGTGTCTGTTCACCGCCTTTTTTTGCCTTTTCTCCTGTAACCCTTTCATAGAATCTATTTAAACGGTCCTCTCCAACAATAGCCACGAGACCCAGGTATATAGTGATGCTTAGACCTGCCGCGATCATTGCTCCCCATGACATGATTTTCCCCTTTTCTCTCTTTTTATGCGTCTTTTTATTTTATGTGTTTTTGGGTTGGGGTTCTAGGAGTTGGTGTATAGTTGTTGATATTCCGCTGCCTTTAACCCATGATTCAACAATGTTTTCTATGGCCTCTTTCACATTCTGTCCGAGAGTTGCTCTGACTATAACTCTTTTACCGCCAAGGACTGTTATAAGTCTTATCGATTTTCTGAGTTCCGTGTCAATAATTATTTTAAATGGCGAGGCTCCTATTGGTGCCTTGAAAAAGACCGCGGAACCCACTGTAGCCGCGAAATCAAGCCAATTAGCAATACTTCCAGGATCATCAAATAAACCGGACGCATGAGCTGCAAGGACAGTGCCCCAGGTAATAAGCACTGCTGCTGTCAGGCTTGTTGGTGTTAGCAGTCCTCCTGCTGCCGTCGCTGCTATTAGTCCTGCTGTTATTAGTATTCCGGCTGTTGTAGATTCGGCTGATGATTTCAGGAATTGTCCGAGCCAATTGTTTACTTTGTCTGTTAGCTGGTCATGGTAGCAGTAGCAGTAGTATGCTGTGGCTCCTCCAAGGCCATAGAAGCTGTCTTTAACTTCACCTGTAACGGTATCGATTGTCAGGCCGATGCCGGGCAATCCTTCAACTTCAAGGTATAGTTTTTCTTGGTCGAGTGTTATCTGGAGTTCTCTGCCGTTGAGTATTGCTTGGGCTATTAGTGAAATGCTTGAATTCGTGTTTTGTCCTGTGAAGCTTAGGGTTAACTGTTCGATTAGTGGCAGGTATAATCCCCTGAGGAAGTTGAAGGCTTCTATTTGGCCTCCAGTGGCTTCTATTCCCAGTTTCTGGTCTGGGATGTGTGTGTATGCTGCCCATGCGTCTGTTATCCCTGCCTGTATGATCGCTGGCATTACACGGGTCCATGTTGTGTTGCATTGTTTTGCTAGTTCGTCTGCCAGTTTGTCGTGTAGCCATATTGTTGTCAGGCTTGTTAGGAATGTTCCATAGGCTGCTTTTAATGGTCCTGGCTCGTATACCCTCCTGGTCCAGTCCTTTATAGCCTCATCCGTGACCTTGGATGTGACTATGGTGTAGGTTATCAGTTTTTCGAATCCGCCCATATTATCATAGTATATTTTTTCGTTGCGGGTGACTTTCAGGTTGTTGCATTCTAGTTCTACTGTGGTGGGGGTTCCGGGGTTCTGGTCATAGAAGTAGTATTTTCCTTTGATTTCGCCGTCCTGTATTATTCCCGCTTCTTCTGCTCCTGCTTCTTCTGCTTCTTTGAAGTAGATGCTTATCCAGTTGATGCCATTGTGCAGTGGTAGGCTTATCTGTCCTGGTTGTATTAGCCAGTTGCCTGTTGTGTTTATGGTGAGTTTTGCCTGGATTGGCTCAGGGAGTATTGTGATGGTTGTTGTTTCTGTATCGGTGTTTCCATAGCCCTGGATTGTTAATTTTATGGTGTATGTTCCTGGCTGGTAGGTGTGGGTTGGGTTCTTTTCTGTGCTTTTGCTCCCGTCTCCAAAGTCCCAGGTTCTGGATTGTGTGCTTCCTGTGCTTTTATCTGTGAATTGTACTTTGTAGCCTGTATGTTGTAGCCGATGCTGGCTTGTGGCTTTGTTATGCTTCCTCCTATGCCTCTGGTCTGTGTTATCTGGATGTTGTCTGGTAGTCTGCCCGTTGTGTTGTAGTGGTTTATTATTTTTGCGAAGCTGTAGATGAGGGCTTCGTATCTGATCTGTCCTATCTTTGTTGTAGCGTAGTTGGGTGATCTCTTGTTGGTTTCTATGAATTTTTTAATGTTCTGGGCCGCCTCCAGGTACTCCTGTTTTTTGAGTGTTCCTGTGGCTGTCCCTGCAGGTTTTGGGGGTGCCTGGATACTTTCGGATGTTATTCCAACTCTTTTGTTCTGGTTGAGGTTTATTATCGTGTTTGAGGCGACGTAGAGGTACTCGTCTGCCCTTATGGTCTTGTTCTCTATTATGACCTGTTGGGGTATATTCCCCTGCCGTTGTGTGTAGTTCCCAATTAATTTGGAGGCGTCGGAGATCTCATTGTAGTTGAGGCTGACCGCCTCAGCATTCCCTGCAAGACAAAAAACAAGGACAGAAGCTGCTAGAATGAATGCAAACCGTCTCATAATGAACCTCCCAGTAGCAGTCTCCGCAGAAGCATGATATAATAATTATAAGTATAAAACGATTACTATTATCATGAAACAGAAAAATATTTTAATTAGTATCATCCCTTCATGTCATATCTTAATAATTGACTATCATCAAAGCTTGGCACAAAATACTCAACTAAAGGCAGCCACCATGAAAACAAACAATGGGAATCTCCACAGGGAAACCCATTATACAATCGTAGAAACAGCCATATCAGTATAAAAAGAATATTCAGCGACGAGAACTATTCCAAGAGCAACAGACAAAAAAACCTACAAAAACAGTTTACATGGGCAAGTAGAGCCTCATAGAAATAGTTAGAACATGATTACAGGGCCATTTTTTGAAAAAAGAGTTGGTGGTGGATTTATTCCACCTTCAGGGTCTGTTTCTTCTTGACCTCAACCTTTGGAAGTTCAACTGTAAGGACACCGTTTTCAAATTTGGCCTTAGCATCTTCTACCCTGATCTTTTCAGGTAGCCTCATCTCCCTTCTTGCTTCACCGTACTTCCTTTCCTTCTTGATGAAATTGGCCTCTTCGATTTCGACTTCCTCCTCGAAGACTGCGGATATGGAGATGGTGTTTTCGGTCAGTTCTATGTTGATGTCCTCCTTCTTGACACCGGGAAGGTCGGTTTTGATGATTATGGCGTCATCTGTTTCCATGACGTCCATGCTGAGTTTTTCAGGTATGTTCTCTGCGTACTCTGAGATCTTCTTCTCAAACTCCCTCTGCATCTCCTTCATGTTCTTTATCATGTCTTCCATCATCTTCTCAGCCATCAGCCTTCTTTTCTCGAACATTGTCATGGGCTTCTCGAGTTTCTTTTTCATATAACCCCTCCAGTTTTTTTATTATCTTGGAGACCCCTCTGCCCTCGAATGCAGAAACTTTCAGTGGATCTTCAACCATATTAATATATTCTTCCAGATACTTAACATTTTCTGCAAGGTCCATCTTGTTGAATACAGTCACCACAGGGATGTCAAAGACGCTCCTTATGCCCAGGTAGAGGCTGTACTGGCTTTCAAGGCTGTATCCGCATGTTTCAGAGGCGTCGAAGATGAACATTATCACATCTGCTATGTTCTCAAGGGCCACCATGGCCTGGAGTTCTATGTTGTTCATATCCTCAACAGGTCTGTCCAGGAGTCCCGGGGTGTCTATGACCTGTATACGGTTCCATTTCCGCTCAAGGTGACCTATCTGGATCCCCTTGGTGGTGAAGGGGTAATCTGCCACCTCGGGCTCTGCACCTGTAAGGGTCCGGAGGAGTGTGGATTTTCCAACGTTCGGGAAGCCTGCTATGACAACCGTGAATGCGTCAAGGTCCACTGTGGGCATGTTCCTCAGCTTATTCTTTGCAAAGTCAAGAAAGTCAAGGTCGCCCTCGATCCTATTTATAACGGATGATATCCTTCCGAAGGCCTCCCTCCTCAGACGGGATGCATCAGACGGTTTTGAACGTTTTATACGGGTCGTGTAGTCTGATTCCAGCTGGTTAAGTATTCCAACAGCCCAGTTAAGCGCCCCGAGGGATTTTTTAAGTTCATCCACCCCCACGGTCACGTCGATGTAGTCCTGGTAGAACTCTGGAAGGGACTCTATATCGGGTATCCTATGGATTATCATCTTCAACCGGTCCCTTATGACCTGGCATGCGGTCTGGACACGTGTTGACTCAATGATCTTGGCCTTCTTCTGGCCAGGAATCTTTGAACTCCGCTTGAGGGATGCGGCCTTCCTGGCCCTCCGGAATCCCTTATCAAGAAGTTCATCTGTTGTTGGAACTGTTGGTATAATCATAAAATCACTCTCATTAAACCTGTAATTTATCTTAATGTACCGGGATGTTTTTTAATCCCCTCATGAGTAATTAGCTTCAGCTTAATCATCTTCATGGAATATCTGGGCCTGGAACCTGTAGACCCTGGTTTCAGGGTCATAGAAGCAGTCAGGCGGAAGACCCGCCTTCATACATGTGTTGCAGAGGAACTCCTCAGCGTCCCAGCCCCACTCCGTGGCGACCTGTGGAAGGAGCAGTCCCCTGGCCCATCCCCTCTCAACTATGAGGCCGTCGACACCGACCCTTATGACCTTGGGGTATTCGGCCGGGCTTTCAACCTCAATGGGCTCCGGCGGTGTCAGCACACTCACCTCAATCTCTATATCATCGAGCTCCTCAGGTTTAACTGGGGGGAACCTCGGGTCACATGTTGCGGCGGATATTGCTGCCTCAACAAGGGCATCGATCAGGGGTTTGGTCGGTTCCGGATAGCCTATACATCCCCTCAGATTCCCGTTCTTCTCGAGTGTAACGAAAATCCCCCTTTTCTTTCTGAAAACTTCAGGGAGGTTATCAGGAAGTCTGAGGGTTTCTGATCCGCGCAGGTGCTCCTCTATGGCCATCCTCGCGATCTTAACAAGAAGTCTACCTTCATCCCTTGATAATGGTGTGTACTTCATGTTCCACCCACCATGGCATTCCTTATCCTCACATGGGGGCCCCCATCACCCACAGGGACGCTCTGTCCTGATTTACCGCAGAAGCCGATCCCCAGTCTGAAGTCTGAACCGACCCCGTCAACATTTTTGAGGGTCTCCAGGACGTTCCCTGAGAGGGAGACATCCTTCACTGGTTCTGCAAGTTCACCATCCTGTATACGGAATGACTCAGCAGCATTGAACTGGAAGATACCCTTACCGGTATCCACCTGACCCCCCCTTGAACCCCTCAGGTAGACACCATCCCTGATGTCCTCTATGAGTTCATCAAAGGATAAATCACCAGGTTTGAGGTATGTGTTGCTCATCCTGACAATGGGCTGGTCCCCTATGGCTGAACGGGCATTCCCTGATGGTTCAAGTCCAAGTTTAAAGGCTGTTTCCCTGGAGTTCAACAGTGAAGTGAGGACTCCCTTCTCCACGAGAACTGTTTCGGCGGCCCTCACACCCTCTGCATCGTAGCTGTAACTTCCGAAACCCTCAAGTGTAGGGTCGTCGATGATGGTAACACCCTCAGATGCAATCCTCTCACCCAGTTTACCCTCGAGTATTGAGTCACCCTGCAGTATAAGGTCTGCCTCGGCTGCATGCCCCAGGGCCTCATGTATGAATACACCTGTAAGTTCAGGGTCAGTTACTATGTCAAAACGTCCTGATGGCGGCGGACTAGCCCTGAGGAGCCTGACAGCCTTTTCACCGGCCCTGCGACCGAGCTCCTCGATGTCCTCCCTCTCCAGTATTTCGAAGCCGCCGGTTCCGCCGCAGCTTTTATGACCGAACTGTATCCCTGAGCCATCAGAGGCAACAGCGTTTAGAAAGAGGGCGACGCGGGTCTCATCCATCTCAATGAGGGACCCCTCTGAGTTCAGGAAGACGGATGAACTCTCCATGTCAACGTAGCTCACAGTGGTGCTCACAACACCATCAACTGATGCTGCATGGTGTGCATCTGATACCAGCTCCCTCTTCTCATCTGCAGGGACATCTGAGGGTGGCCGGGATGACCTTACCCTGGTTTTGTCAACAGAGGGAGCACCTGAACCCACCTGGACATCACCCCTGAGGGACCCTGCCATCTTTATGGCCTTCAGGGCCATTTCAGCCAGCTGGGATGGTTTATCTGTAAAGGCGAATCCCCATGAACCATTCCTCAGCACCCTTATCCTGAAACCAGAGGCGCTCCCACATTTAACCTCCTGCAGGTTACCGTCCTTCATCAGAATAGAACTGGTCCTGGAGCTGCCAGCCCTTATATCTGCATATTCCACCATATCCTCTATGTCCCTCAGTATGCTGCCAAGATAATCATTGTCAATCTCCATTTCCCATCCGCCTTCAAAAGTTTCTCTTATTAATTCTGTAGGTGGGTGCTTATGATTCTTTTGATGTTATGCAATGCCTCACCATGATCACAGGCTTTATGAACTCAATAAATATTTAAATGAACATCCATATACCACTAACCAGTTCATTTTATAGATAGCACCGGATGTGGTATATTGAAGACAATTGAGGAGATAAACCAGAAGATCAGGGATGGGGATGCTGTGGTTGTCACCGCAGCCGAGATGACAAGGATAGTTGCTGAAAACGGCCCCATGGACGCTGCAAAGGAAGTTGATGTTGTTACAACAGGTACATTTGGTGCTATGTGTTCATCAGGCGCTTTCCTCAACTTCGGACACTCAGATCCACCCATAAAGATGGCGAGGACCTACCTCAATGGTGTTGAGGCCTACTCTGGACTCGCTGCGGTTGATGCATACATAGGTGCAGCACAGCCAAACCGCGACCCCGAGATAGGGCTTGAATATGGGGGCTCACATGTAATAGAGGACCTAATAAGGGGGAAGGAGGTTGAACTGGTGGCAGAGGCCTATGGAACAGACTGCTACCCCCTCAAGAATGTTGAGACCCTCATAAGCCTTGAGACCATAAACCAGGCGGTCATGGTTAACCCTAGGAACTGCTACCAGAACTATGCAGTGGCGGTTAACTCCACACAGGAGACACTCTACACCTACATGGGAACACTGCTCCCAAACTATGGGAACGTCACCTACTCAAGTGCAGGGGAGCTCAGCCCCCTCCTCAATGACCCCTACTTCCAGACCATAGGTGTCGGCACAAGGATATTCCTCTGCGGCGCAGAGGGTTACATAGTGGGGGAGGGTACCCAGCACTCAACTGAATCTGAGAGGAGAAATGGTGTACCAGTTTCACCATCAGGCACCCTCATGCTGAAGGGTAACATGAAGGATATGGATCCCGAATATGTGCGTGGAGCCACAATGCCAAGGTATGGCCCAACACTCTATGTGGGCGCCGGGATACCCATACCCGTGCTCAACGAGGACATAGCGGCTGCAACAGGAATATCGGATGAGGATATAGTCTGCAGGGTAATTGACTACGGTGTGCCCCGAAGATCAAGACCCGTGGTGAAGGAGACCAATTATAAGGAGCTCAAATCAGGGAAGATTGAAATAAACGGGATGGAGGTCCCTACATCACCCCTCTCATCAATCAGGAGAGCCATCAAGATTGCAGAAGAACTCAAATCATGGATTGAAAGGGGCGATTTCCTGCTCACAGAGCCAGTTAAGAGCCTCCCATCAAGATCAGCCACCAGACCCCTTGAGATAAGAAGACCATCCATCATGGTGAGGGAACTTGAAAGCAAACCAGTAATAATAACCCACCAGGAGGACGACCTTAAGGATGTGGCCAGGAAGATGGTTGACAATAACATAAACCACATACCCGTCGTTGACAGTGAGGGCGTCCTCAGGGGTATAGTGACATCATGGGACATTGCAGACGCAGTGGCAAGGGGTAAGAAGAAGCTCAGGGATATCATGACCCGCAGGGTGGTTGTTGCAAGGGAAAATGAACCCGTCGACGTTGTCGCAAGGCGCATAGATAAGTATAACATTTCAGGTTTACCCATAGTTGATGATGAAAACCGTGTTAAGGGTATAGTAACCGCCGAGGACATTTCAAGGTTAATAGGGAAAGTGGATAACAGGGGAGAATCAATATGAAGGCCTGGCTTAAATTCTCACCGAACATTGTTAACAAGTCAATAATATCAGAAGCCATAAAGAAATATGACATCGAATTCAACATCCTCAGGGCAAACATCACACCCCGCGGGGGTAAGATGCTCGTTGAGATCAGCGGCCCCGAGGAGAGGGAGGGGATAGACTTCATAGAGGAGGCCGGTATAGAGGTGCACCCGGCAGTGAGGGTCGTTAAGAAGGACCGTGAGAAGTGCATGGACTGCGGCGCCTGTGTATCCCTCTGCCCGGTTGGCGCCATATGCATCCAGGATGACTGGGAGATCCTCCTCGATGATAAGAAATGTATCGGCTGCAGCTTCTGTGTGAACTCCTGCCCCACAGGGGCCATAGTGCTCTTTGACTGACTGTCTGGGAATGATCCAATGGTTCTGGTGGTTGGCTCCGGTGCTGGCGGCGCAACCCTTGCAAGGGAACTCGCCATAAAGGGCATTGATGTTACCGTAATCGAGAGGGGCCCCTACGTTAAGGATTCGGATGCATTCCTCTGTTATGAAGCCCCTGAGGATGTGGATATCCTTAGGACGAACTGTGTTGGCGGATCAACCCTTGTTACTGCAGGAAACGCCGTCAGGGTCCTTGAGGATACCCTCCGGGACTATGGGGTTGACATAGGGAGAGATCTGGATGCCATTGAGGCTGAACTGAGGGTTGGGGAGCTCCCGGAAAGCCACACAGGCATTGGCACAGCCAGGATAGTGGAGGCTGCAGAATCCCTGGGCCTCAGGGTAAGGAGGATGCCTAAATTCATAGACCCTGATAAATGCAGACCCTGCGGTAAATGCTCATTCGGATGTCCGAGGGCTGCTAAGTGGTCTGCAAGGAGATTCATTGACGAGGCAGTGGACCATGGGGCTGTTATCCTTGAAGAAACCAGGGCAGAGGATATAATTATCAGGGGGGGCTCAGTCTCCGGGCTGAAAACATCCAGGGGGGATTTCCAGGATGAAACGGTTGTACTGGCAGCTGGAGCCATTGAAACCCCAAGGATACTCATGAGGGCAGGTATAGATGCAGGTAAGGGACTCTTCATGGACACCTTTGTGACGGTGGGGGGTATACTTGAGGGGGTCGGGTTCTGTGATGAGGTCCAGATGAACGCCCTCATAGAACTCGATGGAGTCATACTATCACCCCACTTCTCAACCCTCCTCTTCCCCGGGGAGGATAGGAGGAACGTCCTCAGCATGATGGTTAAGATAGCCGATGAGAGATCTGGACGTGTGGAGGCCGAGAGGATTATAAAGCATCACACAGTCAGGGACATCAGTCTCCTCTCAGGGGGTGCAGCCATTGCAGGGAGCATACTCTCACGGGCCGGTGTCGGGGCAGGCACCTTGAGGTCCACGGGACCCCGGGGGGCCCACCCTGGTGGTACCGCTTCAGTGGGGGAGGTTGTTGATGAGAACCTGGAGACCTCCATTGAGGGTCTCTTCGTGGCTGATGCGAGTGTGCTGCCAGAAGCACCTGGCGCTCCACCCATACTGACCATAATGGCACTTGCAAGGCGTCTGGCACGTCATATAGCTTCAATTTTATAGTAGAGTTTTTCAAGGCCTGTTCAGAGTGTTTATTCAATTTAATTTATAAGGAGAACACAGCACATCATATAGGACATCATGAATATACATATCCTTAAGGTGAAATTATGAAAAAATCATGGATCAAACTCATAACACTCCTATTTGCTACCATGTTTCTATTCTCCACCCTGCAGGCAGCCTCGGCCCTCAAAACCGAGATAATCTACACAGGTACAGGGGGAGATGTGACAAAGAACTACTACATAAAGAACTACGCCCCCAGGACCCCGGTGACGTCTGAGGTGTTCCAGGCAGCCAGAAGGGGAACACCCATGTTCACCTTTGGAGATGGAGGGGGTAAGAAGGTCATAGTAGTCGCGGGGGTCCATGGAAATGAACTCCCAGCATCCATAGCCGCTGTGAAACTAATAAACTACCTCTCAGGCAAGAAGATCAGGGGCACAGTCTACGTTGTACCCTTCCTCATACCATCATCCACCGCGAGAACTTCCAGGTACTGGAATGGTAAGAACCCCAACAGCATAGCAAATATCAGGGGGACACCCACAAACAGGATACTCCAGATCGCACTTTCAAGGGACGTGGATGCAGTGGGTGACTTCCACTCAACAAGGCCCGGTGGAGTGCCAGGGAAAACATCCATCCTCTGCACAAGGATCCCCACCTATGAAAGCTACAGCATGGCATACTACATGAGCCGTTACAGTGGATCCGCATTCATACCTGCTCAGGTTGCAGGTAAGGACTATCCAGGAGCTCTTGAGGATGTATGCAACCTCGCAGGTATCCCTGCAGTAACTGCTGAGGTCAGATCTTCCCATGGCTCAGTGGCATCTGGAAGTGTAACAAAATCCTACACCCAGATGATGGCGTTCCTCAAGTACAATGGGATCATCTGATCTTCAAAAGGAAGTCTCTATTTTATCTTCCTATTTTTATCATTTTCCATGTTTTTCCTGAGAAAAGGAGGTCATCTTTTTTAACGGTTTTTTGAAAAAATGAAAGGCTCAGGTGATGAGGTCCTTTATGAACTCCACCACAGTGTCAATTAAGCCCTTACCAACCTTCACAGAGGACGGGAACACCATTCTGCTTCTGTCTGTGTGGTTCTGGATTATCTGTGCAAACATGGCTGTGTACTCATCCCTGCCGATCTTAGCAGCACCCACCTGCACATATGATGGGAGTCTGCCATTAGTTCTGCTGAACTCATAGACCCTCCTTGCAACGTCACGGTACTCTGTCCTTGAGAGTGTCCCGGTGTAGGTGTTAATGGATGATGAGGCATCTGATATCGCTGTGTTGTTCTTCCTTATGGGGAGCCCTGCAATGTACTGTGATGCAAGGTACACCCATTCCTGCCTGGGCATTAACGTGGCCTCTCCCCTGACCAGCCGCTGGGCGTCAGTGGATAGTGTTGTGGGGTCAATCTCATGCCTTGCAACGTATCTGGAGGTATCCATATCCACCATGTGCTCCCCCTCTGCAGAGTAGGCATAGTCAATCAGCTTCATGGCTGTGCGGTGTATCTGCTCATCACGGCTGAAGCTTCTGGGTTCTATGAGAAGTATGCCAGCATCCCTCAGGAATCTGGATGGTTCCTTTATCCCGGCAAAGTAGGTGCTGGAGAAGTTGTCGTCCCAGGCCCTCGGCAGGTATCCGGTTGAGGTGAGGTTGAGGCTTCCATAGTTCACATAGACGATACCGTCAAGTCCACTGGCATAGGATCTCAGGTACCCCTTCTTCACCCCTGAGACAACACCATACATTGTACCGGGGCATGCAGCGGCTATGTAAA
Organism: Methanothermobacter sp. CaT2; assembly: GCF_000828575.1. Lineage (GTDB taxonomy): Archaea > Methanobacteriota > Methanobacteria > Methanobacteriales > Methanothermobacteraceae > Methanothermobacter. The sequence continues at coordinate 750,609 of NZ_AP011952.1, read as the reverse complement.
CAGCCAGGGAACCCTTCGGGGCGTTCTTAATCGCCCTGTCAGCCTCTCCAGGGGCGGGTGACTTCTCATCAATTATGACCCGGGCTGAACCACTTATCTCGGCCCTTATGGACTCCATGAGGCTCCTGCCATCCACACCACTGAGCCTGTCAGAGCTTATGTATATGGTTTCTGGGTTGCCTGATGCGTAACGGTTCATTATAACCGAGGTTGTGGGGTACCCTGAGGACCAGAGGGAAGTTCCGTTGACCCTCACCCCTGTTGAGGTGCTGTAGGATGCCCCTGTCTTCCAGATTGTCATGGCAACGGGTAGAAGCGTCCCTGGCGCTGATACCTTCTGTGAAGATGCTGACTGAACTGCACTGAGGGTTGCAGAGTCACTTCCACACCAGACCCGCCTGCAGGGTATTCCAAGACCCCTCAGGGAGGAGGATGGTATGGCTGAAGGGGATGCGCATATGATTATACTCCTAGGCTTTAAACGTTTTATCTCTGTCCTGGTGGCTGAGGGTAATGTTTTACCAGCTATAAGGAGTGGGGCATCATTTTTTATTGCAAGGTATGCTGCTGAAATGTCTGACCCTGTCCCCAGGACAACAACGTCACTCCGGGTCCAGTAACGTGCAAGTGAAGATGTCCTCGCAGGGATCCGGGTCCCATTCACCCTTATGTCCCCTACAACCACCGGGCTCTGGCCCCTGAGATACTTCACCACAGACTTCTCAGGCGTGTAACTGCTGATTATCAGCCTGCCATCTGTATGGGCTGCTGCCGGTGCAGTTATGATGGCATGTGACGGATCGGTCACAAAAACCGCTGCAGATGCAGGTGAAATCAAAATGAGGACTGCCATCAGGATGATGGTTAATTTCCATCTCATGGTATCAACTCCTAGAACTGGGACTCTATCTCATCGGCCTCAATGAGGCGTTCACAGTAGTAGCAGCGTAGCAGAACCGGTTCCTCTGAGATGACGTAGAAACGGTTCTCGACACCCTCGTCACTGTTTGTGATGCAGTTGGGGTTGGGACATCTGAGGATGCCCCTAACCTCATCCATGAGCCTCACCTTGGCCTTCTCAACAATCTTATAATCCCTTACAATGTTTATTGTGGCCCTGGGGGCTATGAGGGCTATCTGATCAACCTCTGAGGGCTTGAGTTCCCTGTTCTCTATTTTAACTATGTCCTTGGATCCAAGCTGGGATGAGTCCATATTCATGGCAACGGTCACCTTGCTATGCCCATCAGGGAGTCCAAGGATGTTGAGGACATTCAGGGATCTGTTTGCAGTTATATGATCTATAACAGTCCCATTCCTTATGGGTTTGACCCTCAGTTCAAAGGGTTTCTTCATATTCATCCCCTCTTAATTATATCTAACATGGGATAGGGGCGATATCTTCCAGATTGAGGATCTCTCCTGTTCTTTGGAGGATATCATCCCCTTCACGGGTTAGAACATCTCCTATTTTCTTCTAACAACGTTGAAGGTTTCAATGAACAGGGCATACACGGGTCTTGTGATGAAGACTCCTATGATGACTCCGAGGACCGTTGTGAATGCAAAGCCAGCAAGGAGACCTATTCCTGTGGCACCCCTTGAAAAGCCTATGTAGGCCAGTGGAAGCATTGCAGCTATAAGGGTGCCTGCTGATGCGAATATTATGAAGAAGGCATCCTTTATCCTGAACTTCCTCCTTGTTCTGCGGCCTTCACCAGATAGTACCTCATCTGTTATGATTATCTGGTCGTCCACACCTGTACCTATCGCCGCCAGTATACCGGCTATGGCTGCAAGGTCAATGTTCCACCGGATAACCGCGGCCGCCCCCAGTATAAGCAGGAGCTCTGCGAGGGTTGTGAAGAATATTGGCAGGACGAGGATTGGGCTGCGGTACCTCACTATGAGTATCACCGCTATTGCCAGAACCGCGAGTATCCCTGCGATCAGTGCACCCTCTGCGAACTGTTTCCCGAGTTCAGGGGATACGCTGCTCACACCGACTATCTTAACCTTAACAGGCAGTGAACCTGATTTGAGGAGGGTCTCTATCTCCTTCGCCTGGACCTCGGCCTCTGCCTTGCTGTTCTCTGCCCCTGTTATCCTGACATCTGTGACCGGCTTTCCGGTGGCAACCTCGGCTGATATTTCAGGGGCTGTTATCAGGCGGTCGTCCAGGTACATCTTAACGGGTTCTCCTGCCTTGCCCCTGGCCGCCTCTGCGAACTTCCTGGCGCCCTCTGTTGAGAGCCTGAAGGGGACCTCCCATTCATTCCCGGTTATTATGGGGGCTTGGACGCTCACAATATCTGCACCTGTGAGAACGGTCTCGTTACCTATCTTTGCCTCAAACTTACCGGGTTTACCAACTATAGCTGCGACCTGGTCCGGCTGGACACCAGCAATTTCAACTATAACGTTCTGGTCTCCGCTTGCACGCACCTTCACATCCTTCACACCGAATATGTTGAGCCTCTTATCAAGTACACTGGTCACGGTGTTCATGGTAGCGGCATCCACCGGCCTCTCGAGCTGTATCTGTATGAGTGACCCTCCCTGAAGGTCAAGTCCCTGCTGAATACCCATGGTTGATATTGCAGTGACACTCGCCGCCACAAGGACTATGAGGAGTATCACCCTGTAATCCTTAAGAAACTTTGATACCTTCCTGTTCATGATCTAACCTCCAGGTACCACCTCAGAATTCCAAGGTTCATGAGCCAGGTGGTTATAATATCCGCCAGGAGCCCAATTATCAGGACTGAGGCTATATCACTCAGCACCCTGGCCTCGGGCATCACAAACACCGTCACAAGGTAAAGCGCAGCCATTGAAGCTATTGCAGCTATGGACATCGTAACACCCGTCTTCATGGCCCCCAGAGCCCTCTCGTTGATGGTCCCCTTCCTCCGTTTAAGGACCCTTGTGGTGAGTAGGATGTCTGTATCCACGCTGTAACCTATAAGCATCAGTATCGCACCGACAGATGCCAGTGAGAGGGGAATGCCGAAGAGTGACATCCCACCCACGGCTATTATGATATCAGATGCTGCTGCGAGTATAACTGCCAGTGAGGGGACCGGGTCCCTGAATATTATGAAAACCGTCACCGACATGAAGAGGAATGCGAAGCCAATGGCCCAGTAGATCTGGTTCATGGCCTGTTTGCTCAGAACAGGACCGACTGCCTTGTAACTGTTGATGGTTGCGGTACCCCTGAGGGCTTCACTCACCTTCACAACATCCATGTCTGTACCGAACTGTACCGTCGCCCTTTCCCCCCTTATGGAGAGGACCTTAATGTCTCCTGTGCCCAGTTTCTCCCTGAGGAGGGATTCCAGTTCGGCCTGGGTAACGCTCTTCTCGAGGGTCAGCTCTGCAAGGGCTCCACCCTTGAGGTCCACGCTCTCGTTGAGTCCATTGAAGACAACGAGAAGTAGCGCAATTACAGTTATGGCTGCTGGTATGGCTATGAGTGGCCTGTATGACTTTAAAATGCGGTCAATCAAGACGATCACCTTTAAAGTTTGTCCTATCTGTCAAATAGATCACCTGGCTTCGTATATCTTCAGGTCCTTCTCATTGATTATTCTGAGGGTATCCTCCCTCACCTGGATGAGTTCTTTGCCCGCGGTTTTCTGGATGAAGAAATTTATTATCCTTCCTCCCCGTGCCCCTATCTTCTCTGCCATTCGCTCTATCGCACCCTCACCGCCCTGCCGGCTCATGGTGGTGAAAAGTATCACGTCCTTCCCAAGGAAATCCACCCTGTCTATGAGTGTTATTATTGCGGGGGAGGGTTTACCTGCCCAGGTGGGTGTTCCAAGGTATACAAGGTCGTAACCTGAGAGGTCGACCTTTTCGGGCTTGATGGGTGTCTTTGACTCTCGAAGTGCATCTATGGATGATCTGAAACTGCTCATGAATCCTTTTCTATCATCAAGGTCCCTGATCTCGATAAGATCAGCATCCAGTTCCTCTGCAAGGGTCCTTGCAACCATTGCAGTGTTCCCGCTGCGAGAATAATAAATTACACACGTTTTCATCATATCACTCGGCTTCGTCACCTAGGGATGGGATTTGATGGCATCATATATATTTCTGTCCATTTAATAACGGTGCTCTGCTATGGGTACATCCCGGGGAAATCAAGACCCTCGACCTCCCTGAACCCGAACATTATGTTCATGTTCTGGATGGCCTGACCGGATGCGCCCTTCACAAGGTTGTCTATGGCTGATACTATAACAGCCCTCTGATTATCATCAACCTCGAAGCATCCGATGTGGCAGAAGTTGGAGCCCCTGACTGCACTGAGCCCAGGGATACCCTCAACAACCCTTACAAAGGGTTCTCCATCATAGAATCCCCTGAATATGTCTGCGATTTCGCCCTGTTTCAGGTCCTCAAGGAGGAAGGTGTGGGCTGTTGTAAGGATGCCCCTTGTCACCGGGACGAGGTGGGGGGTGAAGCTGAGCCTCACAGGATTCAGCCTTGAGAGTTCCTGCCTTATCTCCGGTGTGTGCCTGTGGCCTGTTACATTGTAGGGGATTACATTATCACTGCAGTGAGGGTAATGGGTCAGGGCTGTTGGCTTAACACCCGCACCACTCACCCCGGTCTTCGAATCAATTATGAATGTGTCTGCAATCTTCTCATATACCAGGGGGAGACATGCGAGTATTGCACCCGTCGGGAAACAGCCAGGATTTGCCACAAGATCTGCGGAGGCTATCTCCTCCCTGTGTATCTCAGGAAGACCATAAACCGCGTCGAGGGGGCTTTCGTGTTCGATTCCATACCATTCCTCATAGGTTTCAGTGTCATCAAAGCGGTAGTCACCGCTGAGGTCCACCACCCTTATACCCCTCTCTATAAGCTGGGGGACGATCTTCATTGAGGCCCCGTGGGGGGTGGCTGTGAAGACAAGGTCCGCGTCTATTTCCCCGGCACCGACGTCCTCAAACTTCAGGTCAGTGTCCTGGAGGTGTGGATGCACCCTCGACACGGGAACACCACTGTACTGCCTCGATGTGGCTGAGACCACCTCAACCTCCCTGTGGTTCTCGAGGAGTCGCAGCAGTTCACCTCCAGTGTATCCACTGGCTCCGATAATACCCACACTTATCATCTTGATCACCTTAATTGACTTGACTGTGATAATTACTTTGGTGAACTGATTTAATAAGGTGTTATGGTTTAGATGCCTTAACTGATATGATAATCCAGTGCTGTCGGCCAACTCTAATAACTCTGTGACGGCGGTACGCCTCCCACAATATATGTCTATCACTGACCCAGGTCATGGCCACCAAAATTTATAAGTATTTCATGGACAACCTTTAACTGTCCATGGGGATATCTTTCCCATGAATGGAGGCGGTAAAATTAAGCGTCACTCGATACTTGCATTACTGCTGCTTCTCGGAGTAGTGGTACTGCCCGCTGGAGATGTGAATGCAGCTGAATCAAATCTAACATCCAGTACAACCGGAAACACAAGTGCTGCATATACAAAGGCATCAGCATCGACCACAGTGAACTACACCTACCATGAATACGTCCCCTATAAGGTGCGGGTGAAGGTATCCTACCTTAAGCCCTACAGGGTGAAGGTTAAAAAGGCCATCAGGACCTACTACTACCGGAAGGGGAAATACAGGGTCCGTTACACCTATGCCTACACCTATGTGACCCGGTACAAAAAGACCTACCGCTGGGTTACCGAGACACGATACAGAAAGGTTACAAGGGTCGGATACGCAGAGCTCTCTGATTATCTGAAGGAAACCGATAACTGCCAGGTTTCGGATGAGGAGATCTCTTCTCTGAGCAGTAACCTCACATCAGGCTGTAACTCAACCTATGATAAGGCGGTAAGGATCTTTAACTGGGTCCGTGACAGCATAGACTACAGTTTCTACTACAATACACGTAAAGGCGCCGTTGGTACACTCCACAGTGGATCAGCAAATTGCTGCGACCATACACACCTTCTTGTTGCCCTTGCAAGGGCGGCAGGTATACCCGCGAGGTACATGCATGGTAACTGTGTATTCAGGAGTGGTAACACCTATGGACACGTCTGGGGACAGCTGTACGTCAATGGAAGATGGTATGACGCCGATGCAACAAGTTTCTCAAATTCCCTGGGAACAGTGAATAACTGGGACAGGTCCAGTGCATTTATAAAGGGCGTTTACGCAGAGCTACCATTCTGATCTTCAAAAATAATTTATTTTTTTATTTTCCAGCTGAAAAATCAATGCACTATCTCTGCTTTACCATCAACAGTTTTTAAGTGAGTCCTCGTCGAATTCCATGCTGCGGATCCTTTTAATTATCTTGCAGGTGCTGTCAAGTTCGGAGTCTCTGTATTTCTTTATCCTCCTGACCTCACATCCAAGGCCCCTTCTCCTGAGCTCATCACGCAGCTCATCAACATCAAACTTCTGATCGGGGCCAATGGCGATGATGTCAGGTTTTATACGGTGCACTATCTCAAACATGTCGGTCTCACTGCCAAGGTAGGCCTCATCAACAGGCTTCAGCATCCTGACAACCTCAAGCCTCTGTTTCTCACCGACTATGGGGGTCCTCTTGCGGGCCCTGACTGTGGAGTCCCTTGCAAGGACAACCACCAGCCTGGCGTCCTTCCCACCAAGTTTCCTGGCCTCCTCAAGGAAGAACCCGTGTCCGGGGTGTATTATGTCAAAGGTGCCTGTTGCCATAACTGTCTTCATTTTATCATCCTGCTGAAGGTGTTCATTTAAGGTCCTGATATTTGAGGGCCTCGGTGAGGTCTATGAGGCCCCTGTAGATGGCTGATCCTATAACGACCCCCATTACACCGGTCCCCTGCAGCATCCTCAGGTCATTCAGGCTGCTAACACCCCCGGAGTAGATTACAGGTATCTCAACTGCCTCCACAAGTTCACTCACGGGTTTCAGGTCAAATCCTGAGAGAAGACCCTCGAAGTCCACGTTGGTAAAGAGTATGCTACCAGCTCCCCTCTCCTGGAATTTCCTGCCCATCTCCTCTGCTGTGAAGGGGACCTTCTCTGTCCATCCCCTTATAACAACCTGTGAGTCCCTGCTATCAAGTGAGACCATTATGCGTTCCGATCCGTATTCACCTGCAAGTTCCTCAACGATGGCAGGGTTTTCTATGGCCATGGTGCCCAGTATAACCCTCTCAAAGCCCATATCAAGGAGTTTCCCTGCATATTCTCTACTCCTTATACCTCCACCTATCTGGAGGGGCACTGAAACCCTCTCTGTGATCTCCTTCAGTATACCTGTATTCTTCTCAAGACCAAGGGCCCCATCAAGGTCCACGACATGGATTGTTTCAGCCCCCAGGGATTCCCACCTTCCGGCAACTCCGGCAGGATCATCAAGCACGACCTGCTCTGTCCCGGGTTTTCCCTGAACAAGCTGAACACATTTTCCATCCTTTATATCCACGGCCGGTATTATAAGCATTCTGTCCTTCTGAAAGCTCATTTTATCACTGCTGCCAATACGCTCCTGTTTTGGGTTTTTCTGATGAAGATATTTAAAGGTTCCTTTCCATCTCCTTGAAGATATTTAAGTATCCCCGGATATAAATGAAGGTGAAGGTGGTGTGCCATGGAGAATATCGGGGCCATCATTGACGAATACCGGAGAACCACAGACGATGAGATAATGAGTGAAAGAAATGGAATCGGTCCCAGAGAGCCCATTAAGGATAATATAGAACTTAAAGACATTTTTAGGCCGGAGAGAATGTTCTTCTCCCGATTTGAAGACGATGGGAGTTACGTCGCAAGCTTCCGCATGGGACACTTCAACATTCCTGATATAATTTCAGGTTCAGCAGCCGGTGTTTCCTACATCGGAGGTCTTAATCTTGGAAGGGCCCTCATATCTGAGGGTCTGGCTGAGGACATCCACTCACTCGCAGAGCTCATGCTTGACCAGAAACTGGGCATTCTTGATATCGTCTCTGAATGGGAGGATGATGGATACCTGAGGATGGATGTGAGGGTCTATGAGTGCATTGAATGTGCAGGCCTTCCAAACATAGGGCGCCCAATATGCTTCTTTGAGGCTGGTATAATTGCCGGAGCCCTCTCTGAGATACTTGGCTGTGATGTGGATGCATATGAGAGGCGCTGCTGGACCAATGGTTACTCCTTCTGCCAGTTTGATGTGAGGGCCAGGGTATAGAGATCAGATTCATTTCTCTTCACTTTTTTCAGGGGGCACTGATTTTATTACATTTCAGTTTTCCAGGACATAATCTTACTTACCGTTCCCGTAGAGTATGAAGACCCCTGTGAGCATCACAATCCCTGAAATTCCCTGCATGATCGAGAATGGCTCTCTGAGGATTATAAATGCGAATATTGCCCCGAAAAGGGATGATAATGGAAAGAGGGCTCCGACCATGGAAGCACCTATCTCCCTTATTGCGATGTAGATGAGTATGAAGGAGCAGCCAATGCTGAAGACTGAAACCCCGAGTGCATAGGGGAGCATTTCAAGGGGAAGTTCAGTGTTTATACCGAGAATAAGCATGATGATAAGGAGTACAAAGCCCCCAACAGAGCTTTTAACCCCGGATATAAATATAAGGTCCCTTTTTCTGCTTAAAAACTTGCTCAGGACGGTGTCAAGGCTCCAGAAGAACGCTGCCGCCATCACAAGAAAATTTCCGGTAACAGCAACGTTCTGTAGAATGGTACTGAAATCACCCTCAGTTAAGAGGTACACAGCACCCAGTATGATGAGGACTATCCCCATGAAATCCTTCAGCTGAAGGGTCTCCCCGAATATGAGGTAGCCCAGTAAAATAATGAAGAGAACCTCAACGTTCAGTATGAGTGATGCGTTAACCGCTGTGGTATCCCCCAGTCCCGTGAGGAAGAGGAGAGGTGCTATCACAGTACTCAGGAGTGCTGTAAGAAGAAGAATCAGGTAATCATTTCTTTTTATTCTGGCCTCGCTTTCACCTTTTCTGTTTATGGCATTAAGGACATGCTCCCGGAGGGGGGTCTCCCTTATCAAGAAGAGGAAGATCCCGGCAATTATGTAGGTGTAGGCCCCGATGGTCACGGGATGCATGCTGGAGAGCATTATCTTATCAAGTGTTGCAGAGATACCAAAGAAAATCGTTGCAGTTATAATACTGATATAACCCCACAGTCTGCGCATATATGCACCTTCCTCAGGATACCCACACATAGATATGGTGGTGGGTATAAGATATAAGTGATGACCCACTAAATAAAGGATTACCCGGCAGACCTTGAAGCTCACCGGGATAACTCAACATCTGAGAAATTTATATTACTTCTTCTAACTACAGGTTTCTCTTATCTCCACCACACCAGGTGATCCTATGAGGAAGATAGCTCTGAAGGTTGCATACATAGGTACAAATTATCACGGATTCCAGAGACAGCCAGACGTCCCAACAGTTGAGGGAAAACTCCTGGAGGCCCTGGAGGGGGCAGGTATCATTGAGGATCCAAAAAAGGCACGATTCCAGATAGCCGGCAGAACCGACAGGGGCGTCCATGCACTTGGAAATTTTGTGAGCTTTTTCACAGAGGAGGATATTCATGTGAACCAGATCAACGACCTCCTTCCCCGGGATATACGGGTTCTCGCGTGGGCATCGGTCATGTACCCCTTCAAGGTAAGATACCCTCTGGAGAGGCACTACAGGTACATACTGCACCGGGAGGAGTCCATGGATACAGATTCAATGGCCGAGGCAGCAGCCCACTTCAGGGGGACCCATGACTTCAGCAACTTCTCAAGGAGGAGAGACAGGGACCCCGTGAGAAGGATAAATGATGTCAGGATATCCGAGGTCGGTGATTCCATCATCATCGATGTCTACGGTGAGAGTTTCCTCTGGCAGATGGTTCGTAAGATGGTCAGGGCTCTCTTAATGGTATCTGAAGGGGAGCTTGCTCCTGATGACATGGCCGGGCTCCTGGATACTGACCGGAGGGTGTTTCTGGAGCCCATGCCCCCCGAGAACCTCATCCTCATGGATCTCAAATATGGGGTTAAGATAAAACTCAGGCATGATGAATATGCGTTTAAACGGTTCATATCCCTGCTTGAAGAGGAATTCCGGTTGTACCGGGAGATGAGCCTGGTAAGGAGAGCTATGAGTGATCACCTGAGGGATCTGCAGGAACATGAGCTGACTGACTGATTAAGAAGCAGCCATCACCGGTCTGCCACTTTGGCCACATATTCTCTGGATCCAGGGTGTTCTTGCTCTATCATCCGGTGTGTTTCGTCCCTGTGGCTCCGTTACATCCGTGTCATCAGCCGGAGTGGTCAGCATCCCCATGAGGTGCCAGTGGAGTAGCTCGTTGAACCGGTGTCATCCAAGGCATACCCTGAATTCATCAAAAACTGTAAGTAATTATAAATATACAGTTACACTGATGGATACAGTTCTGGAGGATCATAATCTGCATAAGAGGAAAAAGTCAGGGGTGGAGATAAAGCCCCTCACGATAGCCGGTATTGACCCGGGTCACACAGTCGGCCTTGCCCTGGTTGACCTTGAGGGAAGACTCCTCCACCTTGGAAGCATGAAGGAGGCGGCAAGGTCCGATATAATTGAAAGGATAATCGAACACGGAAAACCTGTTATAGTGGCATCGGACGTCCACCCAGCCCCCAGCGCAGTGAAAAGGATAGCTTCAATGCTCAATGCAAGGCTCTACACACCTGAAAGGGTCATGACCATATCCTTCAAGAATGAACTGGTATCGGATTTTCTGAGGGAAACAGATTTCACACCTGAAAACTCACATGAAAGGGACGCCCTGGCAGCTGCCGTGAAGGCCTACAGGCATTATGAGATGAAGCTGAAACAGATAGAAAGAAAGACCAGCGAAACCGGTATGAGCCCCTCTGATACCCTGAGGGTCAAGGGCCTTGTGATAATGGGAAAACCCATCGCAGAGGCAATAAGGGCAGTGAAGGGTGAAGAAGAATCTGAAGCCATGGAAATTTCAGAAAAGGAGTCTCATGGCGACGAATATGATGTTGAGAAGCTCAGGAGGACCATCAGGGCCCAGCGGTCAAGGCTAAGAAACCAGGGATCAACCATTGAAAGGTTGAAGAGAGAGAAGAAGTCCCTCCTGGAGAAGATAAGGGAGCTGGAGGATGAGAAGTCAAGGCTCGAGAAAAAACTTGAAAGGATCCAGTATGAGTATTCAAAGGATCTGCTTTTAAACAGAGAACTTTCACACAAATTAAAGGTTATAGAGAAGCTTCAGAGGAAATACGCAGATGAAAAATCCCGCAGGGAGGCACTTGAAAGGGACCTTGACTCCCTCCTCCAGATAAGGGACATGGAGTCCTCCGGCGACACCACACCCATCAAGATCATAGAAACCTTCACAAGGGATGGAATACGGAGGGCCTGCTCCAGATGGAAAATAAAGACTGGAGACGTGCTGCTTCTCAGGAGCTCGGAAGGAGGTGGTTCACAGACCGCAAGAATACTCCTGGATCTGGGGCCAAGGGCAATAATAACTGAGGATAAGATGTCCCACCAGGCCCTTGAGGTATTTGAGGGGGCGGAGGTGCCCGTTATACCGGTCAGATCACTCCATATAAGGGTACATGATGATTTCGGGTCAGTTAAAACTCAAGATTTAAATAGAGAAATAAAAAAATGGAAACACAGATTAAATGAAAAAAGGAAGAAGAAAGAAGAAGAGGAGCTCCTCAAGGTAATAACCGAATACAGGGCTCAGCGAAGAAGGAATCATAAATGAGACTCTTTTAAGTGGTTAACATGAAGATTGCGATTATTTTAGGGACAAGGCCAGAGATAATCAAGATGGCTCCTGTTATAGATGAGATAAGGAAGCGTGGCATGGAATTTGCACTGATACACACCGGTCAGCACTATGACCATGAGATGTCTGATCAGTTCTTCATTGACCTTGAACTCCCGGCACCCCACCACAACATAGGTGTGGGCTCAGGGAGTCACGGGGCCATGACCGCCGAGATGCTCAGGGGTCTGGAGGAAGTGCTCTTAAGGGAGGAACCGGATATTGTAATGGTCCAGGGGGATACCAATGCCGTCCTTGCAGGGGCACTGGCAGCGGTCAAACTCCACATACCGGTTGGACATGTCGAGGCCGGTTTGAGGTCCTTTGACAGGACCATGCCCGAGGAGATAAACAGGATGGTTGCAGATGTCTGCTCAAAACTCTACTACGTCCCAACAGAGGAGTCAGCCATCAACCTCCTCATGGAGGGCGTGGATCCAGAGATGATCCTTGTCACAGGAAACACTGTGGTGGACGCCTGCCTCAGGAATATTGAGATAGCATCAAGGAAATCGGACATCCTCTCAGAGTTCTCAGAGGATGACAGAATTGTCGCCCTGACGCTTCACCGGGCAGAGAACGTGGACAACCCCGAGAGGCTCAGATCGATAATAGACGCCATACTTGAACTTGAGGAATTCAGGATAGTCTTCCCGGTCCATCCAAGAACCAGGAAGAACCTTGAAAGATTTGGACTCTACACCATGCTCCAGGATGCGGCCCACGTCACACTCATGAAACCAATGGGCTACCTTGACTTCCTTCTTCTTCTTTCAAATTCATTCATGGTACTCACAGATTCAGGGGGACTCCAGGAGGAGGCAATAACCTTCAACGTACCCTGCCTGACCCTCAGGTACAACACAGAACGCCCCGAGACAGTTGAGGCGGGGGGCAATATCCTTGTGGGCGCCGACAGGGAGATGATAACCGGGACGGCGAGGAGGCTCCTCGAGGACCCCGATTTCAGGAGGAGGATGATGGAGGCAGAGAACCCCTACGGGGATGGTCATGCCTCAGAGAGGATAATTGAAGAAACCCTCCGTCTCCACAGGGAGGGTAAACTTGGAATGGAAGCCCCTGAGGAGGTTATGTCCATACCATCAAGGAGACTGATACACGTTGAGGAGGATATAACCGTCTCGGACCTGGCTGAGAGGGAGGACGTATCTGTGAGGATGGTCTACTCTGCAGGCGAAATTCTCTTCCCGGCTCCTGACCTCAACCTCAGGGGACTGGATGTTCTCATAGAATCAGGGTCCAGGAGGAACTGATATGGATGATCAGAGGATAGCAGTATTTGGTCTTGGACACATAGGTCTTCCAACAGCGGCACTATTCGCAAGGGCCGGCTTTAAGGTAACAGGGGTTGACATAAACCCTGAAACAGTGGAGAAGGTTAACATAGGAAGGTCACCCGTCCTTGAACCGGGCCTTGATGAACTGGTGGCCGAGGTCGTTGGGACAGGTAATCTGGGGGCCACCATGGACGGTGAGAGGGCTGCAGCAGAATCAGAGGTCATGATAATTGTTGTGCCAACACCGGTCAACAGTGACAACACATCAGATCTATCTGCAGTGATATCTGCAGCCGAAACAATCTCCAGGGGCCTTAAAAAGGGGGACCTTGTGATAGTGGAGAGCACAGTACCCCCGGGGGCCTGTCAGAACGTGGTGCTCCCCATACTGGAGAAAACAGGTCTTAAGGTCTCAGAGGACTTTGGACTCGCCTACACCCCTGAGAGGGCACTGCCCAACAACACCCTCCATGAAATGCAGAACAATGCAAGGGTAATAGGGGGTGCTGACCCTGAAAGCGCCCGGAGGGCTGCTGAACTCTACAGGAGGATGACATCCGGTGAGGTAATAGTCGTGGATGACCTCATGACAGCCGAGATGGTTAAACTGATGGAGAACACCTACAGGGACACCAACATAGCCCTTGCCAATGAGCTTGCGGTTATATGTGAGGCCCTTGGCATAGACGCCATAAACGCCATCGAGGCAGCAAACCACCATCCACGGGTGAACATACACACACCGGGTCCGGGTGTCGGCGGCCATTGCCTCTCAATAGACCCCTACTTCATAGTGGAGATGGCGGAGAGTAAGGGCGTGCCTGCAAGGCTAATAAGGACGGCCAGGGAGGTAAATGAGTCCATGCCCCTACACGTCCTTGAAATCGTGAGGGAAACCCTTGAATCCCGGGGTAAGGCCCTCAAGGGTTCAAATGTGGGGATTCTCGGGGTTGCCTACAAGGGTGATGTGGCTGATGCAAGGGAGACACCGACAAGGCCGCTGGTCGCAGCCCTTCTCTCTGAGGGAGCCAGGGTCCTGGTGAACGACCCCCATGTCAGCCCTGAAATCATAAGGGGGATGGGTGTTGAACCGGTTTCCCTTGAGGAGGCCCTCAACTCTGATTGCGTGGTCCTCATGACAGACCACACAGAGTACCTTGAAATAACACCCGAGATGATCCCTGGCGGGATATTCATATGCACCAGGCCCGTCATGGACCCTGAGAGGTTCAGGGCCAGGGGTATAACATTCAGGGGTGTGGGCCGTCCTTGAAGCTCCTTATCTTTGAATATGCCACCGCCTCAGGTATAGACGACCCTGAAATATTCCTTGAAGGACGGTCAATGCTGGAGGCCCTTCTTGCAGATTTCAGAGACTTTGATGTTGAGTTCCTCCTCTCTGAGAGGTTTGCAGATATGGACATCGGGGCGGGCTTCAGACCCTCCATCATAGGTGATCTGGATGAATGGCTCCAGGAGAACCTTGAGGGATTCGATGCATGCATGTTCATCGCAGCAGAGGAGGGTATGGAGCTCTACAGGCTCACCCGCATCATTGAGGAATCAGGGGTGCTGCTCCTTGGTTCATCAGGGGATGCCGTGAGGACATGTTCAGATAAGAGGCTGACATACAGGGCCCTTGATGGAAGGGTCCCCCTCATCGGGACCTATGAACCTGAAGAGATCGTTGATGTCCCTTCAAGGCTCATAGTGAAACCTGCCGACGGGGTCGCCTGTCAGGGTATAAGGATCATTGAACCAGGGGATGTGCCTGATTTATCAGGAGACCTGATCATACAGGACTTCATTGAGGGTGAGAGTGTGAGTGTGAGCCTCCTATCCGACGGTGAGAGGGCACTCCCCCTGAGCCTCAACAGGCAGGACATCATCATGGCTGGCAGTGAACTGGAATACAGTGGTGGTAGCGCACCGGTGGATCATGAGATGAGGGAGGATGCATTCACCGTCGCCAGGAGGGCCGTGGAGTCCATTCCAGGTTTAAGGGGGTATGTTGGTGTTGACCTCATACTTGCAGATGAGCCCTACGTTGTTGAGATAAACTCCAGGATCACAACGCCATACATAGGGCTCAGGAGGGTTGCGGAGGCGAACCTTGGCCACCTCATACTCGAATCTGTCCTTGGAAGACTCCCTTCTGGTGTTAAATTCAATGGCACAGCATCCTTCAGGAAGGGCACCGATGGCATGGTTGTGGAGGTCAATGAAGGTTTCATGGGATACTGATCTGTACTGTTGATTCGCTGCATATAATTCTCTATCTACTCTACTTGATTCAGGATTATGGAGATGAAGTTTCATGAAGATTGCGGGATTTGATATTGGAGGAGCAAACACCGACATGGCCATAATAGACTTTGGCTCTGACGGAGACATGAAGGAGGTGAGGGTTGATTTCAGGTACCTCCCGATGTGGCTCAGAAAGGACGAACTTGCAGAGACACTCCTCGAGATGGTGGGCGATGACCTTCATGAACTTGAGGGTGTGGGTGTATGCATGACAGCTGAACTGGTGGACGCATACCCCAGCAAGGCTGCCGGTGTTGCCGATATAATTGACAGGGTGGAGGGGGCCTTCGATGTTCCAGTTGCATACGTGAGTCTCTCAGGGATGGTCGATGCATCCGAGGCCCTCGGAGACCCCATGAACATAGCGGCAGCCAACTGGGTTGCAACATCCCAGATAGCATCTGCAATGAGCAGTGACTGCATAATGGTTGATGTTGGAAGTACCACAACAGATATAATACCTGTAAAGGACGGATTCGAGGCTGCAAGGGGTAGGAATGACCTTGAAAGGCTTTCAACAGGGGAACTGGTATACACAGGGACACTCCGGACCAACGTGGCCACCATAGTTGACAGGGTGCCCCTCCAGGATAAATGGTTCAGGGTTTCATCTGAACTCTTCGCAGTCACCGCAGACGTCCACAGGGTACTGGGTAACATCAGGGAATCAGATTACACATGCAGCACACCCGATGGGGCCGGGAAATCGGTGGAGGAGTGCATGCTGAGGATAGCCAGGGTTCTATGCGCTGACCTTGAACTCCTCAGTCCAGGTGATGTGCTTGACGTTGCAGAGTACATCTACCACCAGCAGATCCTCAAGATAGCCGAGGGCATAGCCGAGGTTTCAGAACGTGAGGGCCTCGAGGAGGTTGTTACAACGGGTCTCGGGATGAAGATACTGGCAAAGAGGGCTGCAGAGGTCCTTGAACTGGAGTGCAGGACCATGGATGAATTCTTAACTGAGGAAGAGTGTGTGGTGGCACCTGCAGTGGGCACAGCACTCCTCATGGAGGACTATCTCCAGGCCCAGGGATGATGAAGACTTAAAATCTGAGACGAAGCTGGTTCCATGAGGTTAAGGATTGTTCTTGCAGCCATTGTGGCGGTCCTTGTTACCACAGTCGTGGTACTGAACCTCTCTGAGCATTCAACCATAGGCTCGGATTCAAGGGGGTACGTGACGAGGGACATCTACGCCCACTACGGTGAGCAGAGTGTAAAGATAGCCATTGTAACTGGCATACATCCAAGGGAAGAGGTATCGATAGCCCCTGTCCAGTGGGCTGGACGTGTATTTGCCCTGCTCCCGGTGGAGGTTATAATCTACAGCATCAACGTCGAGGACAGTCCACAGGATTATTCAAGGGGAAGAGCCAACGGTGAGGGTCTTGCAGCCACCTACATCCTCCCAGATATAAAGAGGTCAGACTATGACCTCGTTGTAATTGCACACGCCCATAAACCTGGCTACGGTGAGGGATTCTATGTAGCAACCCCCCAGATGGACAGGGCATCCGTGGAGATCGCTGAAAGGGTTAAGGAGGATGGATTCAACTATTACCCGGTCTCGGGCAGGACTAAATACAGAAGCTCATCAGGAAGGCTCTTCTCAAGGCCCCTGGCAGCTGCAGGGTACCCAACGCTGGTCTATGAGGTCCCTGAGTGGTCATCACCCCCTGAGGTGTTTTTCATGACCATCAAGCTCCTAAGGAGTAGCAGTTCCCTTCTCTCCTGATGCATGGAGGACCATGTGGAACCGTCAAGATAAATTAGTGAGATGGCTTTATGTGTATTGAGGAGGGGGCTGAAAACATGGTCCTCTTTACCCTGCTTCTGTGCGCATGATTCAAGAAAAAATAAATCCTGAAATGGGCATTTTTCCCTGTCCTGAAAAGATCACAGGACGCCCCTTCAGCACCCTCTCAGGAAACCCATTATTTTTATCGGTTATTCATTCCATCAGTACCAGACGTCCTTCATACCTAGGAGGTAGGCGATTATGTTGGCTGAGAGATGAAGAACCAGTGTAATGAGCATTATGAGGATTATGTAATCAATGGGTGGCACAACAATGGGGGATACCAGTATCAGGGCTCCGAAGACGAAATCGAGCTGGTCAAGAATTGGTGCGGGCCTGCCCCTATCTATCTTAAGCCTTCTTTTGATGAAACTGCCTGCAGCATCACCCATAAGGGCTCCGAATCCGAGAAAAAGCCCTGTGATGGCGCCAGTCATCATTGAACCTGAAAGGAGACCCTGAATTACTCCCACCACCAAACCGACACAGGTACCAGCAGCGGTACCCCTCCAGGTCACACCATCACCTATGAGGCGCCGCCCATCAGCGAGGGTTATCCCCATATCAAGGGGCTTACCCCCACCAAAGACGAGACCACTTATATTTGCCATATATGCGGGTAACATAAAGTATATTACATAGAGAACATCTATAATATTGATAATATCGGTATTCAACTGTACACCTCGCAAAGATTTTAAGACCCCACGAGAGTGGGTTAGATTTAAAGAAGAGGATACATGGATAATTTCAAGGATCAGATATATAACATTTGCCGATGAATTGATCAATGCATTTTAACATCCAGATTAACAGGTGACTGTTGTGGTAATAAAGAAAACTAGGAGCCTCTGTCCTGAATGCCTCAGACCGGTTGATGCAGAGGTCTTTGAGGACGAGGGCAGGGTTCTAATAAGGAAGGAATGCCCGGAACATGGAAAATTTGAAAATGTTTACTGGAGCAATTCCAAGGTCTACCATAAGGCGGAAGATTTTGATGAGGAAGGTGAGGGCCTCCTGAATCCACAGACAGACCCCATGAAGGGATGTCCACTGGACTGTGGGCTCTGCCCTGAACATGAAAGCCACACTGTTCTTGGTCTTATTGATGTCACCAATCGATGCAATCTTAAATGTCCCATCTGTTTTGCCAATGCAGCAGTGTCCAACTACCTCTATGAACCAACCTATGAAGAGATAAGGGAGATGCTGCGAAATCTCCGCAGAAACAGGCCGGTTCCAACACCTGCGATTCAGTATGCAGGGGGTGAGCCCACCGTCAGGAAGGACATAGTCGACCTGGTGAAACTTGCAAGGGAGGAGGGCTTCACCCATGTGCAGATAGCCACCAACGGTGTCAGACTGGCGCGTAAACCTGAACTTGCAGCTGAACTCAGGGAGGCAGGTCTCAACACGGTTTACCTCCAGTTCGATGGCGTCACAGAGGAACCATATATTACATCCAGAGGTAAAAACCTCCTCCCCATAAAACTGCAGGCAATAGAGAACTGTAGAAAGGTTGGTCTTGGCATTGTCCTTGTGCCGACACTGGTGAGGGGGCTGAACGACAACCAGGTTGGGGACATCATAAGGTTCGCAATTGACAACATTGACATAATAAGGGGCGTTAACTTCCAGCCAGTCTCCTTTGCAGGAAGAACCCCCGCCGACAGGGTCGAGGAACAGCGCATAACGATACCAGACTTCCAGAAACTGGTGGAGGAACAGACAGGGTCAGAGATATCCATGGATGACTTCTACCCTGCATCATCTGTCCGCCCGATATCTGACTTCGTGGCTGCCATTGAGGGAGAACCCCAGGTAACCTTCACATGCCACCAGCACTGCGGGACAGCAACCTACATATTCATAGAGGACGGTAAGATAATTCCAATAACAAGGTTCATCGATGTCGACAGGTTCTTTGAGGTCCTCGAGAAGGGTAAGGATGAAATCGAGGAGGGAGGAATAGCTGCAAAGGCAAAGGTGATTGCAAGATCAGCAATAGAACTCCCGAAAACCCTGGATAAATCAGAGGCCCCGGAATCAGTGGATATAAAGAGAATACTCACATCCATATTCAAGGAGAGGTCCTACACTGCCCTCGGTGAGTTCCACTACAACACCCTACTTATATCATGCATGCACTTCATGGACCCATGGAACTTTGACATCGACAGGGTCAGGAGGTGCGTCATACACTACGCCCTCCCAGACGGTCGCATAGTCCCCTTCTGCACAATGAATTCGATACACAGGGCAGATGTTGAAAGGCACTTTGCAAAGCCCCTTAATGAATCAAAGGATTAAGGAGTGGTAATTGAATTGATCATAAACACACCATCCAGACTCCACCTGACCCTCATAGACCTCAACGGTGAGAGGGGCCGCCTTGACGGTGGAGTCGGGATCACACTCAATGAACCCGAACTTGTAGTGGGCCTTGAGGCCTCAGATGATATGGGAGTTGAATTCACCTCTCATGCTGAAGAGAAGCTAAGGGAGGAATACAGGTCAAAGATAATGGAGGCTGCAACGAGAACCCTCAAGCACATAGGGAGTGATGAAAAGTTTCATTTCACCGTAAGAAGCATGTTCCCTGCCCACTCTGGTCTGGGTTCAGGGACCCAGTTGTCCCTTGCAACGGCAAGACTCGTAACAGAGTACCATGGAATGAAGTTCACTGCAAGGGAACTCGCACACATTGTGGGAAGGGGAGGAACCTCAGGTATAGGGGTGGCGTCCTTTGAGGATGGAGGATTCATAGTGGATGCAGGCCACAGCAGCAGGGAGAAGTCAGACTTCCTGCCATCATCTGCCTCAAGTGCCTCACCACCACCTGTAATTGCAAGGTATGATTTTCCTGAGGAGTGGAACATCATAATAGCCATCCCCGAAATCGACAGATCCGTTTCAGGGAGGAGGGAGGTTAACATATTCCAGGAGTACTGCCCCATCCCTCTGCGTGACGTTGAGAGGCTCTCCCACATAATACTCATGAAGATGATGCCCGCTATCCTTGAGGGGGACATAGAGGCCTTCGGAGAGTCGGTCAACGAGATACAGGGCACCGGATTCAAGAGAATCGAAAGGGAACTCCAGGACCCCCTCATCGACAGGATAATAGATTCGATGATATCTGCAGGGGCTCCAGGTGCAGGTATGAGTTCCTTTGGACCTGCGGTCTACTCGGTCACCGATGAAAAACCGGGAAATGTGGCTGGAGCCGTGGCCGAGACCATGGGTCCCGGCAGGATAATAGTAACAGGGGGCCGCAACAGGGGAGCTTTCATGATAAAATGAAGCCCCGAGCTGACTGATGATGTTTTCATGGACCAGATAGAACACGAGGTTAAGGGAGATACAATGGAAGGAATCATAAGAGGAAGAGTATGGAGATTCGGTGACAACGTGGATACAGATATGATTATACCGGGCCGTTACCTGAGGACCTTCAGTCTGGATGAACTGGCCTCCCATGTGATGGAGGGTGCAAGACCCGAATTTGCCTCTCAGGTCAGGAAGGGAGACATTATCGTCGCCGGACGCAACTTCGGCTGCGGATCATCAAGGGAACAGGCCCCTGTCGCCCTGAAACATGCAGGTGTGGTTGCAATAATAGCCGAATCCTTTGCAAGGATATTCTACAGAAACGCCATAAACATAGGGTTACCTGTTATAATGGCGAAGGTGGAGGCTGATGACGGGGATGAAGTATCCGTCGATCTGAGAAGCGGCCAGATCAGGAACCTCACAGCAGGCAGTGAATACCGGATGAAACCCTTCAATGAGTACATGCTATCAATCCTCGAGGACGGCGGACTCGTGAATCACTACCTCAAAACAATCAATACTGGCATATCAGGAGATGAGGGGTAGAGATGCAGTGCCCTATCTGTGGATCAGGATCATTCAGGGTCCTGAAGAGCAGAACCGATGAGTCAAGGGCGAGGAAGATAAAGCACCTTGTACTTGAATGCGAGGAATGTGGAACGGTTTTCAGGGACAGCATCGTCATTGAAAAGCCCCGGAGCCACAGGATAGTGGTCAGTGAGCACGGGAAATCCTACCGGGATGAGGTGAAACTGTACCCTGGTGAGGAGCTATCTGCAGGTGACGCCATCACCGTTTCAGGCAAACTGGTTGAGGTGACCTCCCTTGAACTCAAAGGTGGTAAGAGGGTTGATAGGGCCACTGCAGACGATATCGAGACGGTATGGGCAGTTTCACTTGAGGCACCTGCACGTGTCGGTGTCTCGGTTGACCTCCATGGTGAGGTCTACTCAAGGAAGGTTGAGATCGACAGGGATTTCATCTTCAGGGTTGGTGACGTCCTGAAAATCGGTGAACACGTCTTCAGGATAAAGAGCATGAAGACAGGGGACAGGATGATAAGGAGGGGCTCAGCACCCGCACACAACATTAAGAGGATCTACGGAGTCCCGGTTAATATGAGGTTCACCCATGACCTGACAGACAGGGTGGTGTGATCCCGGGCTTTCGGGGACTGATCTGCTGTGGTCACATGATGGATGAGAGAAGGAGAATGGTTCAGGACCTCATGGAGAGGGGATACATAAAATCTGAGGCCGTCAGGAGGGCCATGGAGAGGGTGCCCAGGGAGGAGTTTGTCCCTGAGGATGAGAGGCACAGGGCCTACATGGACATGCCACTCCCCATAGGCGAGGGTCAGACCATATCGGCACCCCACATGGTTGCCATGATAGCTGAGATCCTTGACCTTGAACCCGGGATGAAGGTCCTTGAGATAGGCACCGGCTGCGGCTACAATGCAGCTGTTATAGCTGAAATCATAGGACCCGAGGGACACCTCTACACCGTTGAAAGGATAGGGAGCCTCTATGAAAGGGCCCGCAGAAAACTCAGAAGCCTTGGATACGATAACATAACGGTCATACACGGCGATGGCAGCCAGGGATTCGCTGATGAGGCACCCTACAGCAGGATATACGTGACTGCAGCGGCACCGTACATCCCGGATCCCCTCATGAAGCAGCTGGAGATAGGGGGAAAACTTTTAATACCCGTGGGTTCTGATAAATTCTATCAGGAACTGGTTCTGATTGAGAGGACCTCCGCCGACGACTACAGGTCCAGAAATCTCGGCGGGGTCGCCTTCGTCCCGCTGATAGGGAAGCATGGATGGAAATTCCACTGAACTGGAGACCACAAATCCATTTTTTTCAGGTTAACATTTAAAGAGTGATTTCCAATGGATGGTATCAGGGTTTATATAGAGACATTTGGATGCACATTCAACCAGGCAGACTCTGAGATCATGGCAGGCGTCCTCAGGGAGGAGGGCGCTGTGCTCACAGGAATCGATGATGCTGACGTCATAATTATCAACACATGCTATGTTAAGCATCCCACGGAGCACAAGGTTATAAACAGGATAAAGAAGATACAGGAGACCTACCCTGAGAAGGGTCTCGTTGTGGCTGGCTGCATGGTCGAAATAGACCCCTCTAAACTTGAAGCCATCTCAGGGGATGCCTCATGGCTTGGGCCACACCAGCTGAGAAGGGCGCCGCAGGCTGTAAGGGCCGCCAGTAATGGTCTGGTTGAGCGCATAACCGGATTCACGTCAGATGTGAAGGTGAAGGTCCCAAGGGTCAGGTCAAATCCCCTTATACACATCATACCGATATGTGAGGGGTGCAATGGTAGCTGCAGTTACTGCTGCACCCGGTTTGCCAGGGGAAGAATCCAGAGTTATCCATCGGACCTCATCATCAGTGAGGCAAGGGAGGCAGTGGCCAGTGGCTGCAGGGAGATACAGCTCACAGCACAGGACACAGCCGCCTATGGTGTGGATACCGGCGAAAAGCTCTCAGACATCATAAAGGGGATATCAGGGATCCCCGGGAATTTCAGGATACGTGTGGGTATGATGCACCCTGCAAGCGTCCTCAGGGATCTTGATGGACTTGTTGAGGCATTCAAATCAGAGAAGGTCTACAGCTTCCTTCATCTCCCGGTGCAGAGTGGCAGTGACAGTGTACTCGCAGATATGGAGAGGGGACACACAGTGGATGAGTTCCGGATGATTGTTGAAAGGTTCAGGGCAGAGATCCCCGACATATCCATCGCAACGGACATAATCGTTGGCTACCCCACAGAGGAGTGGGAGGACTTCATGGATACATGCAGCCTCCTGGAGGAGGTTAAACCCAGCTTCATACACCTTTCAAAGTACCGGCACCGCCCACGTGCCAGGTCATCTTCACTTGATGAGATAGACTTCAGGGAACTCCGCAGACGTTCCAGGGCCCTTGAGGAACTCAAGATGAGGATAACTGAGGAGGAAAACAGACGGCTGGTGGGATCATTCCAGGAGATACTAGTTGTTGAGAGGGGAAGGAAGGGGGGTTTCATTGGAAGGACGGGTTCGTACATCCCGGTTGTTACAGAAACCGGTGAGCCAGGGTCCTTCAGGAGGGTCAGGATAAGGGATGCCACAGGGACATACCTCCTGGCTGATTAGAATCCCTCATTCAATGGATTCTGCGGCCCTCTCCTGACTAATTTTTAAAATGATGGGTTTTCAATGATTAAGCATATGCTTTGGATCTTCTCACGAGACCATCGCAAAAATAGAAGATGACCTCCATCTCCGATAAACACAGATAAGCTGGTCACAGAAACCTGGTTTTTAAGAGTCAGTTGATAAGTAGATTGATATAAATTAATTTTTTAGGGCCTCAAAAAAACTTTACTCAAAATATAGAGGTGGTTATAAGTGCCGTGGGCCGGACTTGAACCAGCGACATCCAGATCTTCAGTCTGGCGTTCTCCCAACTGAACTACCACGGCATGATGGGCCGGACGAGATTCGAACTCGTGATCACCTCCGTGTCAGGGAGGTATCATACCCCTAGACCACCGGCCCGTGTTCCTTCTAAAGTATGGAAGTGGTCATATATAACCTTTTCCCTTCATGGGGGGTGATCTGATGATAAAGGCACCCTTTATGCCTGTAAAGGGTGTGGTGGACACATTAGCTCAGGTGGAGTTCCTGCACAGATACAATTTTGAATTGGAGTGTTGAAGATTCATTTATCCCATCAGATTATGTTAGATATTCACTGGTAAATGTCTGTCCATGGAACAATTTAAGCTAATGTTAACTTTGATGGTTTAACTTTAAGTACAACCTTGTGAATAATGTAGCTTAAAAACCATAAACACATTTAACATCATCATCTGATTAAGCTGGTACACTTTGATGGGGGATGTTTCTTGACCTACAAGAGTCTTCCTGTTGCAGAAAAGATACAATCATACTGGAATAGAAGAGCCCGGCTGGTAATTGTCACAGTACTCACCATACTCTGCGCAGCAACCACTATCTACTTTCACATGATCCTCGGCGTTGAGATAGTATTCACCCACCTCTTTTACATACCCATGGTATTCGCTGCGGTATGGTTCAGGAGAAGGTCCTTCATAGTGACGGCCTTTCTTGGCACCGTGCTCCTTGTGACTCATGCCCTCGCATCCCTCGGTGGATTCCAGGATGATGTCATGCGTCTGTCTGTGATGTTATTTGTGAATGCCATCACCGTGATCCTATCAGAGTCCATTGGGGAATCAGAGGAGGCACTGGCAGAGAGTGAGGAGAAATACAGGACAATAGTCGAATCTGCAAGGGACGCCATAATAACCGTTGATGGGAATGGGAGTATTGTATCATGGAACAGTGCAGCGGAGAAGATATTTGGTTACAGAGCAGCTGAAATGATGGGTAGGCACATCGACACCATAATCACAGAGGAAAACCTTGAAAAACACGATTTCAACAGGATTCTTGACAGAGAAATTTCCATCATGGTAACAGATGTTGAGGGTGTACGGAAGGATGGAACAAGGGTGCCGGTGGAGATATCTGTCTTCAGCTGGAATTATATGGATGAAAAATTTATAACAGCCGTCATAAGGGATGTAACTGAAAGAAAAATGGCAGAAAATGCCTTGTTTGAAAGTGAAAGAAAATTCAGAGCGGTTTTCGATGGAGTTGAGGACATAATAACCATCGTGGAGATCAGGGAAAATGGTCTTCCCGGTAAATATATTGAGGTTAACAGGGCGGCAGTTGAAAAGCTGGGCTATTCCAGGGATGAATTCCTCAGCATGACACCCGCTGATATGGGGGCGAGCAGGGAACAGTCATATGATATCATAAAAAACCTCCTCAGAAATGGGAGTGTGACATTCAACAGAACCTATATCTCCAGGGATGGCAGGAGGATACCTGTTGAGGTTAACTCAAGGCTACTTGAACTTGGGGAGATGAAGGTGGCTGTATCGGTTGCAAGGGATATAACCCAGAGACTGGAGAACGAAAGGAGACTGCGGGAGAGTGAGGAGAAATACAGATCACTCTTCAACCTCTCACCAGAATACATACTCCTCCTGGATCCTGAGGATGGGAGGATACTTGATGTGAACTCAACCCTCGCCGGGACCCTAGGAATTCCATCAGGGGAACTGAGGGGAAGATCCATCTATGAACTGGAATTCCTTTCTGATGATGTTAAGACGGAATTCAGGTCCAAAATTGAGGTGATAGAGAGGGATGGCACTCTGGAACCCTATGAGATGGTCCTTACAGATCTATCTGGAAGGGAATACACCGTGAGGATATACAACAAGCTCATACACGCAGAGGGAAGGGAATGCCTCCTGATTGTATTAAATGACATCTCTGACCTCAAGAGGACCCAGAGCATGCTTGAGAAGTCCCTTGCTGAGAAGGAACTTCTCCTCAAGGAGATCCACCACAGAGTCAAGAACAACCTCATGATAATCTCAAGCCTCCTCAGCCTCCAGTCCAGACAGGCCAAGGACAGGGAGACCATGGATCTTTTCAGGGAGAGCGAAAACAGGACCCGGTCCATGGCCCTGATCCATGAGCGACTTTACCGTTCAGAGGATCTAAAGAACATTGACCTTGCAGAATACCTGGGTAGACTCGCATCGGAGATATTCAGGAGTTACTCTGCAGATTCACGTATCCTGCTGAAGCTGGAGATAGATGAATTAAAGGTTGATGTGGAGACGGCTGTCCCCCTGGGCCTCATAGTCAATGAACTTTTAACAAATGCCGTGAAGCATGCATTCCCTGATGGGGAGGGCATGGTAACGGTTTCCCTCAGGAAGAGGAACGGCACGGTTACCCTTGAGGTCAGTGATGATGGCGCAGGTTTTCCAGAGGATATTGACTGGGAGAGCAGCCCATCACTCGGACTGCAGCTTGTAAGAAGCCTCACCAAACAGATCGATGGGAAGGTCGAGATGATTTCAGATGGGGGAACAACATTCAGGATAACATTTACAGAGAAGGGCCCGGTCCTCAATAATTCGGGTTAGGGTATTTAATACAAAGTTTCTGTGCCTTTAATCTGCTGCGGCATAAAAGAAAGGTTTAGGTTAATCTATCTTTTTGAATTCGTCCTTTGGAGCTCCACAGATAGGGCACCTTGAAGGAGCCTCGCCCTCAACGGTGTTACCGCACCAGTTGCAGACGTAGTAGTCCACCTCAACGTTACTTCCAAGGTTCTCCAGGGCCTTCTTGTATAGCTCTGCATGGATCTTTTCAACCCTGTTTGCAACGTCGAAGCTCCAGCGGGCCTGTTCATGACCTTCGGCTTCGGCCTCCTCAATGAAACCGGGGTACATATCCTCGAATTCAGCTGTTTCTCCCTCTATTGCCTCCCGGAGGTTCTCCTCGGTACTCCTGACAGCATCCATGGCATCAAGGTGGTTCATTGCATGGACGGTCTCTGCCGCCGCGGCTGCACGGAAGAGCTTTGCGACCTGGTGGTATCCCTCTTCATCTGCCTTCTTTGCAAAGGCAAGGTACTTTCTGTTTGCCTGGGACTCCCCTGCAAAGGCTTCCTTCAGGTTATCCATTGTTGACATAAAAAATCACCTCACTGCTTATACCAGTAATAATATATTATCCTCAGTTATATATCTTTATTGCAGATACAGAAGGTGAATGGAGATACAATCAGGAAGCAGAGGCCCTAAAATTAGATTAAAATTTGCAGTGTCCCTAAAAATAAATAAATAGTAGTAATAATACCTAATTATAACTGTTTAGCGGCCATTTCTATGTCTGTGGCTT
Source organism: Methanothermobacter sp. CaT2 (assembly GCF_000828575.1). Taxonomy (GTDB): domain Archaea; phylum Methanobacteriota; class Methanobacteria; order Methanobacteriales; family Methanothermobacteraceae; genus Methanothermobacter. The sequence continues at coordinate 723,180 of NZ_AP011952.1, read as the reverse complement.
TAACAGTTTTTCTGCCGGCGTGTTTTGCAAGTTCAACGGCTTTGCGTGAGATTTCTTCACCCATTTCTTCAAGGGCCTTTGCTAAAGCCTCTTTTGCATCATCACTTATTCTCTGGGCACCGGCATTTTTTATTATTCTACCTACTGGTGCAATTGGTAATTCAGCCATAATTTCACCTCCAAATTAAGCTGGTACGCTCTAATATTTAAATTTATTGGTTACGGGTGATTAATGGACCACATGGACCATATGGGGTTGAATGGGTGTGGATCTCACCAAAACCAAAAATTTTAAACTTGCATAACCAGATACTAAATCGCATGTTTGGCACCATGAACATCAAAACCCGCACAAAAAAAATACTTCAGAAGGCGATGGATGAGCCAATCACAAAGGAAGAAGCCCTTTATTTGATGGGAGTAACCGGCAGGGATCTCCAGGCCCTTATGATAGCTGCAGATATGGTTAGGGAGGCTGAAGCCGGTGACAGGATAACCTACATCGAGAACTGGAATATAAACTTCACCAACATATGCTCGGGGCAGTGCGGGTTCTGTGCATTCAAAAGGGATGCTGTGGATGGTGACTCATACTACCTTGAAACAGGAAGGATCCTTGAAATCGCAGCAGAGGCCATTGAGAACGGGGCCAGGGAGCTGTGCATACAGGGAGGTCTCTACCCGGGACTCGACACCTACTTCTACGAGGACCTCATAAGGGCCATAAAATCCGAGTTTCCGGATGTCCACCTCCACTCCTTTTCCCCAATGGAGGTCTATTATGGGGCTCAGAATGCTGAATTAACGGTTGAAGAGGCCCTGAAAATACTTAAGAGGGCTGGCCTTGGTTCAATGCCAGGAACAGCTGCAGAGATACTGGATGATGATGTCAGGGCAGTCATATGCCCCACCAAGCTGAGTACCGCTGAATGGGTTGAGGTCATAGAGACAGCTCACCGTGTGGGAATACCCACCACCTGCACAATGATGTATGGTCACATAGACGGGCCTGAACACCGTGTTGAGCACATGGATATACTGAGGAGGATCCAGGAGAAGACCGGGGGCTTTACAGAGTTCGTACCCCTCCCCTTCATGCACCCACACGCACCCATCTACCGTGAGGGGCTGGCAATGCCCGGAGCAACGGGTGCAGACGACCTCAAGGTTTATGCAATATCCAGGCTCATGTTCAGGGGTCTCATTGAGAACATACAGGCCTCATGGGTTAAACTGGGATTCAAATTTGCTCAGGTGGCCCTCCTTTCAGGTGCCAATGACATAGGGGGCACGCTTGGTGAGGAGAACATTTCAAGGTCCGCCGGGGCATCACATGGTGTGAGGACAGAGCCTGAAGAAATAATAAGGGTTGTGAGGGACATAGGAAGGATCCCTGCAAGAAGGGACACCCTTTACCGTGAGATAGAGGATGTCTAGCACATCCGTAATGTAATTCTCCCCGGATACACCCTTCCTTTTCTATTGTAATAGATCTACTTCCCTTCCTATTGGGAGGAATTCAGGGAGGCTCACCCCCTTTCAGAAGGTTACTCTTCCCTTTCTATTATTATCCTGTCACCCTCATCCACACTGAAGAAGAGCTCAAGGTTTTCGGTTACCCTGCCTATGTGGTTCACAGGTGAATAGGGCTGTGTTGATCCAAAGAAGATGCACAGGGCATAACCGGGCGGCCAGTAGGAGATGTCACCAGGGGAGGCACTATCAGAGGGGTTCTCATAGTCAAGGTCGAGGGGTATGTCAAAGTAGACCTCTTCCATCCAGAGGAGGGCCCTCCCCTCAATAGGAAGGCTATCATAGATTCTCCTTGCAGATTCGGGGTTTCTATCATCAAGTTCACCGGTGGCATGGCCCTTACCCTCAACGGTTATCCTTATCCTCATGGTCCTCACCAGCCACTACCTCCATCCCTCGATTATCTGTACACCGGTTGATGTCCCGATCCTGTCTGCCCCAGCATCTATCATCGCAAGGGCTGTTTCAAGATCCCTTATTCCCCCAGATGCCTTGACTCCCATCTCATCACCCACCGTTTTCCGCATGAGCATCACATCCTCAACTGTGGCGCCGGCTAGTCCACCATAGGCTGTTGATGTTTTAACAAATGCCGCACCGGCCTCTTTACTTATAAGGCAGGCTTCAACCTTCTCCTTGTCTGTGAGATAGGCTGTTTCAAGTATAACCTTGACGGGGACGCCGGCGGCATCAACAACGCCGCTGATATCCCTGTATACGAGCTCCCTATTGCCTGACTTCATGGCCCCGATATTCATGACCATGTCCACCTCACCGGCCCCGTTCTCAACGGCCTCAGAGGCTTCAAGGGCCTTAACGCGGGGTGTACTGACGCCTGCCGGGAAACCAACAACTGAGCAGACCGTCACATCGGTCCCCTCAAGGAGTTCAGCCGCCAGCCTGACATTGGTGGGTGTGACCACCGCGCACCTGAAGCCGTAGCTGACCGCCTCCCTGCATAGCCTCTCAATATCATTTTCTGTTGCATCAGCCCTCACATTGGTGTGGTCTATAAGTGATGCAAGTTCCTCCCTTGTCTCCACATTCATTTTAACCACCTAAAGTTTCTTTGCCATGTAGGGGCCCTCCTTCAGGTATCCGAATTTGCTGTAGTATTCACGGGCACCTATCCCACTTGTTACAAGTATCTTCTCCATTCCATTATCAGCAGCCAGGGACTCTGCCCTTGCAAGTAGCTCCTCACCGTAGCCCCTGTGCTGACCAACGGCATCTCCCCTTTCTCCTATGGGGAGCATTGAACCGTATACATGCAGTTCCCTTACAAGGGCTGTTTTATCATCGACCTCGGGGCGGTGGGCCTCCTCTGATGGGAACCTCAGCCTCAGGAAACCCACAAGGACGTCATTTTCAGGGTCCTCCTGGGAGAGGAAGAACTCCCGCCCCCCGGTGGCTGCGTACTCCTCCACCATGAGGGTAACAGCATCCTCGTCGACCCTCACACCCCTCCTTGACATGTGTCCAACCTCACGGCACCTTATACACCTGCACCTCACCCCCTCCTCCTCCAGGCGCCTGTAGACCATTTCACCGAGATTGGACTTCCTGACACCGTCCACTATGAGCTGTGAGGGAATATCCCTCTGTATCCTCATGGTCCTCACCCACTTCGGCATCATCTTCTTTATCTCCACGATAAGTTCAACCGCCTCCTCAGTGGAGTAGGGCTTATAGAGGCCCCTCTCCCATAGGCTGTAGAGTTCGCTGCCACGGGTCACAAGGCAGGGATATATCTTGATCATATCCGGTCTGAAGGAGGGGTCCCTGAATATCCTCCTGAATATGCGCAGGTCCCTTTCAAAGTCTGAGAACAGGCCAGGCATCAGGTGCATGGCAACCTTCACCCCGGAGTCCCTGAGGATCCTGTTGGATTCCACCACATCCCTTATGCTGTGGCCTCTCTTGATCCGCTGGTAGATGTAGTTGTATATGGTCTGAACTCCCAGCTCGACCCTGGTAACTCCCAGGCCCAGCATCCTGTCCACGTCCTCCTCCCTGCAGTAGTCTGGTCTTGTCTCGAAGGTCATGCCAACGCATCTCACCGGCGAGGACTCGTTTAGTCTCTGGGCGTCCTCAACCTTCACGTATCCATGGTGTTCTGGCACATCCACCCTGATGCCCCTGAGTTCCGCCCCGAAGTCCACCATGGCCTTGAGGCACATGGAGATGAACCACTCCTGGTAGCAGAGGCTGTGGGAGGGGAAGGTCCCCCCCATAACTATGAGTTCAACCTTATCCACGGGGTGACCTATGCTGTGGAGCTGCTCCAGGCGGTTGTAAACCTGCCTGTAGGGGTGGAAATCGTACATCCTGGCCCTCAGGGCTGCAGGTTCCTCTCCAGTGTAACTGGGAGGTGCCTTTTCACTCTCTGGACAGTACAGGCACCTCCCATGGGGGCATTCCCGGGGCTGGCACATTACAGCGACGACAGCAACCCCTGAGATGGTCCTTGTGGGTTTTTTTCTCAAGAGGCCCTCTATAACCTTTTTCTCCTCCGGAGTCGCATGTTCAAGGATTTCAGAGTTGCTCATGAATCTCTCAAGTCCCATTTCACGGCAGACCCTGTGCTTGAACCTCTCAAGGTCCTTCCTTGTCCTTATTTCACCTGAAATTATTCCATTGATTATGAGGCGTGACGCGTCCTTCATGATCCTGATCCCCTGTTTATCGGTGTTCATCCATTCTGTACATCATATCCATTCGGTTTTTCATCGCTCGAGTTTTTTGATCCTGGTTATTCTGTTTTTTTGTTCATCAGGTTGAGTGTTCTGACTATATCTGTTCTTGAAATTATACCTGTGAGTTTACCGTCCCTCATCACAGGGAGCCTTCCAAGCTGCAGCCGGTTCATCTTCTCAAGGGCTCCTGTAACCTCCTCATCATCTCGCACTGTGACAACGTCCCCTGTCATGACATCCTCCACCCTGAGGTCCCTGCTGGCATCAGATATATCATGGAAGGTAACAATACCCCTCAGTTCACCGGCCTCGGTCACAGGATAACCCATGTGCTTTTCACGGAACATCACATCGAGGGCCTCCTTAACCGTCATATGAGGGTGAAGAGTCACAGGGTTCTCTGTCATAACATCTGCCACCCTGACACCCTCCAGGAGTGATGAGATGAGGGTTGCCTGGTACTCCTGCTCTGCTCCGATGTAGATGAAGAAGCCGATGAGTATCAGGAAGAAGTTGTAGAAGAGACCGGTTACGGCCATCAGGACCGCTATGATTTTTCCGAGGTTCGAAGCTATCCGGGTGGCCCTGATGTAATTCAGTCTCGCAGCCAGGATGGCCCTCAGTATACGGCCACCATCCATCGGGAAGGCAGGTATGAGGTTGAAGATTGCAAGAAGCAGGTTCACAGCAAGGAAGTCACCTGCGAAACTTGCAGCAGCTCCTTTCAGACCAAACAGGAGCGGGACCGCTGTGATGAGGGCCATGAGTATATTTGTGAGGGGCCCGGCGATTGATATCATGAACTCCTGGCGTGGGATGCGGGGTATCTCCTCCATCCTTGAAACCCCACCGATGGGGAGCAGAAGTATGCTCTTTATCTTCACACCGAACCTCAGGGCAACGTAGGAGTGGGCCAGTTCATGTATCACCACGGTTACAAATACAAGGGTTATTAGAACTGCAAGGTTCACTGAGAGGAATCCAAGGTAGGCGAGGATGTATATGAACAGCATCAGCAGTAGAAATGAGAAATCGAGTTCAATGGGTATCCCTGAGACACTGAATATTTTAACTGAAGTCATGTTCTATTATATGGGGTGCTATGAATAAATCATTTTTTATAGCATGACTGACATAACATTTCATGGTGTTCAAATGAAGGTGACGGAGTTCCTCGGTCTTAAGGTGCTGGATAAAAATGCAATGGAGATAGGTAAGGTCTCTGACCTGGAGGTGGATCCTGAGGAGGGCCTCATAAAGTCCCTCATAATATCCAAGGGTGAACTGTCCCTCAAGCAGAGGACCTTCATCGTTGATATGGAGAGTGTCAGCCGGGTCGGCGATTACGTCGTCCTTGCAATAGCTGCAGATGAGGCAGAGGAGGCCCCCGAAGAGGAGGAGTCCATGGAGATATCCCCTGAATGAGGGGTGAATGGCATGGAGGTAAAGGACATAAACGGAAATGTTCTGACGGTGGGAATGGCTGTACGTTACACTGGAACAGGGACCACCGGTGAGATCTCAGCCATCAAGGTTGAGGATGGCGAGGGATGGGTCCGCCTTGAGGACTCAGACCTCTGGTACAATACAGGATACCTGGAGGTTGTGGATAAATCCGAACTCCGGAGGGCGGTCAGGAAGGGGGGTCGCGGTGACACCATTGACCGCATCAGGAAGATGAAGGAAGACTTTGAGGATGTGGATATGGGTTCAGAGGTATGTGATGGTGGTGGTTGATCTGCATCACCTTTTCTTTTCTTGCTGAACCATCTACTGATTTTTCTGTCTGGATTTGACCTCTTATTAAATTCATATTAGTATATACAATGAAGGGGGGTGAAAGTGTGTCTGATACAAAGATTCCAGGCCTCATATCTCTGATCCTGGGGATCCTTGTGATTCTTTTTCCTGTGTTCTCAGTATTTACCCTGAGTGTCCTCACTGGTGTGGCAGTGCTCTTTGTTGCTATCTGGCTCTTCCTGCTTGGTTCTGGAACATGGAAGGTTAACAGGGGAGCAGGGGTGCTCTACATTCTGCTGGGGGTGCTTGGTGTAATCGTTGCAGCGACCATTGCAGGTAATGTGGCTCTCTTCAGTTTCCTAGCGGCGTTCTGGATATACATAACGGGTATAATCCTTATAATTGCAGGTATAACAGCTCTTTTCTCAAGGGAACACAGGGCTGGAAGGGCTGCAGCCATATCTGTTGTGGTTCTGGGATTCATCTATATAATCCTGGGGATATTCGTAAGCAACCCGGTATTCCTGGCCTTCCTGATAGGCCTATCACTGGTAATTGATGGAATCGGTCTCCTGATGTATTAGGAAATAAGAAGAGAGAATAACCTGCTTTCAGGCTTCTGGTACGGGTCTCCTGACATATCAGGAGATATCAGGGTCCTGGATGCTGACACAGAAACGGCAGAGGGCACCGGGAGTGTTTATCTGTCTGTCCTTGACAGGACAGTAGAAGACATTTCCCTCCCTTCTAACCGTGAAACCACCGGGAAAGCGGGTCCCCACTGGATGAACGGGTTCCTTCCTTACGAATGTGACGTAGATTGTTATTATACGGGCGATCTTCTGAAAGCACCTTTCATTTTCTGTTTTTGCCTGGCTTAACTGCTGGTCAAGGAAGTCTATGAATTCCTTTAACCCTGCGGTGTCAACATGACCCTGGTAGATGTTTTTATCATTCTTTATATCCCGTATCCTGTTAAAGAAGGCCCTGGTGAACCTTTCGATGAACTCCTTCTGCTCCCTGGGCGGCAGGTACCTGGCGTCCTCCCTCAGGTAGACCGATGCACTCATTATATCCTTTATATGGACAGAGGAGGCCTCCTTTTTAAGCATTTCAAGGAGCTGCATCTCTGTCATCTTTTCTGGAATATCACTGCTTCTTATCATCTGCTCACGACCTGCACTCCGGACGATTTCGGGGTATTTCTGATGTGCTGGAGGTATCCCTATTTATCACAGTAGACAAGGGCTGAATCCTCCTGGAAGATCAGGGAAGGGGGCTCTGTCTGGCGATACAGATATCACATAGGGCTTCCGGGTTATCACTCTGTTTATCCTTAACTGGACAGTAGTGGACACCATCCTTTTTTTCAACCTCAAAACCTCCAGGAAATGGTGTTCCTGGAGGGTGCAGCGGTTCCCCCTTAACATAGGTTCTGTATAAAACTGTTAAACCAACAATTTCCGGAGCATGGATTTCATCCAGCCTTTTAAGGGCATCCCTGAGGCTGTAACGTGCATCATCCATTTCAGGCGTCCCTGAGAACCCTGCCTTAAGGTCAAGCACGGAGTCGACGACCATGGACATATATGCATCCACATATATTGCCCTGTATCTCTCCTGAACAAATCTGCAACTCCTTTCTAGGAAGACACGCACCTCCATCAGATCATACACACCTAGAGTGGCTGCCATGTTCCTCAGAGCCATTATGAGGGCATCAGAACCTTTCACAGTACCTTCTAATAGCCTCTGCCATTTTTGGTCCGATTCCATCAATACGTTTAAGTTCATCTTCCCGCACATGTCGCAGATCCTCACCAAAGGTTTTGATGATCCTACGGGCCCGGACTCTTCCAAGCCCTCTCACACCAACCACAAGGGGTATGGCATCCTCTTTCACACCATAATAGAGCCTTGCAGAAAGAATTTCGAGTTGACTGGAGTGCCTGTATACTCCCATTATCTCGCAGATCTTACCAAAGAATTTAACGATTTTTGAGGCTTCGTAGGCCGAGCGCCTCGTTGAAGCAGCGTAAACATGAAACGCATTCTCTATTTCATATTCTGTTCTCTCATTGATCCACTCAATCAGAGCAGCTGCCGTCGCCTCTTCGTTCCCGACGTCCATGAGGAAGAGCCCATGTTCCATCAGCTTATCACGGACAGGGTCCCGGCTCTTCCTCCCCTTGAATGATATCAGGGGCATGTCAGGTGTCCTTGTTATCTCATAGATGAGGCGGTATATGTCCATCTCATCCATCTCTGATGCAAACTGGTGGAGTTTGATGGCTGTCTCCACACTGTAATTGGATTTTGCTATGAGGAGACCGAACTCTGTTGCTGAGAATCCTTCAGGGCCAGGGTAGAGGATTCTGTTCCTCATAAGGTACTCTGTGGCGTTCTCGACCTCATACTGGATAGCGTCCATCCCGAATGAATCACTGAAGGGACCCTCAACCATCTGGTAACCATAGAATGTGTTCCTGAAGAAATCTGCCAGCTCCTCCGTGGTTCCTGAGAGACCGGAGGCGACCTGTGCAATTATCTGTCTGTAAAGGGCGTCCCTGTTCTCTATGATGCGTGAGGTGGTCCTCTCGACTTCACCCCTGATGTAGTACTCCTCCAGATCCAGGGCCTCATCATGGCTCCTGGCTATGAGGTAGGAGTAGCCGGCATCATCATACTGGGGCCGCCCGGCCCTACCAGACATCTGCTCATAATCAAATACAGGGATCCTCCTGGGGCCCTGACTCGTCCACCTTGTGTAGTCCCTTATCACAACTGTCCTTGATGGGAGGTTGACTCCGTACATGAGGCTGGGGGTGGCGGTTATCATCAGTATATTCCCATCCCTGAACTCATCCTCTATTATCTCCCGCTGCCTGTTGAAGAGTCCTGCATGGTGGAATGCGATCCCTGCCTCCAGGCATTCTGCAAGTTTCAGGCAGGTGGAGGTTGGAGGGGATCCCCTGGACTTTGGAACCTCAAGAACCTTCCCGGCCACCTCCCGGAACCTCTCCACCATGTCAACAGGTATCCTCCCTGATATCTTATCTGCAAGGTGGGATGCGAGGGACTCTGTGAACCTCCTGGTGGATACGAAGGCGAGGGTCTGGCTCCCATCCTCAAGGGACCTCTCAAGAACCTTGAGGACAACATCGTTCTTTTCCCTGACCCCGAACATCTCAGTGTCAAGGACCTCCCGATGAAGGGGAACAGGCCGGTAGTCGTGCTCCACAACCCTTGCGTCGAGCCATCCGGCTATCTCATCCATATTTGAGAGGGTTGCAGAGAGTGCAACTATACGTACTGATGGATTCAGGGTCCTTGCCCTTGTAATTGCAGACTCGATTACCGGGCCCCTCGTGTACTCTCCTATCATGTGGAATTCATCAACGATGAGGAGGTCAACCTCCCGGAGGATATTCCATGAGAACTTGGTGAGGCTGTCGAAGGATTCAAAGACCATGACCGCGATGTCAGAGGTCCGCGGGTCCTTACCGACCCTTATACCGTGTTCTTCAAGTTCGCGGAATTCCTTTATCTTTTCGTTCTGGATGGATAGAAGGGGCACTGTGTAGATCACGCGCCCACCTTCCATGACCGTTTTCAGGGCTGCAATGATACCCAGGAGGGTCTTTCCGCTGGCGGTGGGTATGGCTATTATGTAGTTGTCCTCTGATTCAAGGTAACCCGCTTCAATGGCACTCCTCTGGGCAGGGTTCAGCTCCCTTATATGGGGGTAGCAGTCCCCGAGGATCTGTCTCATTTCAGGTGGGAGGGACTTCATATGAACACGCCTCAGAGTTCCAGCTTTTCCTTTTTAATGACTCTTATGTTGCTGATGGCCGTTTCAGGGTACTGGCCATCATCGTCCTTCTCAACACTTTTGACCATGTCCCATATTGTGAGCAGGGCAACGGATACACCGGTTACGGCCTCCATCTCAACACCAGTCTTCCCATCGCATCTCACAGTAACCCTGGCGGTGATCCGGTCATCATGCAGGTCAAATTCAACATCAACACCTGTGAGGGGGAGGGGATGGCAGAGGGGTATTATTTCCCAGGTCCTCTTAACGGCCCCTATGGCTGCTATCTGGGCCGTTGCAAGCACGTTCCCCTTTTCAATCTTCCTTTCACGGATTAAGTTTATGGTGTCTTTACGCAGGAGTATATGGCCCTCGGCTGTTGCGGTTCTCCTAACAACTGGCTTTGAGCCCACATCAACCATGCGGACCCCCTTTTCATCTGTATGGGTGAATTCTTTCATTATCATCACTCATGAATTTCTTTGATGGATTCTAAAATACTTCAGTAAATCTGTGGTTCCTTTTAGTCTTGAAGTTTGAGTTGAGGATCCGGCCATCCAGGCTGAAAATCAGGACATCGGTATCAAAGGAGAACCTCTCATTGAATCTCTCCCTTATGGCATCTGCTATGCTGTTGAAGACCCTACCTGTCAACCCTTCACCCTCGAGTTCAGATATCATCTCCTCCACGGTCCCATCGTTGAATATTCTGGTCACCGTATCTCTGGAGGCACCCATGAGGGCTGCATGGGCAGCCATTATCTCGCGGCGGGCATCTGCATCTGAACTCCGGGTCTGGAATATCCCGGCAGACAGCTTGATCAGTTTACCTGCATGGCCCATGAGTATTATCCGCTCAACCCCCCTGCCATCGGCCTCCTCCAGCATGTAGCCTGGGAAGTTGGCCATCTGGATTATCCTCTCATCCTCGATGGATTCAAAGTACTCCCGGGCGAATCTCTCCCCTATGTTACCCGGTACAAATACGAGTTCCCTGAAACCCCTGGCAGTGGCGATATCGATCTGACAGGCAAGGGATTCCCGGTATGCCTCGGTGGACATGGGCCTGGCTATGCCTGTTGTCCCAAGGATGGAGATACCTCCGATGATCCCGAGACGGGGGTTCATGGTCCTGGAGGCTATCCTCTCCCCCCCGGGCACAGACACTGTGACCACAGCGCCCTCATCATCCCTGAGGTGTTCCCTGAGGTTCTCCTCTATCATCCTCCTGGGGACAGGGTTTATGGCTGCTTCTCCGGGGGGGACCTGGAGACCGGGCTTTGTGACGATTCCAACACCCTCACCACCCCTTATCATGATTTCAGGTGTCCCTGTGATCTGAACAGTGGAAATGATCTCAAGATTCACGGTGACATCAGGGTCAGGGTAGGGTCTCTTGATGACACAGGCCCTGGCGGTGTCACCTGAGATGCGCTCAACATATTCAACGTCAACCTCCAGGATCCCGGATGGGGTCCTGACCCTGACCTTACTGGCTTCACAGCCCTTCAGACACAGGAGTGAGGCGAGGGCTGCTGCGGTGGCAGCTGTTCCAGTTGTAATCCCGAATACCCTCTCATCATTCATCAGAAAAATCCTTAAAAATTAATTGAAAAAGAAGTTATTCCATCTCATCATTTATGGCTTCAAAGAGTTCTTCCCTGCTTGGGGCCCCAACGAACCTGACAACACCGTTGATTGCTATGGCAGGGACAGCCATCAGCCCATACTCTATGGCCTTTTCCCGGTCAACCATTATGTCGATCTTTTCGACATCAATTTTGTCTCCGAATTCCTTTTTGGCCTCATCAACGACCTCGATTGCCATTGGACAGTAAGGGCAGGTTGGGGATGTGAAAACCTCTATATTAACAACCATTTCTTAACCTCCGTGAGAGTAATATAATTATCTTCTTCCCCTTTTTAGATAAATACTTATCCTTTTCCACCTTCATCAATGGAGCTGCAGCTCTTCCGTTGTGTTCCCTGAGGCAAATCCCAGCCTTGAGAACATGCTGGAGAGGACCCTTAGGAAGCCAGAAGGAGGCTCGAGGGTTATCGTGTTATAGTTCTTCACACCTGCGAGCTTCGCAGCCACCTCAACTGCATAGTCCTTCCCTCCAGTGAAATCCACCAGCCGGTTGCGTACAGCCTGTCTGCCTGTGAATATCCGGCCCTCTGCCAGGCTCTTCACGTAGGAGACGCTAAGGTTTCTGTTGGCAGCCACGGTCTTTATGAAGTAGTCGTACTCCTCATTGACCATTGACTGCAGCATCTGTCTCTCCTCATCGGTTATCATGCGGTAATCGGCACCCATGTCCTTGTACTCACCGGCCTTTATGGCGTACTTGTTTATCCCCATCTGCCTGTACATCTGGGAGAGATCCGTAAGGTCGAGTATGACACCTATGCTTCCAACCCATGCTGAGGGACTCGCAACTATCCTGTCAGAGGCTGATGCTGCAAGGTATGCCCCCGAGGTCCCTGAATCACTTATCCAGCTCACCACTGGTTTTTCTGATTTATTTATGGCATCCATGAGTTCCTCACTTGCAACAGGTGTCCCTCCCGGGCTGTTTATGTCGAGGACAATGGCCTTAACTGAGGGATCGCTGTTGGCTTCAGCGATGAGCTCCTTTATGTCATCAGGGTCCACTCCATCAGAGAACCCTGCCGTGTCATAGGCTATGGCTCCGTGGACAGGTATTATTGCTATCGTACCCTCGCCGCCCTCCAGCAGACCGGCTAATGAAAGCACCAAACCTGCGATTGAGAGGACCGCGACGAGACCGACTACTATCTTGCTGTTTCTATCCATGGTATCAGACCTTTTTACCTCCAGTCATGTTTTCAGGAGTTTTTGTTATATCAGACATCCATGTACCATCCTAAATTTTTAACCATTTTTATTAATAGAATGTCCACCACTATATAAATATTGCACTTAGATACTATTTAATTGATGAATACACTTTGCAGTGTTTGAGAGCTTGAGGTGCTCTCTGGAGTGCTTTGCAGCTTAATAATCTATTCAGTGAACGATCATAGAATCCTGGAGTGATGGTTGTGAAGAAAACTGTAAGGTCCCCTGGATCCGCAACCGTGATTAATGCGATTGCGACTGGCAGGGGCTCAGCATTCGGCATAGGACTGAGGGTGGAGGCAGAGGCAGAGCTGATTGACTCAGGGGTGGAGTGCATCTCCCGTGAGGGTGCTGACACATCTCTCATGGAGCTCTGCACCCGGATGGTGATTGAGCATTATGGAGTGGATGCCGGTGTGAGGGTGGTAACATCATCGGACCTTCCTGTTGCCAGCGGACTCTCAAGCAGCAGCGCGGCATCCAACGCCACCGTGATGGCAGTTTCATCCCTTTTATCAGACGAATTTGGCCTCCAACCCATGGAGGATTTTGAGATGCTCAACATGGCAGTTGACGCTTCCCTGCAGGCGGGTGTGAGTGTTACCGGGGCCTATGATGATGCAAGTGCATCATTCTATGGCGGCTTAACCGTGACAGATAACATGGAGAGGCGCATAATCCTCAGGGAGCCGATGGAAAATCAAAAGGTATTAATATATATGCCGGACAGAAAATCACTGACTGCACAATCAGATGTCCCGCGGATGAAACTGCTGGCCCCCTGGGTTGATATGGCCTTCAGGGAGGTCCTTGATGGAAGGGTCCACAGTGCCCTGACACTCAACGGGATACTCTATTGTGCATCCCTGGGATTCGATCCGGGAATAGCCCTTGACGCCCTTGAGGCGGGTGCCCTTGCAGCGGGTCTCTCAGGAACCGGGCCATCCTTTGTGGCCCTAACACATGAGGACTCTGAAGCTGATATCATCGATGCCTGGGAGAACCTTGAGGGAGATGTGCTTGTAACATCAGTGGACAACGAGGGTACACGTGTCCTTGAATAACTCCAGTGACCCTTGAATGGAAGAAAGGGGAATGTAATTTATGGATGAGTACAGAGCACGGGAGGTCCTCAGAAGATCCAGGCAGAAGATAGATGGAATAGACAGGGACATACTTGACCTCATAACCTCAAGGATAGCCCTTGCACGGGAGATAGCAGAGGCCAAGGAGGTCCTTGGAATGGAGATCCTGGATCCTGAAAGGGAACTCCAGATTATAGAGAGGACCCGGAAAATCGCCAGGGAAAATGGTATCGATGAGAATAAACTTACAGAACTGATGAAGATTCTGATGGATCTCAGTAAAACTGAACAGAAAGAAATGTTAAGGAGGCAATGAAATGGGAAACATAAGGACATCCTTTGTAAAAAGAATAGCTAAAGAGATGATAGAAACTCATCCAGGGAAATTTACAGACGACTTTGACACTAACAAGAAACTTGTGGAGGAGTTCTCAACAGTAAGCACCAAACACCTAAGAAACAAGATAGCAGGTTACATTACAAGGATCATCAGCCAGCAGAAATAAGACAGAATTTTTTTCATTTTTTCCAACATTTAAAAGGTTGTGAAGGTTAATGGAGTTAATAGTTGCTAAATTTGGCGGTACATCAATAGGAAATGGTAGGCGAATTAAGAAGGCGGCCCGTTCAGTTGTGAAGGAGTACATGAAGGGCAGGAAGGTCGTTGTCGTTGTATCTGCCATAAATAAGACAACCGATGAACTCCTCCAGATAGTGGACGAGGCAATGGAAGACGCTGTCACAGAGAAGCAGCTGGCTGAAATAGTATCCATGGGTGAAATGACCAGTGTCAGGATATTCTCATCCGCGATAGAGGCACTCGGAGTTAAATCAGAATATATAGACCCATTCATGGATGAATGGCCAATAATAACCGACAGCAACCTTTTAAATGCTAAGGTGGATTTTGAGGCAACTGAGGAGAAATCAAGGGAACTGCTTAAACTCCTTGATCAGGGAATAATACCTGTGGTTTGCGGCTTCCTTGGAAGGGACCCCAACGGCTACATAACCACCCTGGGGAGGGGTGGAAGTGACATAACAGCATTCCTCCTTGGTCACTGCCTGAAGGCAGATGAGGTTATAATCGTAACAGACGTTGGAGGTGTCATGTCCACGGACCCCAACAAACTTCAGGGTGCCAAGAAACTTGATAAAATATCCGTTGAGGAGATGAGGGACCTTGCAACCCATGGGGCCCAGGTACTCCACCCCCACGCCCTAAAATACAAGGACCCTGATATAAAGGCAAAGATAATAGGATTTGAGCACGGGGACCTATCTGCACCAGGAACCGAGATAATCGGACCATCAAAGAATAAGATGGTTAAGACAACAACCCTCAACCCGGATCCAATATCCGTGGTTGCTGTTGTGGGTGAAAAGATACTGAACAAGCCAGGTATACTGGCCCGGTTAACATCAAGGCTTGCAGAGAACTCCATAAATATCATAGGAATTTCAACCGGCCAGAACTCGGTCACAATCTTCGTGGATAAGAAGGACGCCGATGAGGCCCACAGGCTCCTCCACGATGTGGTCATTGCAGACGATGACCTCAGTTCACTCTCCCTTGGGAGGGACATCGCAATGATAACAATATCCAGCCCGGATTTCATAGATACACCCGGCATAATATCTGAAATCACCAAGCCCCTGAGGGATAATGACCTTAACATAGTTGAAATTTCATCCTCACAGACATCTGTGGTTATTTTTGTTGACTGGAATGATGGTAAAAAGGCATATGAACTTGTAAGGGGTGTTCTTGAATGAAGATTGAAGGCACAGTTGTGGCCATGGTTACTCCATTCACAGAGGACGATGTGGTGGATGAGGCCGGGCTGCGGGAGAACATAAACTACCTTATAGAGAACGGGGTTGATGGCCTGCTGGTTGCCGGAACAACCGGTGAATCAGCGACAATAACCCACGAAGAGCAGAGGAGAATGATCGATATACTGGTGGATGAGGTCAACGGTCGCGTCAGGACAGTTGCAGGGGCAGGTAGCAATTCATCCAGGGAGGCCATGGGACTTGTGGAGTACGCAGAGGACGCCGGTGCAGACGCGGCCCTCGTCATAACCCCCTACTACAACAAGCCCCAGCCCCATGGACTCATTGAACACTACACCATGCTGGAGGAAGCCGCTGACATACCACTCATAATATACAATGTCCCCTCAAGGACAGGCACAGATATAGACGTTGACACGGTCGCCGAACTAGCAAAGCTCGACGGGATAATTGGGATAAAGGAGGCCAGCCCCGACCTGGACAAGGTATCCATGCTCAGGTCAAGGCTCATGGACCTGGGCCTTGATGACTTCACAGTCCTCTCAGGTAACGATAACCTGACTCTCCCCATGATCTCCATGGGTGCCGAGGGTGTGATATCGGTGGTTGCAAATGTCGACCCGGCTCGTATGAGCCGACTTGTTAACGAGGCCCTCTCAGGGGACTTCGAGTCTGCAATGAAAACACACTATGAACTCTACAGTCTCATGAAGGTCCTTTTCATTGAGAGCAACCCCGTACCTGTCAAGGAGGCCCTTAACATGATGGGCAGGCCCGCGGGTCATGTGAGGATGCCCCTGGCACCCCTGCAGGATGCAAACCGTGAGAGGCTCATGATGGTCCTGGAGGAACTGGCACTGATCTAGGGGGTGTGATGCTTGATAAGGGTTGCAGTTACAGGCGCATGCGGGCGCATGGGATCAGGGATAATAAGGAGGGTCCTTGAAGAGGAGGACATGGAA
The DNA here is from genome assembly GCF_000828575.1 of Methanothermobacter sp. CaT2. GTDB lineage: Archaea > Methanobacteriota > Methanobacteria > Methanobacteriales > Methanothermobacteraceae > Methanothermobacter. The sequence continues at coordinate 706,690 of NZ_AP011952.1, read as the reverse complement.
CTGGTGGCAGCAATTGAGGCTCCCGGCACACCCCTCAGGGGCAGGGACATAGGAGAGTTCACAGGAAGAGGCAGTGTTGGAGTTGAGGTAACTGATGCATCAAATCTTGCAGATACCCTTGCAGAGACAGAACCCGACGTCCTTGTTGACTTCACAGTCGCATCTGCAGCAGTCGAAACAATAAAGACTTCAACCGAGGCCGGTGTTAACCTTGTGGTTGGCACAACAGGTTTTTCAGAGGAGGAGATGCAGACAGTAAGGGACTGCATAGAAAGGTCAGGTGTGAGGGCCGTAATCGCACCGAACATGGCAGTGGGGGTCAACGTGTTCTTCAAGGTCCTCAGGGATCTTGCACCGATCCTCTCTGACTATGACGTTGAGATCATTGAGGCACACCACAGACACAAGAAGGACGCACCATCAGGTACAGCTGTACGTGCACTGGAGGTCATCTCAGAGGCCACAGGCAGAAGGGCCAGTGAGGTCGCAGTCCATGGTCGATCCGGACTCACAGGCGAGAGGAGCAGGGATGAGATAGGTGTCCATGCAGTTAGGGGTGGTGACATCGTCGGGGACCACATTGTCCTATTTGCAGGTGACGGTGAGCGCCTTGAGATAGTTCACAGGGCTCACAGCAGGGATGCATTTATAGGTGGAGTCATAAGGGCTATAAGATTCATTGAGGATGCAGAACCCGGAAGGATAATGGATATGGGGGATGTTCTGGGAATAAACTGATAAGGTGATATTATGGTTAATGTGGGTGTTCTGGGAGCAACAGGAATGGTTGGACAGCGGTTCATTCAGATGCTTGATAAACATCCTGAATTTGAGCTTACAACCCTGGCGGCTTCTTCACGGTCCGCCGGGAAACCCTATGGGGAGGTGGCAAACTGGTACCTTGACTGTGAGATGCCAGAATCTGTGAAGGACATGGAGGTCGTTGAAACGGATCCCTCAGCTGTGGGGGACGTTGATATACTCTTCTCAGCCCTCCCTGCAGACGTGGCGAGGAAGGTTGAACCAAAATTTGCAGAGAAATACATAGTGGCATCAAATGCCAGTGCAATGAGGATGGAACCGGATGTCCCCCTCGTGATACCTGAGGTCAACCCTGAGTTCCTTGACCTCATAGAGGTGCAGCAGAGGAGGAGGGGGTGGGATGGGTTCATCGTCACCAACCCCAACTGCTCAACAATAGCCCTGACCCTCACACTCAAGCCCATCTACGACGCCTACACAATAAAAAGGGTCTACGTATCAACCATGCAGGCGGTTTCCGGTGCCGGTTACAATGGAGTCCCCTCAATGGCCATACTTGATAACCTGGTGCCCTTCATCGGTGGTGAGGAGGAAAAGATTGAAACAGAGACCCTCCACCTGCTGGGAGAACTCGATGAAGGCGTTGTGAAACCAGCCAGCTTTGGCGTGAGTGCATCATGTCACCGCGTACCCGTCGTTGACGGTCATACCGAGGCGGTCTTCATTGAACTGGATGATGAATTTGATATTGATGATGTCAGGGAGGCAATGGATAAATTCAGGGGACTCCCACAGAAGCTGGGTCTCCACTCCGCCCCTGAAAAACCCGTGGTGGTAAGGGATGAGGAAAACAGACCCCAGCCAAGGATGGACAGGGACATGGACGGTGGAATGGCTGTTACCGTTGGAAGGCTCAGAGAGGACGCTGCATTCAAAAACAGTTTAAGGTACGTCCTTGTGGGTCATAACACAGTGAGGGGTGCGGCGGGGGCATCGATTCTGAATGCAGAACTCATAAATGAGATACTATAGGATACCATGCACCCCACCCTTCTGGGCCCTGATCTATCCGTCCTATATTTTTTTAATGCGGTCCTGGCCTCACCATTTCTTGACTTTTTAATGCCACTTTTAACCTTCGGCGGGACCCAGGCCTTCTGGGTGATACTCTGCCTCATCCTCTACCTCCTTGGTGGTGAGGATGAGAGGGAAGCTGCATTCATAGCCCTCACGGCACTTGTCCTGGGATTCTTCCTGAGTGAAGCCCTTAAGATGGTTATCGCAAGACCACGACCCTATGAGGTGATTGGGTGGGTGAGGCACGCCACAGTCGCTGCGGGCTATTCTATGCCATCGGGACATGCTGTGGCCGCCTTTGCCGGCTTCATCTCCCTCTACTTCAGGTTAGGGAGACCATGGCTTTTCATCATCCTCGCATCACTTGTGGGGATCTCAAGGATCTACCTTGGTCTCCATTACCCAAGTGACGTTCTCGCGGGCGCCGTTCTCGGGGTTTTATGTGCATTAACCGCCCTGAAGATAGACGAGAGGGTTAAATGTTTTGGTCTCTGCCGTTTTGACAGGCTGCAGCAAAATTAGGCGCATTTTAAAAACCAGGCAAACTTCTTCTGTTTCAGTGTTCTGTTCTGATGGAACCGTCATCCTTTTCAGGGCCCCTCTCGTGTCATGGGAATCAGATGCTTATCGGCAGGGACTCATCTATGCTTTGGGAGGTTTTCCTTGTCAATGCAGCTGCAGTGATCCACGGGCTTCATTTGGGAAGGTTTTTAAGTTTTAATGTGATATCTATTAAATGGAAAGGGATACCATGAGGTTCATGAGGGATTCAGAAAAGGAACAGCTCAAGCTTCTTGTAAAGGCGTGCATGCTGGAGATAAGCAAGCTCAAGATGGATCTCCGGAAATGCCGTGAGAATTCAGATAACTGTGAGAGGGTTAAGGAACTTGAGGATGTACTTAAAATCAGGGATAGGCGTATAGATGAACTTGAAAGAATCATGGCTGAAAAGGACAGGGTGATACAGGAACTCAAGGGCATCATAGCAGATAAGGAATCCCGGATAACTGACCTCAAAAGGTACAGGGAATACTTCCAGGCCCTTACACAGAAACCTGAAAAGGATCTAACATCATTCCAGTCACAGATCTACCGTCTGCTACCCGATGAGAGGGCCACCACAGAGGAGATGCTTGACTTCATAAATGAGATAGGGTTTAAGGACCTGAAACTTGAGAACATGGTCCAGATACTCAGGAACCTTGAGAGGAAGGGCTACTTCAGGTCGGTGAGTGAGGGCAGGAGGACCCTCTGGGAGAAGGTTAAGAGATGAGTTTTACCGCTGGAATAAGCTTCTATCTGTATCTGACACACATTTCAGGGTCTGTAACTGCAAATACCCTTGCAGGGGATGCTTCGGCCCTCACAGAGAGCGGAACAACGAATAATCTGAATTTAGGCGGTAGCAGGTCAGTGTTTGTTATGTTCTCCACAATCCATATCCCATTTTTGAGGAGGAGTCTGTGGATATCAGTTCCTCCAGGACTGTCCACACTGGGACCATCGATGCAGACCCCCAGAACTTCATGTTCCACCAGTTCCTCTGCAAGATGTCTCTTTATACCAGGGTAGTCCCTGAAGTACCCCTCTGAGCCCCACCTCGAGCTCCAGCCAGTTTTGATGACGGCTATATCGCCCCCAGTTAAAATCTCTCTTTCTGATACAAGGAAACCCTCACCTGTGAGTTCCTCCAGTCCTATTCCATCAACGGTGAGGGCACTGCAGTGTGCATGGAGGGGGGCGTCTATATGGGTCCCGGTGTGCATACCCATGGACAGTGAGGATGTAATGTAATCAGCATCTGAACTCTCAATTCTCAGTTTAACGGGCGGATCACCAGGGAAGACAGGCATGGAGTCTTCTATTCTATGGGTCAGGTCGATTATTTTCATAATGTGATTGTTTCATCTGGGAGATATTAACTGTTTTCTAACTGCATGGACGAAGGATCCTTTAAAGCCTGTATTCACTGAGTACCTCGCTGACCCTTGAGACAGTTGTGTTCCAGTTACTTACATGTCCCACTCTGTTGAGGGAATGGGTTGTGTCTGCAGTAACCCATCCACGACCCCTTATCCATACCTGGGCCCATACATGGGAGTACCAGTTCCCGCTTATGAATCTACAGTAACCACGGACGTAGCGTGCAGGTATACCACTGGTCCTTGCAAGGGCTACCATGAGGTGTGCCTGGTCAACACAGTTGCCCTCCCTTAACCGCAGTGTACCCGAGGCACCGTAACGTGTCCTGTAGTAGAAGGAGTAGTCAACGTTGTCAAGTACCCAGGTGAAGAGGTTCTGTGCAGTGGAGTAGCTGGTGTTTCCTGAGAGTTCACGGGCAAGGTATACCACATTGGGATCCGTGACGCTGCAGTAGGCTGTTGAACTCAGATACCTTTTGAGGGATGGAGGGACATACCAGGGGCTGTTCTTAAGGCCCTCATAGTATCTGAGTTGCCCCTTAAGATAGGTGTATCTGTTCTCAAGTGACCTGAGTCTGTTCTGAAGCATGATCCGGGTCCTGGTGTTTCCTGTGGTTCTTATTCTGATCCTGATCCTCTTGATGAGGGAGGATGTCTTCCTGATTTCAGAGTTTATGCTCCTTATCCTGGAGTCAACGGTCTGGGAGTTGATCCTGTATGCATTGAGGGGTACCGGAGTCCTTATATACACGTATGTGGGCATCCTCCCCTTCTGGTACCTGTAACGCCCAATCTTTGAGAGGAGGTAGACGGTATTGTAGAAATCGATTTTACCTCCAGTGTAGGATACCGTTGACGGGCATCTACTGTATTTATCTGTAAAGTCCCTGAACCTTACTGTTATCTCATTGTACTGTGTTCTGCTCAGTTTCAGGGATATTCGGCGAATATCGAGGGCGGGTGAATTTACAGTTCTGTATTCAACGGTCCTTGAGCCTCTCAGTACTCTGCTAAGGGCATATGTGTAGGATGCACAATCAAGACTTCTGTTTCCAGCACTTATGTTTTCAGGGAGCCTCTGATACTTTTCCATGAAATTGGCTACCCTGACACTTGCCTGCAGGACTTCAGAGCTGTTCAGGGTTCCTGAATAATTCTCAAGGGCATGGGAACTTTCCATGGCCACGATCAAAATCAGGGTCATGGTAAGGTATACTGAGGCTTTCTGGAGCTGCCTCATTTTTATCACAGATTACTTTAAGTTCCATCTTCGTTAAATATTCTTCTGGAGAAGCAGCGAAAACTATTTATAGAACCTCTAACCCATTGATAACTGCATACTGATTTATAATTAAAACTGAGGTGATTGAATGGCACAGGGACAGCAGCCAATTCTTGTACTGCCCGAAGGTACAAGCAGGTATCTTGGAAGAGACGCACAGAGGATGAACATCCTTGCGGGTAAAATACTCGCAGAGACCGTGAGAACAACCCTTGGACCTAAGGGTATGGACAAGATGCTTGTTGACTCCCTTGGAGACATTGTTGTAACCAACGACGGTGTCACAATACTCAAGGAAATGGACATAGAGCACCCAGCAGCAAAAATGCTCGTCGAGGTTGCAAAGACCCAGGAAGACGAAGTAGGGGACGGTACAACCACAGCAGTCATAATAGCAGGGGAACTACTCAAAAAGGCTGAAAATCTCCTTGAAATGGAGATCCACCCAACAATAATAGCAATGGGTTACAGGCAGGCCGCTGAAAAGGCCCAGGAAATACTCGACGACATTGCAATCGACGCCAGCGACAGGGACACCCTCATGAAGGTTGCAATGACCGCAATGACAGGAAAAGGAACAGAAAAGGCAAGGGAACCACTGGCAGAGCTCATAGTGGATGCGGTCAAGCAGGTTGAAGAGGATGGCGAAGTCGAGAAGGACCACATAAAGATAGAGAAGAAGGAAGGCGCAGCAGTGGATGACTCAACACTCGTGCAGGGTGTTATAATCGACAAGGAAAGGGTCCACCCAGGAATGCCAAAGAAGGTTGAAAACGCCAGAATAGCACTCCTCAACTGCCCGATCGAAGTTAAAGAGACAGAGGTTGACGCAGAGATCAGGATAACAGACCCATCACAGATGCAGGCCTTCATCGAACAGGAAGAACAGATGATCCGCGACATGGTCAACTCAATAGTTGACACAGGCGCAAACGTCCTCTTCTGTCAGAAGGGCATCGATGACCTCGCACAGCACTACCTGGCCAAGGCAGGAGTCCTTGCAGTGAGAAGGGTCAAGAAGTCAGACATGGAGAAACTCTCCAAGGCCACAGGAGCAAACATAGTCACAAACATCGAGGACCTCAGCCCAGAGGACCTTGGTGAAGCAGGAGTCGTATCAGAGAAGAAGATCTCAGGCGAAGAAATGATCTTCGTTGAAGAGTGCAAGGAACCAAAGGCAGTGACAATACTCGTCAGGGGATCAACCGAACACGTTGTAAGTGAAGTTGAAAGGGCAATTGAAGACGCAATAGGCGTAGTCGCCGCAACAGTTGAGGATGGTAAGGTCGTTGCAGGAGGCGGAGCACCTGAAATAGAAATCGCAAAGAGGCTCAAGGACTACGCTGACTCAATAAGCGGCAGGGAGCAGCTGGCAGTATCAGCCTTCGCAGAGGCCCTTGAAATCGTGCCAAAGACCCTTGCAGAGAACGCAGGTCTTGACAGCATCGACGTCCTCGTTGACCTCAGGGCAGCCCATGAGGAATCAGCATACATGGGAATCGACGTCTTCGATGGTAACATCGTCGACATGAAGGAAGCAGGAGTAATCGAACCACACAGGGTCAAGAAACAGGCCATCCAGTCTGCAGCTGAAGCAGCTGAGATGATACTGCGCATAGACGACGTCATAGCCGCATCATCATCAGGTTCCAGCGAGGAAGGAATGGAGGAAATGGGCGGCATGGGCGGAATGCCTCCAATGTAAGGCACCCCCAACTTTTTCTATTTGAATCACCCCAATTCACTTCCATATAACTCTTTTTCTGATATGGAGAGATTTAAGTAGACATAGATCCTTTCTTTTAAGAAAGCGTTCTCTAAATCTGGGATCATTTATTCTGTCCGGGCAGAGACGGGACTCATCCTGCAATAAAATGCAAGTTAAGAACTGTACTCTTTCTAACTCTGGTTTCTATAGCTGACTTCCTCAGTTCAAAAAAAGTTTGGTTTCCATGCAGGGAATAAGAAAAGATCAACAAATAGATCTGAGCCGTTCTTAAATTAATAAAAAAAGGTTGAATGATTGTTTACCTTGAAAATATGTGGACCGCCGCTGTTCCACCGGTTCCACCGATGTTGTGGGTCATGCCGATCTCAGCACCTTCCACCTGTCTCTTACCGGCTTCACCACGCAGCTGCCATACAACCTCAGCTGCCTGGGCTATACCGGTGGCTCCAAGGGGATGGCCACGTGCCTTGAGCCCACCTGATGGGTTAACCGGTATATCACCGTCAATCCTTGTCATACCCTCCTCAAAGGCCCTTCCACCTTCACCCTTCTCGACGAATCCAAGGTCCTCAACAGCCAGTATACCGTTTATACTGAAACAGTCATGGACCTCAACAAGGTCTATGTCCCCTGGAGTCAGCTTGGCCATCTTAAAGGCATTTCTGGCTGCATTGACGGTTGCATCAATCCTTGTTATGTCCCTCCTGTCATGAAGTGCAATGGTACCTGAGGCCTGTGCAGACGCCTTCACATAGACAGGCGTGTCTGTGTACTCCCTCGCCATGTCTGCAGGGCATAGTATAACCGCTGCGGCCCCATCAGATATCGGTGAACAGTCGAGGAGCCTGAGGGGATCCGCTACCATGGTGGAGTTCATGACCTGTTCAACCGTGACCTTCATCGGAAACTGGGCCCGGGGGTTGTTTGAGGCGTTCTCATGGTTTATCACTGAGACCATGGCGAGCTGCTCCCTGGTTGTACCGTACTCATACATGTGCCTCCTGGCCATCATGGCATACAGTGATGGGAATGTGACCCCCTGCTGGGCCTCCCACTCCTGGTCGGATGCTGTTGCAATTGCCGGTGTTGGGTCAACAACGTCGGTCATCTTCTCAACACCAGCAGCTATCACGATGTCATGATATCCTGATGCCACCGCCATTATACCGCTCCTGAGGGCGAGCCCCCCTGATGCACAGGCGGCCTCAACCCTTGTGGATGGTATGGGTGTCAGGCCAGCATGGTCCGCGATGAGCGAGGATATATGCTCCTGTTTTATGAAGAGACCGGCTGACATGTTACCAACGTACATCGCATCAAGGTCTGCGCCCTCCACTCCTGCGTCCTCTATGGCCCCAAGTCCGGCCTCGGTTATCATGTCCCTGAAGGAGACGTCCCAGAGTTCTCCAAATTTTGTCTGTGAAACTCCAATAACTGCTACATCCCTCATATTATCACCCTCTTAAGCCATCCTGAGTTTGCCCTTGAATTTGGCGTATATGGCATAGTCGACGTACCTCTTATTTTTGATGATCTCGGCCACGGACGGTGCAAGGTCACGCCTCTCCTCTATGAGGTCATTCACCTCTATTATGAAGGCGTCGCTCCCGGCACCTGAACCATAGGACACTGCCAGTATCCTTGCGCCTGGTTCTGCAACGTCAAGGGTTGCTGCAAGGCCTACTGGTGTTGCACCTGAGTAGGTGTTCCCTATCACAGGTGTCAAAAGTCCTGGTTTAACCTGTTCGCTTTCAAATCCCAGTTTGCGAGCAGCCTTCAGGTAGAACTTCCCGTTTGGCTGGTGAAAGACCGCGTAGTCGAAGTCATCTGCGCTGAGACCGGTCTTCTCCATCATACCCCTCGCGGCTCCCAGGACATGCTTGAAGTAGGCGGGTTCACCGGTGAATCTTCCCCCGTGCCGGGGGTAGGGCATTCCCTCCCTCCTGTAGAAGTCGGGGGTGTCTGTTGTGAAGCTGTAGGTTTCCTTTATATCTGCAAGGCAGTTCTTTTTGCCTATAACATAGGCTGCCCCTCCTGCTGATGCAGTGTACTCGAGGGCGTCACCGGGGGCTCCCTGGGCTGTGTCAGCACCGACTGCAAGGCCGTACCTGATTATGCCTGAGTCAACAAGCCCCATGCAGGCCTGTATACCTGCGGTACCTGCCTTACATGCGAACTCAAGGTCAGCTGCTGTCATCTCGGGTGTTGCATCAACAGCCTCTGCAACGATTGTTGCTGTTGGCTTAACAGCGTAGGGGTGGGATTCTGATCCCACATAGACAGCTCCTATCTCTGAGGGATCTATCTGGCTCCTTCTGAGGGCATTACGGGCAGCTTCAACTGAGATTGTTGCTGTGTCCTCATCAGGACCAGGGACTGATTTTTCCTCCACAACCAGCCCCCTTGATATGGCCTGGGGGTCGTCTCCCCAGACCCTCGCGATTTCTTCAACCTTTATTCTGTATGATGGAATGTAAACTCCATATCCGACTATTCCAGCCATGAATATCACACCATAATATTAGTCTGGATCCTGTTATTATTCTAAAATTAAAGTATTTATCCCTTGCTCTACTATCATGGCTTCTGATATATATAGATGATATATGGCACCCGCGTTAGAGACTCTCAAAAAGCATGTAAGTCTGATAAATGGGACCTGTAATCTTTAACTGGATGCAATCCCTGAATCTGAAATCAGATGGGCATTGAATCAATAGAACAGAAGCAGTGTATGGAAATCTAGAACAGGACTTATATGAGCAGTTTGAATGGAAGCAGTGTATGGAAATCTAGAACAAGATTGACAGAAGCAGTTTATATGCGGTTGCCGGGATTTGAACCCGGGTCGCGGGCTTGGAAGGCCCGAGTCCTAACCAGACTAGACTACAACCGCTATGCGGCGTCCGGGATTTGAACCCGGGTCGCTGGCGTGGCAGGCCAGTGTCTTAACCAGGCTGGACTAACGCCGCAATTCGTAGGCATAAAAGAGATTTGAGGTCATCTTATATAAAGTTTTCTATTTTTCTTTTGATCCTGCCATGATCCGGGGCATCTGCTTTTATCCTCAGGGGTTTCATATATTAAACGGAGGTCCTGCATGGGTACAGTTCATGCAACTGAAAGGTTCGGGGAGGTCGATGCACTTAGGGGCGCCGCCGTCCTGATGATGATTGTATATCATACCCTCTTTGATCTTGACTTCCTGGGTGTGCTGGATCTTGACATGGGGTCGCCGGTGATCTGGTTCACAGGCAGGCTGACGGCGTTCCTTTTCATATTCCTGGTTGGGGTGTCCCTCAGCCTGAGCCATTCAAGAAGAAGGGTTACCTCCAGGCGGCATTACATCATAAGAGGTCTGAAGATATTCCTCTGGGGGATGGTCATCACCGCCGCAACATGGATCTACCCCCACAATGGTTTCATTGCCTTCGGGGTCCTCCACTTCATAGGCCTTGCAGTGATACTCACACACCCCCTTGCTGGAAGGAGAACCGCTGCACTTGCATTATCGGCTGTTACAATCATGGTGGGGGTCCTGATGTCAGGGCTGCGGGTTGAAACTCCCCTCCTGATGTGGCTTGGAATCAGGCCCTATAATCTTTACACCCTTGACTACTTCCCGCTTTTCCCGTGGCTGGGTGTTGTGCTCCTCGGAATCTTCACCGGGGACACCCTCTACCCGGGATACCGTAGAAGATTTGGATTAAGGGCATGGAGTCCCTCTCTACTTCAGCTGATTGGAAGAAACTCACTGAAGGTTTACCTGGTCCACCAGCCTGTGATAGTGGGGATAATCTGGGTAGCTATGTATCTAACCTCTTAAAGGGCTGAAAAGAAAGATTCATGACCTAAATAACCTCCCGTAAATGGCTTGGACGATACTTATCAAAGTTTTATTAACCGGTAAATCAAAGCTTATAGAAAAGTTTATTAATTTCTAAAAAAGAAAATTGACCTTTAGGTTTTGATCTCGTAGTTTGTTACTGATAAAAAGCAAACCAACTTTAAATCTCTTGATGTATCTTTATTAAATTGTGGAGGTAATATTACGGATGCCAGAAAAGGATTTATTCTGAGCCTTTTATTGGCCCTTGCAGTATACCTGGTACCACTACCGGGTCTAAGGGCTTCAGGACACGCAGCACTTGCTTTACTCGTTTTTGCAGTTACAATGTGGGCAACGGAGGCCGTGCCCCTGGCCGTGACATCACTCATAATACTCTTCGCACAGCCACTCATTGGTGTTGAGAGCTTTGAAAACGCGGTTATAGGTTTTGCAAATCCCATACTCTTCCTCATGATTGGGGGATTTATAATGGCAGAGGCCATAAGGAAGAGTGGTCTCGCCCAGAGGTTCACCTACTACCTCCTGGGGAGGCTTGGAACCTCACCGGAGAGGGGACTGTTTGTAAGCATATTCTCGACGGGTCTTCTTTCTGCATGGATTGAGAATGTTGTTGCCTTTGCAATGCTCCTGCCCATCATAAAGGAAATAGTGGATATAATGGGCTGCTCTGAACCTGAGAAGGGAAAGAGTAACTATGCAAAGGCCATGATACTCGGGGCATCATTCGGGTCCCTTGCCGGTGGATTCGGTACAGAGATAGGAACTGCCCCCAACCTCATGGCAGCGGCCTACACCAGCATACCCTTCCTTAACTGGATGATATTCGGTCTTCCACTTTCGATTGCAATGCTCCTGGTCACATGGTTCCTCCTCATGAGGATTTTTCCAAGCGAGGTCAGGGCCCTCGAAAATGGAGATGCCCTGATAGGTGAAAGGATCAGGATGATGGGCTCAATGAGCAGGGATGAGAAGCTCAGCGCAGGGATACTCCTCTTCGCCATCCTGCTGTGGGTTACAGCTGGCTTCACAGGTATCAACAGCTACTCTGTGTCACTTATAGCTGCTGTGATGTTCATATTCGCGGGTGTAATAACATGGAAGGACGCACAGAAGAACATTGACTGGGGTCTGGTGGTGTTCTTTGGAGGGGCACTCTCCCTTGGAAGCGCACTCCTCAAGACCGGGGCGGCAGCATGGATAATTGATAAACTTGTGGGTATGCTTGGTTCAGACCCATCGACTGTAATCGTCATGCTCGTGCTCATGGCTGTGGCGGTGATCATCACCCAGGTGATGTCCAATATAGCCCTCTCAGCCATCCTTGTCCCCCTCTCTGTGACCCTTGCATCTGCGCAGCACCAGCCCATCGGGGTATACGCTGTACCCGTTGCAATCGCATGTTCACTGTCATTCATGCTCCCAATGGCAGACCCAACAGTTGCAATGGCCTACGGTTCCGGCTACGTTAAGCTGAGGGACATACCGAGGGCCGGGATTCCCATCATAGCTGTGGGTATCATCCTGACGGTCCTTGTGATCACAACCCTGGCATTGCCCTTCATATCATGACCGTGGTCTGCAGATACATCCCCCCTATTTTTTTAACGGATGATGGTCCTCTCTAAATGCTGAACTTCAAAGGAATTACTGTTAGAGGTGGGGAGTCCAGAATTTAATCCTGACAGAAGGTCTGTTCTGGTTAATGCATGGAACAGTCTCTTTTAAAATGCTGGCGTCCTTTAATCCTCTGAAGAATTAAGATTGAAAATGAAGACCGGGTCCTTAAAATCTATCCTTCAAGGATCTCCTCGATGATGGAGAGGTCCATGTTTTTCTCAACGATCTCTGCCAGCCTGTCGATTGAGAACCTTCTTGATGCACTGAAGTTATCGTCCAAGTACTCCAGTGGTTCAATGCCCTTCCTCTCCCTGAGGAGATTTGTGAAGTACCTTCTGAATCTGAAGTTGTGGAATATTCCATGGAAGTAGGTTCCGGCCACGTTTCCATCGACCGCCCCATCGAATCCGCCGCTCCTGGTGTTCCCGAAGCCCCTGTCAACCTTCAGAAGGGGTTTCACATCACCGAGGACTGTGGTCCCCTCATGGAGTTCATAGCCCTCCACGGTCTCTCCCCTCATACCACTGAAGATTCCGTTACCAAGGACCCTTCCCTGACTCTGGGAGATTAGCTTACCCTCACCTGTAAAGTGGGTCTCACAGTCAAGAAGACCGAGACCATCAACACTGCCTTCACGGGACTCCTGCCGGGCATCATCAAGGATCCTCTTTCCCAGCATCTGAAAGCCACCGCATATGCCAAAGACAGGTATCTCACGGCTTAAGTCCCGGATCTCGTCAGCAAAGCCCTTCTCCTCAAGGTGGATGAGGTCGCTTATGGTGTTCCTGGTCCCGGGGATTATGATGGCGTCAAGGTCATCAAGGCTGTCACCTGTCTCTATGAGCCTCACAGCAACGTCCTCCTCGTACTCAAGGGGATCTATATCTGTGAAGTTTGATATCCTGGGCAGCCTCATAACTCCTACCCTTATATCCCCTCTTCCCCTGTACTTCCTCTGGGAGAGGGATGCTGAATCCTCCTCCGGGAGTTTCAGGCCTTCATCATAGGGCAGAACACCCAGCACCGGGACTCCTGTGATCTCCTCGATCCTCTCAATGCCTGGCATCAGTATGTCAATGTTACCACGAAACTTGTTTATGACAACACCCTTTATCCGGGACCTGTCACGTTCATCAAGGAGCATCAGGGTACCTGCAATTGATGCGAAGACACCTCCACGGTCTATGTCAGCCACCAGTACAACGTCGGCATCTGCAAGGTGGGCGATCTCCATGTTGGCAAGGTCCCTGTCCCTCATGTTTATCTCGGCTGGGGATCCTGCCCCCTCTATCACTATAAGCTCATACCTGCTCTTCAGGTAATCAAGGGACTCCCTTATAGCCTCAAGGGCAGTATCCCTGAATTCTGTCTGGTACTCCTGGAAGTTCATGTTTCCTGCAGGTCTCCCATGGACTATTACCTGGGATGTGAAGTCCTCCTTGGGTTTGAGGAGGACGGGGTTCATGTGGTGTGATGGCTCTATCCCTGCCGCCTCTGCCTGGAGGACCTGGGCCACCGCTATCTCCCTGTTCTCAGCTGTTGTGAAGGAGTTCAGTGACATGTTCTGGGATTTGAAGGGCGCAACCCTGTATCCCCTCCTTGAGAATATACGGCAGAGAGCTGCAACCATCACGCTCTTACCTGCACTCGATGACGTTCCCTGAACCATTATACACTTTGCACTCATGGCCTCACCCTGATCCAGTGGACAATGCCACCTCTTAACGGTTTTCTATTATAACATTTGAGGCTGATCCTGACTGAACTGGAGTCTGGTCCTAACAATATTGAACACTAAAATCTTAAATACATTGCTGGCGAAAATATTACTCAAGATGTTCATTGTGGGAGATGGTTAAATGGCCCCTGTTCCTCTTGCAGTTCCTGACCTGTCAGAAGATGATCTTAAGTCAATTTTTGAGACCGTTATCAGTAAAAGTCCCGACGGCATTATCACGGTTAACATGGATGGCGTTATAGTCTTCTCAAACCCTGCAGCAGACAGGATGTACGGATACCCATCCCTGAAGGGTAAAAATGTGGATGATCTGGTCCCGGAACCCATGAGGGAGGATCTCCACATTAAGATGGAGGAGTACCGTGTTGCGGGTAGACATGAGCTCAGCGGAAGGGTCCTTGAGACGGTTTCTCTCAGAGCCGATGGGACAGAATTCCCTGTTGAGATGACCATCAACCCTGCAGAAACCCCTGCCGGGAGGTACATAACCTCAATAATAAGGGATATCTCCAGTAGAAAGGAAATGGAGGAGGAACTGAAGAGCCGTGAGGAACAGTTCAGGGACCTCTTTGAGAACGCCACTGACATGATACAGGCCGTTGACCCTGAAGGGAGATTCGTCTATGTTAACAGGGCCTGGCAGGAGACCCTCGGCTACACTGACAGGGACCTGGAGGAACTCACACTCTTTGATGTGATACACCCTGACAAACTTGATGAGTGCCGTGAACTCTTCAGGAGGGTGATGTCAGGTGAGAAGATACCCACTGTCGAGACGGCCTTCATAACCAGTGACGGAGAGAAGATATTTGTCGAGGGCAACGTCAATGTCCGGATGAAGAACGGAGAGGTGGAGTACAGCAGGTCCATCTTCAGGGACGTTACAGAGCGGATGAAATTCCAGAGGGAACTTGAAAGACTGGCAGCCATAGTTGAATCATCAGGTGACGCCATCGTGAGTTACGACCTGGAGGGCAACATAATGGACTGGAACAGGGGAGCTGAGATGGTCTATGGCTACAGTGCAGAGGAGGTTAAGGGAAAGAACATCTCCATCCTCATGAGTGAGGAGGAATTCGAGAAGCTGCGGGGCCTGATATCAGAGGTTAAATCCGGAGGTTTAGTTTCAAACTTTGAGGCGAAGCGCAGGAGGAAGGATGGGGAGGAGATCTGGGTTTCAATCTCCCTGTCACCAATACGTGACTTTAACGGCGAGATCATTGGGGTTTCAACCATTGCAAGGGACATCACCGAGATGAAGAGGACCCGGGAGGCACTGGAGGCGAGTGAGGAGAAGTACCGCAAGATTGTTGAGAAATTCATACAGAACGCCCTGGCCCTGATATCTGAGATAAACCGCTGAACCCTGCAACATGGTGGAGATACCTTTATAAGGGGAACCCCCATATATTAAAATAAAAATTTGTAAGTAAAATATTTTAAGTAGGAGAAACAATTGATAACTGTGATTTTAATTTTAACCACTTCACTTAATGGAGGCATTTGAATAGAAATGAAAACCACCATTAAAAACTCCAGAACTCAGGAATCTGTTTCATATGAGGGTAACGAGACTAAAAAGGGAACCGGGGAGACCCTTTCATATGAAACATCAAAGGATATAGAAGTCCCCGAAAGACTCATAGATCAGATCATAGGGCAGGAAGAGGCCGTTGAGACAATAAAAAAGGCGGCTGAACAGAGACGTAACGTTTTACTGATAGGTGAACCCGGTGTGGGCAAATCCATGCTGGCAAAGGCGATGGCAGAGCTGCTGCCCCGCGAACAGTTACAGGACATACTGGTCTACCCAAACATAGAGGATCCCAACAACCCCCTCATAGGGGCTGTACCCGCAGGAGAGGGCCGTAAGATCGTGATGAACCACAAGAACAAGGCAAGGTCACAGGATGAGAAGAAGAACCTTTTCATGATGCTCATAATATCCTTCATCCTTGTCCTTGGGTTCATGATGAACCAGTTCCTGGCAGCGATAATAGCTGCAGGTATAATATTCCTGGCACTGCAGCAGTTCAGGCCACGGACAACGGTCATGGTCCCAAAACTCCTGGTGAACAATGAGGGAAGGCAGGTCGCACCATTCGTCGATGCAACCGGAGCCCATGCAGGGGCCCTCCTCGGGGATGTAAGACATGACCCCTACCAGTCAGGTGGTCTTGGCACACCTGCACATGAGAGGGTGGAAGCCGGGATGATCCACAAGGCCAACAAGGGTGTGCTCTACATAGATGAGATAGGGACAATGAAGATGAAGACCCAGCAGGAACTCCTCACGGCCATGCAGGAGAAGAGGTACTCGATCACAGGCCAGAGCGAAACAAGCAGCGGAGCCATGGTACGCTCACAGGCGGTTCCCTGTGACTTCGTACTGGTGGCCTCAGGTAACCTGCAGGTGCTTGAGGGCATGCACCCTGCCCTCCGTTCAAGGATAAGGGGATACGGATACGAGGTCTTCATGAAGGACACGATGCCCGACACACCAGAAAACAGGGACAAACTCGTTCAGTTCGTTGCACAGGAAGTTGAAAAGGATGGGAGGATCCCCCACTTCAGCAGGGAGGCAGTTGAGGAGATAATAAGGGAGGCCCAGAGGAGGGCCGGTAAGAAGGACTCACTGACCCTAAAACTCCGTGAACTGGGGGGCCTTGTAAGGGCAGCCGGTGACATAGCCAAGAGCCGCGGAGCAGAACTTGTGGAAACAGAGGACGTTATAGAGGCAAAGAAACTTTCACGAACCCTTGAGCAGCAGATTGCAGATAGATACATTGTCCAGAAGAAGAAGTACAGTGTCTTCAAATCAGAGGGTGGAGAGGTCGGCCGCGTCAACGGCCTTGCAATAATCGGTGATAGAAGTGGAATCATACTCCCCATAGCTGCAGAGGCCGCCCCTGCCCAGAGCAAGGAGGAAGGCAGGATCATAGCAACAGGTAAACTGGGTGAAATCGCAAGGGAGGCTGTGCAGAACGTAAGCGCCCTCATAAAGAAATACACAGGTACAGACATATCCAACTACGACATCCACATACAGTTCCTCCAGGCCTATGATGGTGTGGAAGGGGACAGTGCAAGTGTCTCCGTTGCAACAGCAGTCATATCGGCCCTTGAGGAGATACCTGTGGATCAGTCAGTTGCCCTCACAGGCTCACTGAGCATACGCGGAGATGTTCTCCCTGTTGGAGGAGTCACAGGGAAGATAGAGGCAGCTGCAGAGGCAGGAATAAGGAAGGTCCTGATACCTGCATCCAACATGGGTGACGTGATGATTGAGAAGAAGTACGAGGACATGGTTGAGATAGTACCCGTTGAGACCCTCGGGGATGTCCTTGAACACGCACTCATCGGTAAGGGAAAGGAGAGCCTGATTCAGAGGATGCAGAAGATAAGTGATATTATGCCTTCAATCATGAAGAAACCAGCCATGCACTGATCCTCTGCATTTAATTTTTCTTTTTGAAGTCCCAGGTCTGTTTTCGAATTTATCTGTGCTCTGGCGAAATAGTTCTAATGGGTTATTTAGGATATATGTCTTTTTTATACAGGTGAGGATGACATCATCCTCCTTGAGATTAGGGGTTATTTAGGATATATCTCTTTCTTATACTGAGCTCCCTTTTCATGTGCGCAGGTCCAGATGATTCTTAAAAAAGTTAGTAAGGGCCGGGAACTGAAAAAATATCTGAAATGGGTTAAATTAATCTTTTATGACCTCTGCAATAAGCGGTGCAACTGAGATCTCGCTAACATCAGATTTGAGGGTGTCCGTTGCAATGACCCTCTCAACACCGGCTGAGAATATCTTCAGGAGGGCGTCCTCCACAAGGACCGGGTGGACACAGCAAACAGTTATGCTTGAGGCTCCACATTTCCCTAAAATCCCGGCGGCGTTTACTATGGTCCCACCGGTGCTTATGATGTCATCAACAACCACAGCATCCTTTCCTTCAACATCAAGGTCACTCACACGGGTCTCAACCACCTCAGGGGATATGCGGACCTTCTCCATGTAGTCACATTCACATCCAAGTATATCACTGACCTCCCGGGCATGACCCAGGGCACCCTTATCCGGGGCGATGATTACCGGGTCATCAAGGAATGAGATGTGTTCGGCGATGAGGGGCATTGCAGAGAGTTCCCTTACAGGTACACGGAAGAACTCACTCAGGCAGTTCTCATGGAGGTTCACGGTTACAATTTCATCTGCACCGGCGGCCTCAAGGAGGTGGGCGACTATTTTCGCCGATACGGCTTCACCACTCTTGAAACGCCTCTCCTGCCTCCCGTATCCAAAGTAGGGTATGGCTGCACGCACATAATCCGCCCCCAGATCTTTAAGGTTCTCTATCATGAAAAGGAGTTCCATGAGGTTTTCATCCTGAGGGTAACCCGTTGACTGCACAACGGTCACCTCTCCCTCCACTTCCTCCTTAACCCTGATGTAACGTTCCCCATCAGGGAATTTACGGGTTTCAACGGGGCATAAAGGTTCATCTAGTAAATCTGCAACTGAGGCAGCAAGTTTCTGTGATGCTGAACAACCTATTATCATGAAAAATCACCCTTCCGGTAATTAACAATTTTTATATAGATAACTCTATTAATTCTAATTATAAAATTTTGTCAGACTAAAGAGGTGAAATGGGTGCATGAACTATCCATGGCCGATGCAATTGTGAGGACGGTTATCGATGCTGCAGAGAAGAATGACGCCGTCGAGGTCCTTGAGGTCACGGTTGAGATCGGCCAGCTTACCCTGCTGAACCCGGAACAGATAGAATTTATGCTGGACGTCCTCAGCGAGGGCACAATACTTGAGGGCGCCAGGTTCAACCTTGAGGTTGTCCCCGTGGAAATAGAGTGTGAATGTGGATATGAGGGCGTGGTCGAGGCCGATGAACTTGACCACTTCGCTCCGGTCATAAAATGCCCCGCCTGCGGGGGCCATGAGTTCCATGTCAGGGCTGGCAGGGAATGCAACGTTAAAAATATAAAGATTGAGAAGAAGGACTAGAGGAGGAATTTCATGCATAAAGTAGCAGAGGTTGAAATTCAGAATGACATCCTGCTTGCAAACAGGAAACTCGCCAGAAAGAACCAGAGACGCCTTGACAGGGCAAATGTCTTTGCAGTTGACTTTCTGGGTGCAATAGGTTCAGGAAAAACAACACTCATAGAGAAACTCATTGAGAACATGGACAGGAAGGTTGCGGTTATCGCAGGGGACGTTATAAGCAAATTCGACGCTGGAAGGTTTGAGAAGTACGACGTACCTGTTGTCGGGCTCAACACAGGTAAGGAGTGCCACCTTGATGCCCACCTCGTTGAGCACGGACTTGAGGACCTCCCCCTTGATGATGTGGACCTGCTGTTCATTGAGAACGTCGGCAACCTCATCTGTCCGGTGGACTTTGATCTTGGATCCCACATGAGGGTTGTTGTTGTAAGCTCCACAGAGGGCGACGACACAGTCGAGAAGCACCCCCTCATATTCAGGGAGGCGGACCTTGTTGTTATTAACAAGGCTGACCTTGCAGAGGCCGTTGGCGCGGACCTTGACAAGATGGTTGATGATGTTAAGAAGATCAACCCGGAAGTCAGGGTAATAAAGACAAGCCTCAAGACAGGTGATGGTGTTCAGGAGATCATAGAAGCCATTGAAGGGGCAATGGCAGATTAAAATATTTTTTTTGGTGGTTTTCCTTGAAGATATGGATTGATATTACCAACGCCCCTCATGTCAGGTTTTTCAGGGATGTGATAACATACTTCCAGGAGGAGGGCGAGGATGTCATAATCACCGCCAGGAAGTTCGGTGATATACACAGGCTCATGAAGCTCTTCGGCTTTGAGTTCACATCAATAGGTAAACATGGCGTAACCCTCTCTGAGAAACTCATTGAGAGCACAAAGAGGGCATATAACCTCTCAAGATTTATAGCAGAACAGAGACCAGATGTTGGTCTTTCAAAACACTCCATAGAACTCCCAAGGGTAACCTTTGGTCTTGGAATCCCAAGTGTCTATGTACTTGACAATGAGCATGCACTGGCAGCAAACAAGCTAACACTCCCTCTCTGTGACAACATAATAATGCCTGAGGTCATTGACCTCTGGGACATAATGAAGACAGGTGCTGACCCAAACCGGATAAGGAGATACAGGGGGACCTCTGAGATAATCCACTTCCAGAACTTTGAATACAATGAGAACATCTTCGAGGACCTGAACCTGAAACTTGAAAGGGAGAAGACAATACTCATGAGGCCGGAGCCGTCACTGGCATCCTACCTTGATGCTGACTGTCATGAATCGGTCCTCACGCCGATAGTGGAGATCCTGAAGGATTACGCCAATATACTCATAATACCCAGGTTCAGGGAACAGGCAGAGATCTTCGAGGGATATGATAATGTTACCATAATAAAGCCACCAGTTGACACCTTCAGTCTCATGAAGAGATGTGACCTTGTTATAGGCGCCGGCGGGACCATGAACAGGGAGGCGGCTCTCCTTGGCACACCAGTCATATCCTGTTATCCTGGAAAGCCCCTTTCAGTGGACAGGTTCTATATAGACAATGGCCTCATGTACCGATCCACCGATGTGGATGAAATCGTAAACACGGCCCTGAGACTCCTTGTATCAAAGAGGGAGCAAAAGAAACTCAGAACAGATGACCTCTTCCGGATAATAGTGGACATGGTCTACGAGGCCGCTGAATCCAGTTAGGGCCCCAGTGACTCCCTTTAAACTTAAAAAAATCATTGGGCACTTCCCTGTGTCCTGGAATGATTTTTTTTATTTTAATAAGGAAACCTGAATAAACTTCATTTAATCAGTAAAAATAAATGAAGGACAATAAAAACAGTTTAAAAACAGTTTTGAGTGGACTGGCCGGGATTTGAACCCGGGGCCTCCGCCATGCCAAGGCGACGCTCTACCAACCTGAGCTACCAGCCCCAACAAAGTATACATTAAGCCTTTTAATATTTAAAGTTAACCTTATTAAATCTTTGAGGGATAATTAATATGGTGATTGGTGTGATGGTGAGGAACGTAAGGGAGGAGGACTTCCTGGCCATAGCTGAACTGGCACATGAATGTCCACCCATGGTTACAGAGAGAAATTCCATCTACCACATATTCACGAGGTTCTTCAGCACAACCTCATTTATTGCTGAGGATGGGAATGAAATGGTGGGGTTCCTGCTGGGGTTCATATCACAGGATAACCCCTCTGAGGCATACATCCACCTCCTCTGTGTTTCACCGTCCCTCAGGGGAAGCGGAATCGCCGGAAGGCTCATTGAAAGGTTCGCAGGGACCGTGAAGGGTATGGGTGCGAGGGAGATCTACCTCATCACAAAGCCATCAAACAGCCGTGCAATAAGGTTTTACCTTAAAAACGGTTTCAAGCCAGTTAAAGAGGGCAAAACAGTTGAATCCGGTCCTGTAGTGGCTGTGGCAGACTACAATGGTCCCGGTGAGGATATGGTTGTCTTCCGAAAATCCATACCTAGCGGAAAAACTTTTTAAGATAACCCTCAATATATGATCTAGTTGCAATCCCCATATCTCTGGTTTCAGGGTCAGGATTTTTGCCCTGAAACATGTTTGCAGTCCCCTATCATCAACATCTCTGGAGGATTAAATTGGCCCTTATAGCACAGAATCACCTTCAGCTCATAATTGAGGTTGGCATAATACTCTACGCAGCAATGGTTTTCATACTCAACCTTGCACCAATGTCCCTCAGCATGGTTCTATTCATCTGCATAGTCCTTGGAATAGGATTCAACATAATCTTCGGACTTGACGTTGTTGCACTCTTCATGTCGTTCGGTCAGAGTGAGTTCACCCACCCCTTTGGCCCAATAGCCCTGCTTGTGACAGTATCATCCCTTGCAGCCCTTGCAATCATGGAGGAATCAGGGGTTGATGTGAGGGGCCTTAGAGGTTTTGTTTACCTGCTCATGGCAGGCATAACCCTCTTTGGGGGTCTTATGCACAGATCGTTCCTCCTTCTATGGCTTCTGGGCCTTTTTATGGGACTTTTCATAATATCAAAGTCCATGAGACAGAGGTCCATCATCACGGTTAAGCGTGTCGCCGGCTTTGCATTAATAGCAGTGGCTGGATTCGGGGGCCTTGAGTTAATCTCAAGGGTACTTGGAATGCCGGTTCTAAGCCCTCTTCTACGTATAGAGAGACTCGAAACATTTTCACTCCCGAGCATGAAACTTGTCATCAAGAACACCACCCTCCTGGGCCATAATCCAATGTCTTCCTACTGGGGTGAACTCTCAAGTGGATTTGCCGATGGATACATTTCACTTCCACTTCAGCTCATACTCTTCTTTGGTCTGCCCTTCCCGGTTTTCTATGGCATACTCGTCAACAAGAAGGACGTGATAGATTACATGGTGCCCGGAGTATTTGGGTGGGCCTATGACTTTGGCTACATTACCATGTTCTTCCTTCTAATCTGGTGTGTGGGTATCATTATAATGGGATTGAGGATGCTCAGCATATACCGTGAAAGGCGTGAAAATGGCTCAAGAAGCTACCTCGGAAGGGAGGTTCTACTGACAGGGGCCCTTGCAGCCTTCATGTCGCAGGCCATAATAGGACTCTTCGTGATAAACAGGACAATAAACGGGACAGCCCTCCTGACCTTCATCTTCCTCAGCTCACTCATATTTGCAAACTCTGTCGGCGTGAAGGAGTAGGCGGCTCCAGCTGGTGAATGATCACGAACCCATAAGGGGAGATAATCATGAAAACGGAATCAACAGGGAAGGCTTTAATGGTACTGGGATGCCCGGAATCACCGGTTCAGATCCCCCTGGCAATATATACATCACATAAACTCAAAAAGAAGGGTTTCAGGGTTACGGTAACAGCCAATCCAGCCGCACTCAGGCTTGTCCAGGTTGCTGACCCTGAGGGTATCTACACGGATGAAATGGTGGACCTTGAATCATGCATCAACGAATTAGCTGAGGGTGACTACGAATTCCTCGCAGGCTTTGTACCCAACGATGCTGCAGCAGCATACCTTGTGACCTTTGCAGGGATACTGAATACAGAGACCCTGGCAATAGTCTTTGATAGGGACGCGGATGTCCTTGAGGAACTCGTTAATGAAATAATGGAGACCCTTGACGCGGAGATCATTGCTGCAAGGGCACACCACAACCCGGCACCCCTGCGAGTGAGGATAGACAGGTTCATGGAGGAGAAACCATGACGTTCTGCCTGGAGACCTATCTGCAGCAGTCAGGGGACTATGAGATCCACATGAAGAGGGCCGGTTTCAGGGAATGTGCAGCAATGATAGAAAAGAAGGCACGGAGGGTCGTCCACATAAAGCCCGGTGAGAAGATCCTCGGCGCAAGGATAATCGGCATACCACCCGTACCCATCGGTATAGATGAGGAAAGATCAACCGTCATGATACCATACACCAAGCCATGCTACGGTACAGCCGTGGTTGAGCTCCCGGTTGATCCAGAGGAGATAGAGAGGATCCTTGAGGTGGCAGAACCCTGAGGGTGATGGTGTGATCACAACAGTTGTTGGAAGCTACCCCACAGAACCCAGGGGTCCTGAGACACTGGGTGAACGTGTGCTGAATTTTTTTGGCTCCTACGATAGATACAGACCGGCCATAGAGGCTGCTGTGAGGGACCAGTTCAGGGCGGGAGTTGATATAATCTCGGATGGACAGGTCCGTGGCGACATGGTGGGACACTTCGCAGCGGCAATTGGAGGCATGAAGATCGAGGACGGCACATCAATCATATACTCAAGGATAACGCCGCCTGCAGGTTCCATAGGAGCAGCTGACCTCAGATATGCATACCGGATTTTAAGGGGCCTCACATATGATGAATCAAGGGGTGTTAAGGGTATAATAACCGGACCATCCACCATGATCTACGCATCCAGGATAGAGGGGTTCTACGACCCCCAGAAGAGGGATCGGGCTGTCATGGACATGGCAGGAGTTCTTAAAATAGAGGCAAAGCACCTCCAGGATGCAGGGGCTGCAATGATACAGATAGATGAGCCCTTCCTCTCAACGGGAATTGTTGATATGAAAACAGCGGGGAGGGCCATAGATCACATTGCAGCCGGCCTGGACATTGAGGTCTCACTGCATGTGTGTGGAGACATAAGGAACGTGCTCTCTGATCTGCTCAGATTTAAGGTTGATGTCCTGGACCTTGAATTCGCGGGAAGACCATCCAACCTGGAGGTCCTTGAGGAGAAATGGAGGGGTGATAAAGGGTTAGGATTCGGATGTGTGGATACCACAACCGAGAGGGTTGAATCCATGGAGGAGATAAGAAACCTTATTAAAAGGGGTGCTGATATAGTTGGAGAGGAGAACCTCTACATCGACCCTGACTGCGGAATGAGGAAACTCCCGAGGAAGGCGGCCTTCAGCAAACTCCGCAACATGGTGATGGCAGCAGGTAATTGAGGGTGTTCATGATGGCCTACAGTATAGAAGTCAATGAAATTGCAGATGGCTGGAAGAAACTCGTTGAGAAGATAATGCGTGATGGGCGGGAGATAAGGGATGAAAGGGGATCCCTTACAAGGGAGGTCATGAACACCGTTGTGACCATAAAGAAGCCCCTCGGTAAATCAGATGACTTTTACCATATCAGGAGGGGTTCGCTGCTCAACATAAAGGTCCCTGAGGGCTACTTCTGGAGCGGTGAAAAACTTGAGAAGTACTCTGAACAGTTCCTCTCAGGGGACAGGAAGGGATTTGTCTACACCTACGGCAACCGCCTGAGGGCACACTTCGGAGTGGACCAGCTGGATGAGGCCATAAGGAGACTTAAAAACTGCACAGAATCAAGAAGGGCCACCATGGTAACCTGGGATCCTCCTGAGGACACTGCGAGTGATGAGGTTCCCTGCATGATCCTCGTTGACTTCAAGATAAGGGATGGGAGGCTCTTCACAACGGCCCTCTGGCGCAGCCATGACATCTACGGGGCATGGTTCCCAAATGCTGTGGGCCTTGCCTATCTTGCTGATCACGTCGCAGCAGAGGTGGGTGTTGAAGTGGGTCACATAACCATCCACTCAATTAGCGCTCATATATATGAGGTTAACTTCAAAGAAGCAGAAGAGGTGATCAAATGGTAAGTGTAAACCTTGAGGCAAAGAAGATAGTTGACAGAATGATTGAAAAGGCAGACGACCTTAAAATAAGGGTTGATAAACTTGAAAATGGTTCAACAGTCATCGACTGCGGAGTTAACGTTGACGGCAGCATCAAGGCAGGTGAACTCTACACAGGGGTCTGCCTGGGAGGACTTGCAGATGTTGGGATCTCCATACCCGGCGACCTTTCAGAGAGGTTCGCACTTCCATCCGTTAAGATAAAGACAGACTTCCCTGCCATATCAACACTGGGAGCCCAGAAGGCTGGATGGTCAGTCAGTGTGGGCGACTTCTTTGCACTGGGTTCCGGACCTGCAAGGGCCCTCTCCCTGAAACCTGCAGAGACCTATGATGAGATAGGATACCAGGATGATGCAGATGTTGCAATACTCACCCTTGAGGCAGATAAACTCCCTGGTGAGGATGTCACAGACATGATTGCAGAGGAGTGTGACGTGGCAGCAGAGAACGTATACGTCCTGGTGGCCCCAACATCATCCCTGGTTGGTTCAATACAGATCTCAGGTCGTGTGGTTGAAAACGGTACCTACAAGATGCTTGAGGCACTCCACTTCGATGTTAACAAGGTCAAATATGCTGCCGGTATAGCACCAATAGCCCCGGTTGACCCTGACAGTCTTAAGGCCATGGGTAAAACCAATGATGCAGTCCTCTTCGGCGGAAGGACCTACTATTACATAGAATCCGAGGAAGGAGACGACATAAAATCCCTGGCAGAGAACCTCCCATCATCTGCATCTGAGGGTTATGGTAAACCCTTCTATGATGTCTTCAGGGAGGCCGAGTATGACTTCTACAAGATAGATAAGGGAATGTTTGCACCTGCAGAGGTCGTTATAAATGACCTCAGGACAGGAGATGTCTTCAGGGCAGGATTTGTCAATGAAGAGCTCCTCATGAAATCCTTCGGACTTTAAATATCCCTGACCACTTCTATTTTTTCTGGAGCATCTGAAAGATGAAGGGGATAGCGGTATCAGAGTGCCATTCCTATGACCCTGAGGAGGTAAGGGAGTCGGTCACTGAGTGTATTGAACTTCTGGGAGGAGCCAGGAGGTTCGCATCCAGTGGGGACAGGGTTCTCCTTAAACCGAACATGCTCATGGCAGCGTCACCGGAGAGGCACGTCACAACCCACCCATCAGTCATCGAGGCTGTGGCAGAGGTGTTTCTGGACCTTGGGGCTGAGGTATCCATAGGTGACAGTCCCGGTGGTTCATTCAGGAATATAGAAAGATTCTGGAGGGCCACAGGCATACTTGATGTGTGCAGGAGACTGGATATTGAACCAGTGAATTTTGAGGCCTCTGGATCATACATTATGGGTTCAGGGTATCCCATTTCAAGGCCGGTGGTGGACAGTGACCTTGTCGTTAACCTCCCCAAGCTGAAGACCCACAGCATGACCATATTCACATGTGCCGTTAAGAACATGTACGGTGCAGTGCCTGGATTCGGGAAGGCGGATTATCACAGGGAGCACCCCAGACCATCCGAGTTCGCAAGGAGGCTCCTTGAAATTTACCTCCTTACAGAACCAGCCCTCACCCTGGTTGATGGGGTTGTCGGGATGGAGGGAAACGGTCCATCGGGGGGAGACCCCAGGGACCTTGGAATCATCCTGGCATCAGAGGATGCCCTTGCCCTTGACGTATACATCCCCTGGCTGCTGGGCATGGACCCCTTCAGGGTCCCTGTTAATGAGGCCGCCAGGAGAGAGGGACTCGCCCCGGATCCTGCCGAACTTGAAATTGCAGGGTATGAACCTGAAAGGGTGGATGACTTCAGGTGGCCATCAAACATCTATTACACCCTTGACCTCCTGCCATCGGGCCTTGCACGCGCCATCATGAAGCTCTGGTGGTCGAGACCTGCCATAGACCCTGAGAGGTGCAGGAACTGCAATGTCTGTGTTGAGAGCTGCCCGGTTGGGGCTCTGAAGGCGGGTGCAGTCATACCGGAGTTCGATTATTCCCGCTGCATCAACTGTCTCTGCTGCATGGAGGTATGTCCACACGCAGCATTCTATCAGGACAGGAGTCTCCTTTACAGGTTCACAGGCCTATTTTCAGGGGTGCTGAAGTAGCCAGCAATGCGGCTAGTATTCGCTTCAGACTGATCCATCAATTATCCAGCTCCAGTCCCATCAGAATCCCGCACTATCCCCTTCACTCCACACTTTCCCGGGTGAAGCTTTTATTAAAATGAGGGACATAAATGAAATGTGGTGTTTTTATGGAAGTCTATACACAGGAACTCCCCCTGAGGACATCCCGAAGGGTTGAGCTCATTGACATAACCTCCATGGTCTCGGGTGTTCTTGAGTCCTCAGGGATAAGGAACGGCATACTGAATGTCTTCTCAAGGCATTCAACATCAGCGATATTCATAAATGAAAATGAAAGCAGACTCCTCAGCGACATTGAATCCATGCTTGAGGGCACCGTACCGGTGGATGCATCCTATGGACACAACGCCATTGACAACAATGCCGACTCCCATCTGAGGGCCGTGCTCCTCGGGGGAAGTCAGACGGTTCCGGTTATCAACGGATCAATGGACCTTGGGACCTGGCAGAGCATCTTCTTCGCAGAACTCGACGGACCCAGAAACAGAAGGATAAGGGTATCAGTGGCTGGAAAGCCCTGAAAGTTCATATTCCATTTATTTCTCCTTAAATTCGATTTCAAGTGCAATAACAGGATATTCCAGGTTGAAGTTTGTTACAACCTCAGGATGGACCTCACCGAAGAATCCACCTATGGCTGAGGATTTGCCCTCAGATTCTATGGCTGCACATCTTCCCTCTATGAAGGATGGGTGTTCAAGGGGCTCTATCCTGAACTCGTAACCGAGGTTCTCAACCACAGCCGCTGCAAGGGACTTTATCTCGGTGAAACCTGCACTGGAGTGCGTGACTGCGCATGCAAGCTTCTTAACCACCCTGCTACGGGTCTCAGATTCAGGGTCAATGTACACCACATCCCCGACCTCGAATATCTTCTGTGGAAGATCCTCGTGCTTGTTGTCCTCGAAGAACTCAAGGAGGCCGTTGAGCAGACTCTTGCGGATCATGGTCCTGTCTTGGGAAATGGGCTGGGCAACCTCAACCCTTTCATCCTCCTCAAGCCTCATCCTCCTGTAGTGGTTCTCCTCACTGGTTAACATGAGGCTCATAACCTCCTGGAATCCGAGGCCCACCATGACCTCCCTTATAGACGCGTCTGCCCTGCTCCAGGTGTCCTCCTCTGCAATGGTCGCTATATCAGGAAGTTCGGGTTCAATCCTCCCTATGCAGTGCTGCACAGCTATGTTCTCAACAAGGTCAACCTCGTGGAGTATATCCACCCGGTAGGCGGGTATAACCGCAACCACCTCATCATCTGAGGTCCTCCGGGCGTCCATCCGGGCCTTCATGAGGAGATCCATGACCTCATCTGCACTGAGTTCAAGTCCGGTTATCCGTGAGGCTTCTGAGACAGATACCCTCATCTCACGTGGTGTGAGGTCTGGTAGATGCAGCTCTCCATCAGGACGCTTAACCCTCACCGAGCCTATCCTTCCACCCGCCTCTGCAAAGGATGTGCATATGATATTCAGGGTCTGTCTGACAGCCCTATCATCGGTTCCTGTGACATCCACAAGTATTCTGCGGGTGTTCACGGTTAACTTGGTGAGCTCCCCATTTATTATGGGGGGCATGGAGAGAACGTCCCCATTCTTATCTGTTATCAGGGGGTAGCGGTCATGGTCCCGGAGGAGGTGGGCGTAACTGACACCCTTGGGGTGCTCCTCGAGTATTTCATGGGGTGTCATTTCACATACACTGTCAAGGGGTGTGAATGTGACTCCCTCCGGTTCAACGCCACTGTAGAGGAAGGGTGGCTCGACACGGTCAAGGTCATGGATACCTATGGCCACCTTCCTGCGGTCCCTGCCTATGACCCAGTGCAGGTCCTCCTGGAACTCCATGACCTGTTTAAGTTTTTTATCGGTGAACTGAACGTCCTCTATGACGGCCATTCCAAGGTATGGCCTCACATCAAGTACAGACTCATCTACTGTGACCTCCACCCCGGAGTCATGGACATCATAGGATGGCATACCCTTTTCAATTCCAAGGAATCCGCGGAGGCTCCTTGCAACACCCTCAACCGAGAGCAGGTCAGGACGGTTGGGAAAAAACTCCACCTTAATGCTTTCGTCATCAAAGTCCTCTATATCACTTCCCATCATCGGCAGAACGTCAAGGAGCTTCTCCCTATCAATATCAATGCCCAGTTCCTTCAGGTCATCGTAATCGAACGTTATAACAGGCATGGTGATCCTCCAGTAAATGTGATGTTTGAATGTTATCATGGTATCAAATAAATAATTAACCGCCACCAGCGAGTCCGTGGGTGTGGGCTGCATCAACGAGTCCACAGGCAAATAAATTATCTTAAGGATTTTCAGGGGTTGGTTTTTCCATTCCTCCGGCACACACCCGGTTATATATGCATCAAAATACAATTAAATATTAGAGATTTCTTGGGGGGTGTAATATGAATAAATACTGGGGGGTTGCTTTTCTGATTTTCCTTGCAATCTCCCTTGGAACGGCTTCAGCAGCCACTGAAAATGATACATGGAGTAGATGGGGGTCCAAAGGTAACCACTCCCATATTAAAGCCACCTCTAATTGCTGTTCAGTCATCGTCAACGTAAATGATACATGCGCGGTCTTCGCCTACCGGAGGGATTCGACCTACGCAGCGACCCTCAAAATCCAGAGGACGGTATGGAATGGCAGGGAGACCCTCAAGGAATACAAGACAACCAACGGTTACTTCTTCCACACAGTAATCTCAGAGGGCGGCTGGATGATGGGTGCCGGGGGGCCCGATATTGTATGGATAAACCGGGCACTTGAGTCCATTGGTGGTGACATTATCAGAAGGGGTAATGTGACCTCCTATGATATGAAGAGGGCCCACA
The DNA here is from genome assembly GCF_000828575.1 of Methanothermobacter sp. CaT2. Taxonomy (GTDB): domain Archaea; phylum Methanobacteriota; class Methanobacteria; order Methanobacteriales; family Methanothermobacteraceae; genus Methanothermobacter. Next base: position 676,507 of record NZ_AP011952.1, on the reverse strand, counting down.
GCCTTGTGAGAAGACTGGGACTCGGTCACTTTGTTATAAGAGGTCCAGGTGGACAGGCAGGAGTTTCAATTTACCGGAGGGGATATTCAAGGCTCTCAGTCTTCAGGTTGAAAAGTGGTGAATACCTGAGTGTCCCGAACAGCCCTTCATACTACCGGAGGGGCTACTATTCCAGGTGGAGCAGGGACCCACTGAAGGCCGCTGTTTATGCGGCAGGAACAGACAGGTGGGGTATTAACAGGAGAAACATACTGCTCTATGAGACACGTTCAGAGAAAAACTCAACATCTGTGAAGGTCCATGTAACCTTCGATGGAGGAAGGCTCATAGGAAGATACAGGGGAAGACCTGATAACATACTGTTCCTTGGAAAATACATTTCAGCATCATCAATTCCCAGAATACCCAAAACAAGGTTCCTTGGCACTGTAACCCTTGCAAGAAGGATTAACTGATTAAAAGGGTATCAAGGGACTTCAGATGGACCTTCCTTTACTTTTATTTTTCATGCCTGTAACACCTATATCACGTATCAGCTCGTAGATGGTGTCTTTTTCAGTTCATGATAGATTCAGGCTGCTGAGAAGATCATTATAAAGAAGAGGGATTCAACCGTGAAGTGAAGCGCCCTGTGGTACAGCCATCCATGATCAACCCCGCTCAGCTGGTGGTACAGATCAACAACCAGGTGTATTGTGGCTGCAAGGAACCCGATTTCGAGGGATAAAAACACGACCGACAGGATCACGAAGTGGAAAAGGGCCTCCAGACACTCGTGGACCAGCCAGAGCTGTATATTCGATGAGAATGTCTCCTTGAGAATCCCGGCCAGGAGTATGTAAAAGTCAAAGAACACATTCCAGAGTATCTTTGTATGTATCTCATCACTTATTGCAAGGAAAAGTGCTATGTAGAACCAGATTAACTCCATCGGTATTCACCATATGAGAACTTGCTTCCCCTTATTTCTCCTACAAGGTTAGAGTATTCAAACATCTTTATAAAGATTGGGTAGTGAATATTATCTATAACTACCGCAGCACTAATCACAGCTTCTATCAGGGAGAGAATAAGATGACCGATAATCAGATCCCGAAGGATTACAACCATAAAAACGAGGTTAAATGGCAGAAAAAATGGCAGGAAGAGGACATATACCGCTTCATAGGGTCAGGGACAAAGCCAAGGTACATTATAGACACACCACCACCCTACCCCACAGGTTCAATACACATGGGCCACGTGCTCAACTGGGTCTACATGGACATAATAGCCCGTTTCAAGAGGATGAGAGGTTTCGATGTTCTCTTCCCACAGGGATGGGACTGCCACGGCCTCCCAACGGAGGTTAAGGTCGAGGAGACCCATAACATCAAGAAGAGCGATGTTTCACGTGAAGAATTCAGGCGCCTCTGCGTGGAGCTCACACAGGAAAATATAAGGATGATGAAGGAGCAGATGCAGCGCCTTGGCTTCAGCCAGGACTGGAACCATGAATTTGTAACCATGACCCCCGAGTACATGAGGAGGACGCAGCTATCATTCCTCCGCATGTACAGGGATGGACTCATATACCAGGGTGTGCACCCGGTGAACTGGTGCCCGAGGTGTGAGACTGCAATAGCCTTCGCAGAGGTTGAATACATTGAGAATGAGACAAACCTCAACTACGTCAGGTTCCCTGTTGAGGGTGCAGATGAGCACATCACAATAGCAACAACAAGGCCAGAACTCATGGCTGCCTGTGTGGCCGTTGTTGTGCACCCCGATGATGAGCGGTTCAGGGAATTTGAGGACAAACTCATAGAGGTGCCCCTCTTTGGACAGAAGGTTAAACTCATAAAGGACCCTGAAGTGGACCCTGAATTCGGTACAGGGGCAGTTATGGTGTGCACATTCGGTGATAAAACCGACGTGAGCTGGGTCAACCGCCATGGACTTGACGTGATAGATGCAATAGACGAAAGGGGTTACATGACAGAGGCCGCAGGTAAATACCAGGGGCTTACCATAGCAGAGTGCAAGGAGAAGATAGTGGAGGACCTTGAGAATGAAGGCTTCCTCTTAAAGAAGGAGCCTGTCAGACAGAACGTTGGGACATGCTGGAGGTGCAAGACACCCATCGAGATCCTTGTCAAGAAGCAGTGGTTCGTGGCTGTCAAGAAACTCATACCCCAGGTTAGGGAAGCTGCAGAGGAGATGAAATGGGTACCAGGGCATATGAAGACAAGGCTCCTCAACTGGACAGGTTCAATGGACTGGGACTGGTGCATATCACGTCAGAGGATATTCGCAACACCCATACCCGTCTGGTACTGCAGTGAATGTGGCAGGGTCCACGTGGCCGATGAGGAGATGCTGCCAGTAGACCCCACAAGGGATGGACCCGGGATAACATGTGAATGCGGGAGTACAGAATTCATAGGAGAGGAGGACGTCCTTGACACATGGATGGACAGCTCGATATCACCCCTCTCAGTTGCAGGATGGCCCGATGAGTCCTACAGGGAACTCTTCCCAGCCGACCTGAGACCGCAGGGCCATGACATAATCCGTACCTGGGCCTTCTACACGATACTCAGATGCATGGCCCTCACAGGCGAGAAACCATTCAGTGAAATAGTTATAAATGGTATGGTATTCGGAGAGGACGGCCACAAGATGAGCAAGTCCCGTGGAAACGTAATAGCACCAGAGGAGGTCCTGGAGGATTACGGTGCCGATGCCCTGAGGTTATGGGCGGCAGGGAGCGTGCCGGGATCAGATGTCCCCTTCGCATGGAAGGACGTGAAGTATGGGTATAAGTTCCTGAGAAAATTCTGGAACGCCTTCAGATTCATAAGCATACACCTCACAGAGAACCCGGAGGTTGAAGCCAGACCCATGGACCGCTGGATACTCTCCAGGCTCATGAACCTGGTGGCTGAGGTAACAGAGAGCCTGGATGATTACAACTTCGCAGCAGCGGTTAACCGTGTCCAGACCTTCATCTGGCATGACTTCTGCGACGAATACATTGAGGCAGTGAAATACAGGCTCTACTCAGATGAGGATCCCGAATCAAGGATGGCGGCCCAGAACACCCTCAGAATGGTACTTGACACATGTCTGAGGCTCCTGGCCCCGGTGGCACCCCACTTCACAGAGGAGGTGCACCAGCACGTGGGAGAGGGATCCATACACCTGAGGGGCTGGCCAGAGCACATACCTGAAATCGTTGACCCTGAAATCGAGAGGAGCGGAGACCTTGCAGTTGAAATTATAGGAGAGATCAGGAGGTTCAAGTCCTCCTCCAAGATGCCCCTGAACGCACCACTCAAAGCAGCCACCATCTACACCGATAATGAATCCGCAGAAATGATAAAACCCTTCCTGGACGATATCGCAGGTACAATGAACATAGGTGATATCAGCCTCGTGGCTGGCAAACCCGAGATAACCGAGAGGGCCGTGGAACTTGAGCCAAGGATGGAAAAAATAGGTCCTGAGTTCAGATCAGATGCCCCAGCTATAATATCCTGGCTCACAGGTGCTGATCCCCATGAGGTCTACGAGGAGATCCAGAGGAACGGTGAAATCGAGGTCGAGGGTAACAGACTCACCATGGATCATATCAGCTTCAGGAAGGAGGTCATCGGAACAGCAGGCGAGAGGGTAGATGTTCTAAACCTGGACGAACCAGAGGTCATAATTGAAATAGTGCGCTGATCCATCTGGAGGTATCTGCAGGTGTTTTTATGGATCTCACAGTTGAAAAATCAGGTAACCTTGAAGGAACCGTTAAGGCACCCCCATCGAAGAGCTACACCCACCGGGCAGTCATAATCGCAGCACTGGCAGAGGGGGTATCAGAGATCAGGGACCCACTCATAGCCGAGGACACCCTTTCGTCCCTGAACGCCTGCAGGGCCTTCGGCATAAGGGTTGATGAGGGGGATGCCTGGACCGTGCATGGAAGCGGAGGGGAACTTGAAACCCCTGATGACGTTATCTATCTGGGGAACTCTGGCACAACCCTCCGCCTCATGACCTCTGTGGCTGGCCTTGCAGAAAACTACACGGTACTCACAGGGGACGAATCCCTCAGAACAAGGCCAATGCAGCCACTCCTTGATGCCCTGAGACCCCTCGGTGTCGAGGCACTGTCATCACGGATGAATGGACTTCCACCGATTATCGTAAGGGGTGGTTTAAGGGGTGGCAGTACATCCATCAGGGGGGATGTCAGTTCACAGTTCATATCATCCATCCTCATCGCAGCACCCCTCACCGAGGGTGTTGAAGTGATGGTGGAGGGCGACTTCATCTCAAGGCCCTACGTTGACATGACAGTTGATGTGATGGAGAGGTTCTCTGTCCCCGTTGATTACTCCGAAGGCACCTTCCGGGTTGAACCAGCAGTTTACAGGGGACTGGACTACACGGTTGAGGGTGACTACTCATCAGCATCCTACCTTGCAGGGGCGGTGGCTGCTGCAGGTGGGGATGTCCTCATCGAAAACCTCTTCAGGGATTCGAGGCAGGGAGACCGCATCATACTGGACATAATCAGTGATATGGGGGCCGAGGTAAGGAGGGGGGAGGACCACGTCAGGATAGCCTCCACCGGTGAGCTCTCTGGGGTCTCCGTCAACCTCCACGACGCCCCCGACCTCCTGCCAACGGTGGCTGTCCTCGGGGCCCTTGCAACTGGCCGGACCGAGATAGGCGGTGTTGAACATGCAAGGTACAAGGAAACAGACAGGATAAGCACATGCGCTGCTGAACTCAGAAGACTTGGAGTGGATGTCACCGAACTTCCCGATGGGATGATCATAGAGGGAGGTGCCTCCGGGGGGACTGTCTGGTCCCATGGTGACCACAGACTTGCAATGGCCTTCACACTCATAGGCCTCAGGGAGGGTATAACTATAAGGGATGCAGAGGTTTTCAGCGTATCATTCCCTGATTTCCCAGAGAGGATGATGCAGATTGGTTGCAGAATGAATTTATCCTAAAATATATAAAATAGGGTTAACCCATATTCAAATGTTAGACTAACTGAATGACTGTGAGTTGATTATATGAAGAAAGCCAAGGAGACAAAGGTTGTAATCTTTGGAGATTATGATACCGGTAAAACAACAACCCTTGAACAGCTCTGTGATAAGATAACCAAGGTTGAATACAAGGGCACAACACTTGCACTTGATTATGGTAACTGCATTGTTAATGGTGAGAAGATACACCTCTTTGCAACACCCGGCCATGAGAGATTCAAGTTCATGCTTGAGATAATATCAAACGGCCTTGACGCTGCAATAATAGTTGTTGATAACTCAAGGGGCGTCACCCTGGCGGAGAAGGAAATAATGGCTGAACTTGATGAGAAAAACATACCCTACGTTGTATTCTCAAATAAACAGGACCTCGATGATTCTGAACTGGAAATAGACTCCGAAGTGGAGGTATTCCCTACAGTTGCAACGGAGGGCAGTGGGCTCATGGAGGGCCTTGAAGTTCTACTTGAAAAGCTCAACTGATTTCATCTTTTTTTCTCAGGATAAACTTTTTTCTGGTGATCTCATCAAGGATATTGATGCCATAATTGGGGGTCTGAGGAGTGTATACTCCATGAGGGTCTTTGAGGACCGTGACCCCTACCGCGTACTTATAAGGACCATCCTGTCACAGAGGACAAGGGATGAGAACACCGATGAGGCCACAGCCAGTCTCTTTGAGAGGTACCCCTCCATTGAGGATGTGGCCTATGCACCCCTCGAGGAAATCGAAGCCCTCATCAGGAAGGCAGGCTTCTATCATGTGAAGGCCAGGAGGGTGAGGGAGGTTTCCAGGATAATCCTCGAGGAATATGATGGTAAGGTGCCGGATGACATCAACGAGCTCCTGAAACTCCCCGGGGTGGGCAGAAAGACAGCCAACTGTGTCCTGGTCTATGCCTTTGGCAGGCCAGCCATACCGGTGGATACCCATGTCCATAGGATATCCAACAGGATAGGACTTGTGGATACCAGGACCCCCGAGGAGACCGAGAGGGCACTGATGAAGGTGATTCCCAGGGAATACTGGATAGAGCTCAATGACCTCATGGTACAGTTCGGCCAGGACATATGCAGGCCTCTGGGTCCACGCCATGAGGAGTGCCCCATAGCAGATCACTGCGACTATTACTTCAGGATTAAGGAAGAGGGCAAAAAGAAAGTTTAGGCCATGCTCCAGAAAATTTAACGCCACTCATGGCTCCATGCCCTGTTTCAATCTTATTTAGTGGTCAGAGGGATCACCCCTTAAGGGCTGCAACCTTCTCTGCAAAGGCTGATAGCACCTTCTTTGAGAGTCCCTCAATATACTTGAGTGAACCGGCACATTCATGGCCACCACCATCTATCACTGCCTCTGGGATCTCCTCTGCGAGTTCCCAGACTATCTCGTTGAGGTTAAATCCAAATTTCTCATTGACAGCATCAGTGGCCCTTATAACACCGAAGTCAGGTCCGTAGGCCAGGGTGATTATGGGTGTGTCCTCACCATGCTTCTGGACCATGTAATCATGGACGAATCCACAGGTCTTCCCCGGGGCAGGGAATGTGAAGCGGTGTGAGTACTTCTCAACATCCAGGACATTGAAGAGTATCCCGTTGGGCAGCCTTGTGGATTTGAGGTTGGGTATGGCTGCCCTGAGCTGGGTGTCAACCTTCCTCTCGTATTCCCTGTAGAGCGCATCAACCAGTTTCTTGTGTTTATCAAGACTTCCAAGCCCAAGTATGGTGTCGATGATGCCCCTCCCGTTCATGAACCTGAGGTAGAAGGCCTCGAAGTCTATACATGCGGCGATCCTTTCAAGGTCCTCCCTTTCATAGCCGCGCTCTGCTGCAAGTTCAATGTAGGCCTCGGCCTCAGGGGAGTTCGCATGGTCACCAACCGCAGCGATACCAGGGAGATGGAGAATCCTCTCTGCAATTTCAGGGTTTATCATCTTGGCTATCTCCACTGACAGCGCCCCCGCAGTTATCTGGGAGTCGCCACCGACCAGGTATGGATTCACGTGGGTGTCAACATATTCATCAACCTCAACACGTCCATCCTGGACCTCGCCAGGGTAGTGGTGGTCCACAACCACGATTTCAATGTCATATATCTTGGCCTTCATGAGGGCAAGTATATCCTCCTCTGTCGACCCGTTATCAAGCAGTACAAGGAGCGGCAGTTTCTGCCCGTGCCTCTCGAGGTCCTCCAGGGCATATGAGAGGTCCTTCACAACGTCCTCGAGTTCATAGAAGGGTGCCTTGCTGGGGGCCCTCTTGAAGTAGTGCCACTCAGCATCTGTGCTGGGGTTGAGGTCACGGAGGAGGGGTAAAACAGCCTTTTCAATGGCAACACCGGCACAGATACCATCAGCGTCTGCATGGTGCCTCACAAGGATGGATCTTCCATCATAGACGGCCCTCCTTATTGCCTTGGCCGCCTCCACAAGTTTTGGTCTTAATTTTTCCAGGGTTTCGCTTTCAATTAAGAGGTCCTTTCTTTCTGGTTCAGCCCTCCTGTCTATGGCCTCATCGATGAGCCGCCTGGCTTCCGCAGCTTCATTACCTATGAGGCGTTCAATTGACTCGGATTCGATCTGAATCTTTCCTGTGTGCTGGTTAACCTCTCCTATAACCTCAACTATGTGGCCGATCTGTATGTGGGGGTAGACCCTTATACCTGGCTCATCGAAGGCCGCAGCCCATGTGGTCCCGGTTTCATCGGATACCGTGAATATGGTTGGACCGGATGTCTGCTGGATCTGAATGACCTCCCCCACTATCCGCACGGTTTTACCAAGGCTCTTTGTATCTATGTCTGCTATCCTCGTCCTTGGCAGGTCCTTCTTTAACTTGATAACCTCGTAGGGCCCCTTTATACTGGCCGGGATCATGTCCACCTCGCCCTTGTAGGGTTTCACCTGGGATACCCTGACGAATAGTTCATCCCCCACCTTGTAGTCTGGGAACAATCCCCTCATGAGTCCCCAGACGTGGCTGTTGAGGCTCACAAAGACCCCATATTTTTCAACCCTGGTTATCTTCCCACGGTATATGCTTCCAACCTCGAGGTCGTCCATTGTGCATGCAGGGTGGAGGATGTAGACCTTCTCCTTCTTCTGACATTCCGGGCAGTACTCATCCCTACCCTTCATCATCCTTCCACATGATGGGCAGATGTTAACCTCACCCTTACCGCCACAGGTGGGGCAGGTTTCCCTCACCTCCACCTCACCCTTACCCCTGCATACCTCACAGGGGACCTCATGGGAGTCCTCGAGGTCGAACCTCTGCCTTGCACTGTTTGAAACACCCTTGAAATGATCCTTTATATCCTCTGTTGATCTGAAACCTGTTCCATGGCATGCGCTGCATATCTTGTAACTCTTAACACGGTAACCTTTACCCTTACATTCATTACATGACTGAATCATGGTATTCCTCATAGAAACGATTTATTTAAATGATAAATGTTAGGTTTATTATATTAAACTGGAATCCATATATATTTGTGTGCCCTGAGAGGGAGGTTATGAATGTTTGATCCCCCAGCACTGAAAAATTCGGTCATAAGTTTTCTCAATAAAAGGAGACATTCCAGCGGCGGTTACACACTCTATGAGGGACTGCCAGATTCAAAGAACACCTACTATGCCATCAGGTCCTTCGAGGTCCTTGACCATGAGCCGCCCCGGCTTGAGGAGACCCTGGACTGGCTCGAGGATGTCCACAGGGGAGGGACCTTCGCTGCCCAGGGACTCTTCTACAGGTGCAGTATCCTCAGGGATTATGGCAGGAACTTTGAAATACCTGAGAAATTCACTGAGATGCTGAGGACATCATACAGGAAATCAAGCCTTGAGATAACCTTCTACATGGACTCCGTCCTCAGGATGCATGGGGAATACCTTGATGAAATACCGGAATGGGTCCTCTCAATTCAGAATGAGGATGGGGGATTCGGTGCCTATGGTTCAGATATAATCAACACCCGCTTTGCCCTTGAGATACTCAACGGCCATGGCATGAAGATTCCGGGCGATGAGGTCCTTCAGTTCACAGACTCCTGCTTCTCGGATGGTGCCTGGAACTTCACACCCATATCATATCCACCATACATTGAAACCGTCCATTCGGGGTTCCGCATCAATGAGATCCTGAGGGGTAAGGTGAGTGATGTCACACGGTTTATAATGAAAATAAGGAATCCCGATGGTGGTTTCAGGAGGTCCGTCTATATGGGGATATCTGAACCGGAGTACACCTACAGGGCAATTTACATGCTGGCCAGTATTCATGGATGGTGAAACACTGCTCGCATGCTGAGGAAATCTTGTTGAAGGGAGTACCATCATGAGGAAATCAACGGTATTCATTGTAATCCTCGGAATCGTGAGCCTCTTCGCTGATATGACCTATGAGGGTGGTAGGGGGATAACGGGTCCATTTCTGGCTTTTCTGGGTGCAAGCGCATTCATGGTTGGATTTGCAGCCGGTTTCGGGGAGCTATCTGGATACCTTGTGAGGTTTCTCTCGGGCTACATCTCTGATAGAACCGGGAGGTACTGGCTCATAACCTTTGCCGGGTACCTCATAAACCTGCTTGCAGTTCCCCTCCTTGCATTTGCAGGTAACTGGCAGGTTGCGGTTTTGCTGATCATACTTGAGAGGCTCGGTAAGGGCCTCAGGACACCACCAAGGGATGCAATGCTATCATACGCCTCCTCTGATATGGGTCATGGAGCCGGATTTGGGTTGCATGAGGCCCTGGATCAGATAGGTGCAGTTGCAGGTCCCTTAATAGTCTTTATTGTTCTCGCATCCGGTGGAGGCTACAGGGAGGGCTTCCTGGTTCTCCTGGCACCTGCCATTATTGCCATTGCAGTACTTGTCACCGGTTACCTCCTGTTCCCGAGGCCCTCTGAACTTGAAGCATCAGGAGAAATTGATTACAGAGATTTCAGGGGGGCTTACTGGCTTTATCTTGCTTCGGTATGCTTCGTTGCCCTTGGATATGCTGATTTCCCACTGATTGGATATCACCTTGGAGTCAGGAGTGTTCTGGATCCCTCAAACATCCCCCTTATATATGCACTCGCAATGCTCATAGATGCCCTCTCAGCCCTGGTATCTGGCAGATACTTCGACAGGTACGGTTTCAGGGTGATGGCCCTCGCAGTTCTCGTTTCAATGTTCTATGCACCCCTCTCCTTCCTTGGAGGCTCATTGGCTGCATTTGTGGGTGCTGTACTCTGGGGTGTGGGCATGGGGGCCCAGGAGTCTGTTATGAGGGCGGCTGTTTCTGTATTCTCATCTCCGGAGAGGAGGGGCTCTGCCTACGGTACATTTAACACCATCTTCGGTGTGGCATGGTTTTCAGGAAGCCTCATCATGGGTTACCTCTATGGACTCTCTGTACCCGGACTTGTGGCATTCTCGATCATCACACAGTCCGCAGCTCTGGTCATTCTTCTTGGACTTGAAGGATTCAGGTCTGCTGGTTAAATGCCTTCTCCTGGAACATAAATTTCCGGGTCCCGGAGATTTTCCACTTTTTTATACTAACTGAAAGAACATGTTCATCATTCATAAAGTATATAATGGATAAATATGGAGATAAATTACATCCTGCAGGTGATGGAGTCCACCTTTAACCGCTTTTTCTGGCTGATGACTCCTGCATAAGAATGTGGGAGAAACTTTCCTCAAAGTGGAGGTATGAATTTGGAGTACGTTGCATTTAGCGTAGCTGTTATCATACTACTTGGTCTTCTATTCAACAGGGTTTTCACCAGGGCAAGGCTCCCCGGAATCCTTGGGATGCTGATACTGGGTATCCTTATAGGCCCCCACGGATTGAACCTCATATCAAAGAGCATAATGGATATATCCCCCGACCTCAGGGTTATAGCCCTCATAATAATCCTTCTGAGGGCAGGGTTTGGTATAAACTTCGAGAGCCTCAGGAAGGTGGGAATGACTGCAGTCAAGATGAGCTTCATCCCGGACGTCTTTGAGGGCCTTGCGGTGATGGTGGCCTCACACTACATACTTGAACTTCCCATCATTGAGGCGGGTATACTGGGTTTTGTTATAGCCGCAGTCTCACCGGCAGTCATAGTTCCCCAGATGCTCTCATTCATTGAGAGGAGGATGGGAACAGCCAAGGGCATACCCACGATTATACTGACGGGGGCATCAGTTGATGATGTTGTTTCAATAACGCTGTTCTCTGTATTCCTCGGAATATATCAGGGACAGCAGGTTAACCTCCTTGTCGAGGCCATTGGAGTTCCACTATCAATCCTGACGGGGATAACTGGAGGCCTTGCACTTGGTCTTGCCCTGGTATATCTCTTCAGGAGGTTTGAGATAAGGAACACCGAGAAAACCCTCATAATCCTGGGTGCAGCCATCCTCCTCAAGAACATGGGGGACCTTATTAGCACATATCTCCCGATAGCCGCCCTTGTGGGTGTCATGGTGGTGGGACTTGTCATCCTCGAGAGGATGCCCGAGACTGGACTCAAATTATCTGAGAAGTTCAACAAGGTCTGGATATTCGCGGAGATACTCCTCTTCGTCCTTGTAGGTGCACAGGTGGATGTGAGGCTCATATTCCATGTTGGCCTTCTGGGACTTACAGTGATCACCGTTGGACTGATGGTGAGGAGCCTCGGTGTCCTGCTCTCCCTCAGGGGAACGGATCTTAACCTGAAGGAGAAGGTGTTCTGCATAGCAGCATACATACCAAAGGCCACAGTCCAGGCAGCTATAGGAGCAATACCCCTTGCTGCTGGAGTGGATGCCGGTGAAACAATACTCGCAATGGCTGTACTTGCCATCCTCTTCACAGCACCCCTCGGATCCCTGGCTGTGAAATGGACAGGTGAGAGGTTCCTGGAGGTTGAAAGGGGGGATTAAAAATGACCTGGATGAGTCTGATCGTTTAGCTGAATTTTTCCGGATTTTTTTTCACAATTTCCATCCTTTCACTTTCAAGCTCCTTTGCTGTCCTCATGTAGCTGTTTGCCATTTCAATGTTGGAGTTACCGTTTTCCGTTTCATTGATACTGAGCATCTGGATGGCATTTTTAAGTTCAATGGTTGCATTTATCTTGGCCTCAAGTTCAGATACAAGGATTTCGAGGTAATTAACAATTACCGGGTCTGCACTGTTCCTGGCATAGCCCAGGGCCTCCGATGCAAGGTCCCTGGCGGACCTGTACTCTGAAGCTGCGACTTCACACTTTGATAGTGCCTCATCGAGTTTGAAGCTGTTGGCTGCAATGGCGGATTCATTGAAATAGGAGTCACCCTTCTTTATATGGTCGTTTATCTCGGGCACCAGCTGGTTTATGCTGCCGTTTCCCGAGTTTATACAACCACTCACAGCCACAACGAGAATTAAAAGGCTAATAAAATGGATACGCTTCATGTTGGATTTCTTTATATTCTGGAAAATAAAAGTTTTGGGGTTCAGGATGTTTCAGTGTGACGATTTATTTATTGATCAACGGTGCTCAATCAGGGCTATACGGACTCCATTCGGGTCCTCTATGAATGCCAGGAGCCCCACCGTTATTGGTGTCGGTTCCATAAGGACCCTTGCTCCCCGCGATCTCAGATCATTCAGGGTGGTTTCGAGGTCATCGACCTCCATTCCTATTGAAAAAAATCCGGGTTTATCGGTGGGGTTTTTGATCAGCTCCACCATGGCTTCTCCTTCACCCCTCAGGATTGTTATCTCTCCGCTGGCTCCAAGATCGTAATGGCTGTCTACAGTGAACCCCATCACATCCCTGTAGAACTTAACAGACTCCTCCATCTCGTCAACTATTATGGTGGCATACTTAATCTTCACACCGGGACCCCCTAGCTAAAAAGGGTAATCTGTGTCTCAGTACCAGAGACCATGTATATTGCAGTAGATCCTCACCATGAAGTCTGAAGCCATCTCAACAGGGAACTCTGCCTCTGGACTGTCTCCAGGGTTCAGGTCCTTCCTGTAGACCATGTCTCCGGCAATAAACTCTATCCACTGGATGTAGTGGTTCTCCTCCATGGGGTGTGGAACCTCACCCACCTTAACCCTGATGCCAGTACCGGTTTCTTCGACCACCGGGACATGCTTCTCTGGTCCAACATCGGTTCTTCTTGCAACCAGTAGTTCCATGGGCTGATTACAGCATACAAGCTGTCCAGCTCCGGGGTTAAGGACTTCAACGATATTTCCGCAGACGTTGCATCTGAATATCTGGTTGGTTTCTGTCATTGGTGACCCTTCAGTAGTCCTCACATTTCACCTGGAAGTACCTGGACGGATGGTCACATGATGGACACTTCTCAGGTGGTTCTGTTCCCTCATGGACGTAGCCGCATTTTCTGCAGACCCAGGTCACGGGTTCATCCTTCCTGTAAACCTTACCTGTCTCAACCAGCTTGAGGAGCTTTCTGTAGCGTTCCTCGTGGTGTTTCTCTGCCTCGGCTATTGCTCTGAGCCTCTTTGCAATTTCAGGGTATCCCTCCTCCTCTGCCACATCAGCAAATTCAGGGTACATCTCGCTGTTCTCATAGTGCTCACCCTCAATGGCTGCTATGAGATTCTCATCTGTGGTTCCAAGTGTGAGGGGAGCCTCCGCATCTACCACGATTGAGCTGAGGTCCTCAGCGGCCTCCTTTTTGAGGTCATTTATCAGGCGGAAGAGCCACTTGGCATGCTCCCTCTCATTATCCGCCGTGGTCAGGAATATCTCGGATATCTGCTCAAATCCTTCCTTCTTGGCGATTTTGGCATAGAAGGTGTACCTGTTCCTTGCCTGGCTCTCACCAATAAAGGCCTTTGTAAGGTTTTCAAGGGTTCTTTTCATTTTCTTCACCCATCCTTTTTTACATAGGATACTATGTAGAACATCATATTAAATCCTTTCATTTTATGTCTGGCAGCTGCTGAGGCATGGATTTTGATGGTACGTGGTTGAGTGAATGAAATTTCTAAGCCCATTTTTGTTGCTGAGGCATGATTTAACGGCCGCTCTGCCCACTGAAGCTGAAGGTCCTTGCGTTCAGGGCGACTATGACGGTGCTCAGTGACATCAGGATGGCTCCCATGGCGGGACTGAGGATGATACCCTGCCCGTAGAGGACTCCTGCCGCCAGAGGGAGGGCTATGACATTGTATCCTGTGGCCCAGATGAGGTTCTCCTTCATCTTGCTGTAGGTGGCTGCTGCAAGATCCATCAGGTCCACAACGTCAAGGGGGTTGCTCCTCACAAGGACAACATCGGCACTCTCGATTGCAACATCCGTTCCGGCCCCTATTGCAACACCAATGTCTGCCTGTACAAGGGCCGGGGCATCGTTGACACCATCACCGACCATTACAACCCTCAGCCCATCCTCCTGAAGCTTCCTTATTTCATCATACTTCTCAATGGGTATGAGCTCAGCCATGTAATCGTCTATACCAACCTCTGAGGCCACCCACCCAGCCACTGCACTGCTGTCACCTGTTAACATGAGGCACCTGACACCCCTTGATCTGAGGATCCCCACAGCCTCCCGGGCCTCGGGCCTTATCATGTCTGCAAGGGCGATGCAGCCCCTTAGTTCATCATCCACAATCACAAATACGGTGGTCTTGGCCTGACCTATCAGTTCATCAACCCGGGGGTCACTGATGCTGAAACCAAGCTCCTCTGTGTAGCCGTAACTGAGTACCTTCACCACTGAGCCGTTAACATGCCCCATCACACCCCTGCCCTCAATTGAGTTGAAGTTCTCCACCGGGAGGACCTCAGCAACGGCTTCAACTATCCCCCTTGCTATGGGGTGGCTTGATCCTGATTCAACGGCCGCGGCGTAGGATAATATTTCTCCCTCATCCATTTCAGGGTCAAAGGATATAACATCGGTTATTCCAAGCTCACCCATGGTGAGTGTCCCTGTCTTGTCAAATACAACCACATCAGGGTCCCGGGCATTCTCAAAGGATTCACGGTTCCTTATGAGTATACCCCGCCCTGCGGAGATGGCTGTTGAGACGGCTATAACGAGGGGTATTGCAAGTCCCAGTGCATGGGGGCAGGCGGTGACCATGAGGGTGACGGCCCTTTCAAGGGAGAAGAATACGTCCATCCCCAGCCAGGACCAGGCGATGAAGGTTAGAAGCCCACCGAGGAGGGCGATGGAGGTTAACCAGAAGGCGGCTCTGTCCGCAAGGACCTGTGTCCTTGTCCTGCCCTCCTGGGCTCTGCCAACGAGTTCAATGATCTGGGAGATGAAGGACTCCTCACCCACACGTTCAACCTCCACCGTGAGGGACCCCCCAGTGTTTATGGAGCCCCCGATGACACCATCCCCCGGCACCTTCTTTATGGGTCTTGATTCCCCTGTCAGCAGTGATTCATTGACATGGGACTCCCCCCTGATGACGGTCCCATCTGAGGGTACCCTCTCACCGGACCTCACAACCACAATGTCACCTGGTTTGAGGGTGCTCACATCAACGTCCTCAACCTTGCCGTCAACCACCAGGTGGGCCCTCCTGGGCAGCAGTCCTGCAAGCCTCTCAACAGCCCCTGATGCACTCCTTATGGATCTCATCTCGATCCAGTGACCCAGGAGCATAACATCTATCAGTGTGACGAGTTCAACAAAGAATACCATTCCCTCGAGGCCCAGAATCACCCCGAGGCTGTAGGTGTATGCAACTGTTATTGCAACTGCAATGAGTGTCATCATACCGGGGGTGCGTGATGATAGCTCACGAAGGGACCCCCTGAGGAAGGGGTATCCCCCATACAGGAATATTGCTGATGATAGAATGAGCACCAGAAATTCGCTGCCCTCAAAACTTAACAGGACGTTGCCAGTTGGAAGCTCCCCTAAAAGGATCACGGGTATGGTCATGAGGAGGCATATGATGAACCTCCTCCGGTACTCCTCCTCGTGGTGCCTGTGGCTGTCCATCATCTTACCCTTATTCTCATGGTGCCTGTGGCTCTCCATAATTTCACCGGGACCCTTCTCATGGTCTTTCTGTCTGCCCATCTATTTCACCCCCAGGTACTCCATGACCCTTTCAGGGTCCTCTGCTGGCGGGTGGCATTTGCTGCCATCACAGAGGTAGTAGGTGCAGCCATCACCCAGGGCCACCTTCTCATTGAGGTGTGCCGGGGCAAAGGACCAGTCACCTGATCCCCCCATAACTGTGAGGGTGAAATCAGGGATCAGGGTTTTCCTGAGAACCGCAGGTATTTCTGGTTCTCCACTGCAGACAACCACCAGGGACCTTCCACCATAAACTGCCCACTCTGCAGAGGACAGGAGGAATGTGTGAGCCCCTGGAGACGATTCAACCCTCCTGGAGAAGGCTTTCAGTATCCCCCTGGCTTCCTCTATCAGTTCTTCATCCTCGAGGAGACCACCGAGCCTCAGAAGGTTCTGCATGTGAACAGAGTTACCTGATGGAATCGCCCCATCCATTGATTCCTTTGGCCTCACAATAACATCCGGATCATCTGTGAGATAAAAACCACCATCAGAGTCCCTGAAGTTATCCCTGAGGGTCTCTGTGAGTTCAAGGGCTTTTCTGATGTACCCCTCCCGGAGGGTCGCATCATACATTTCAAGGAGACCCCATATCAGGAATGCGTAGTCATCCAGTTTCCCGTTTATGGCTGCCTCGCCATCCCTGTACCTGTGAAGTAGCCTTCCATCGGACATTAACCTGTCCTCAATGAATTCAAGGCACCCTTCAGCTGCCCTGAGGGATTCATCATGGTCAAGAACCCTGCTGCAGCGTGCAAGGGCACCGATCATCAGGCCATTCCAGTCTGTGAGCACCTTATCATCCACAGAGGGGGCCTCACGTTCAAGTCTTCTTTCAAGAAGGACCCTCCTTGCCTCCTCTATCCTCTCATTAAGTTCATCGAGGGTCAGATTGAACTCCTCTGCCACCTTCTCCGGGGAATCCACATGGAGTATGTTCTCACCCCTCACCTCGCCCCTGAAGTTGCCATCCTCAAGAACATTGAAGTAGCGCATTACAAGGTCTGCATCATCACCGAGGGCCTCCAGTATCTCTGATGCCCTCCAGAGGTAGTAACCACCCTCAACACCACCGCTTTCAGCATCCACGGCCGAGTAGAATCCACCCTCCGGGGACTTGAGGTCCCTGAGGACATACTCTGAAATCTCAAGGGCGGTCCTCTGGTGGAGCTCATCACCCGTCACCTGGAAGGCCTCAAGGTAGGCCGTCATTGTGAGGGCCTGGTCATAGAGCATCTTCTCAAAGTGGGGTATCGTCCATGTTGGTTCAACAGCGTATCTATGGAAACCGTAACCCAGCTGGTCATATATTCCACCGTACCTCATCTTCTCCAGGGTGAGTCTAACCATCTCAAGGGCCTCCCCCTCACCCCTCCGGAGGTGGTAGGTGAGCAGGAAGTGGATGTTGTGGGGAGTGGGAAATTTTTGCTGAGACCCGAAACCACCATTTTTCCTGTCAAAATTCCTCCTGAGGTACTCGTAGGCCATATCCACGGTTTCAGGTTTAATCTGGTATGAAGCAGGCTTTTCCTTCAGGGCCTCCACGACCTTCCGCGCGGTCTCAACTATCCCCTTCGGGTCATTCTTCCAGAGCATAACAACCCTCTCAAGGATCGTCTTAAGGCCCGGGACTCCACCCCTATCCTCTGGAGGGAAATAGGTCCCTGCAAAGAAGGGTTCACCCTCGGGCGTCATGATGATAGTCAGGGGCCATCCCCCGCCACCTGTCATCATCTGGCAGACCCTCATGTAGATGGCATCAATATCCGGGCGCTCCTCCCGGTCCACCTTAACAGAAACAAAGTCTCGATTGAGTATATCTGCGATTTCAGGGTCCTCAAAGGATTCCCTTGCCATCACATGGCACCAGTGACATGTGGAGTATCCTATCGATAAAAATATGGGTTTCCTCTCTGCCAGGGCCTTTCTGAAGGCATCATCACCCCATGGATACCAGTTCACAGGGTTGTGTGCATGCTGCAGTAAATAGGGACTCTTCTCCTTTATGAGAGAATTGGTGTACTCATCTTTCATTGGTTCCCCCTCGTCATTATTTATGTTGATGGCGCTTTATTAATTGAGGGGTTGACTGTACCTCATTTCTTCAGTCACATTCTGCTTCATCCCCTGTTTGATACTTCCTCTGGATTCAGCACTAAGAAGACGGCAACCACGAGCTGGCTCATCTCTGCACCTCATTCATCTGAGGATGCATGCCAGTTTTTCATGAATGGGTCCCTGCTAATAAGGACGCGATCATAAAATTCGAATCCTTTAATTAACTGTCCCATCAAATTCATGTGTATAGATGATCGGGTGATCCACAATGAGTCTCATCATAACCTACATAAGTAGCAAGGGATGCGTCATAGCTGGAGATAAACGGAGAATAGCCTACTTTGGTGATAAATCAAGTAGAGAGGTACTTGAGGAGGAGCTGTACACAGGCAAGATAAAAAGTGATGAGGAACTCCAGAGGAGGGCGTCGGAGCTTGGCGTAAATATAAAGGTCACAGATGACACATGCAAGGTCAGAAGCCTTGGCGACGTTGTTGTGGGTGAAATAAGCCAGAAAACACCCTTTGAGACAAGAAGAAGAAGGATATATGCAACAACAGGGGCCTATCAGATAATTGAACTCACAGGTTCAAAGATAACCAGCATGGAAAAGGGTGATACTGCAATAATAGTCTTCGGGAATAAGATAGCCAAGGAGATCACAAACAGGTTCCTTAAAAAGAGGTGGAAGACAAAGACAAGCCTCAAGGATGTTGCTGACCTCTTCAGGGAACTCATGGACCATGTATCCTCACAGACACCATCTGTTGGCAGCGAATATGACCTGTTCATAAAGAGCCCATCCCTGGATAAGAAGAGCGCCCACAAACTTCTGAGTGACACCATTGTGAGGGATGTCCGCCTCCTCCAGAAATGGAGGGCCAAACTCAAACAGGAGATGCTAGACCGACGGGAGGAGATGAAACTGGCCTCAAGGATCCTCACAGAGGGCGAGGTCGGCAGGGTCATGAGGCAGGATGGGAGCCACGTGGAGGTTAAACTTGCAGGTGATGTTGAGGCCTATGACACCCGCTGGAAGAAGGTTGCAGGTCCAGGTGACATGGTACTCATGAGGGTAGCAGATGGCGGCACCATCTCACCCGGCGAGAAAATAGCTGTAAGGGATGAGAACCTCTGCGTGGAGGGGAGAGATATAAAGGTCGACTGTGACGTCATAATCTGTCGCAGGGAGGAATAAATTTTTATTGGCGGCGGAGAAAGATAGGATGGGTGATTGAATGAGGTTAACGTTTCTAGGGAGTGGTGGCGGACGATTTCGCCACCATAACACAGAAAAGGATGACCGGCGGGCTGAGGATTGATGGAATCGCCGGCATGAACATCCACATCGACCCGGGTCCAGGGGCGCTTGTGAGGTCCTATCAGTTTGACTCTGACCCCAGGAAGCTGGATGCTGTGATGGTATCCCACTCACACACTGACCACTACACCGATGCAGAGGTACTCATAGAGGCAATGACCAGGGGCATGACGCGCCAGAGGGGCACCATCCTGGGAAGTTTAAGTGTAATGGAGGGTTACAGGGACTGGGGGCCATGCATATCAGAGTACCATATGAGAAGATCACGATGCATAACACTATCAGCCGGTGAGACAGTGGATATAGGGGATCTTGAGGTTACAGGTACAGGCACCGTCCATGGGGACCCGACAGGTGTGGGGTTCAGGTTAAGGGCTGATGATCTTTCAGTGTCCTATACCTCGGATACAGAGTACTTCGATGGACTTGCAGATTACCACCGGGGGGCGGATGTCCTCATATCAAGCGTCATAAGACCCGGGGATGAGCATATAAGGGGCCACATGTGTACGGATGATTTCATAAAACTTGTGGAGGATGTGAAACCGGGTATTGCAGTGATGACCCACCTTGGAATGAAGATGATACTCAACGACCCTGAGATGGAGGCATTCAGGGTCCAGGAGGCAACGGGTATCAGGACACTGGCAGCGAGGGATGGCATGAAACTTGACCTGGATGGAGACAGCCCGACCATTTCCTGAAGGCTCTCTTCATCCACACACAGGTTCCTTCAAAAAACCTTCAGGTTTTGAATTATACAAAAAACTCATATATACTACGGATCTGCAAAGTATTTACCTGATGGAAAGAGTGGAAAGCCAGGACAGAAATTTAAAGGGACTCCTCAAAAACAGACCAGAACTTAGAAAAAAGCCATGAAAACGTTAACGATGATGATTACCTGGTCAGAGATGAACATCCTCCGAAATTCCCATTTAGGATAGGGTTCGATCATGATAGGGCTTCATAACACATATAAACCTTAGAACAGGGACCAGATGGGAGTTTTCAAACATCAAGGCAGGGTTCAGGATCATACATGCGGACCATTAATTATTTAAGGCTTCAGTTTCAATAAGTCATAAAAAATTACTTCAGGCCTCGGTAGCTTAGGTGGGAGAGCGCGGGATTCGTAATCCCGAGGTCGCGGGTTCAATCCCCGCCCGGGGCTCTTATTTTATCACTGAATGGTTCCGTGAGCAGTGCGCCAACAAGCAGTCCAAGGGCTATTGCAACCACAGTCATTGCGAAGAGTGTTATCTCAGCCACGGATGTCAGATAGTTCCTCCCCAGGAGATTTGCGAGTCCTATGAAACCCAGGGACCCGGGAGCAAGGAACCAGAAGGCCGGGTAGAGGGTGACGAAGTGCGGAGTCTTACCTGCAAGCTCAATGCCCCTGGCAACCAGTGTCATTGACAGGGCCCCCAGAAATGCCCCGAGGAGTCCTCCTCCAGCTACATTTCCCAGCTGCTGTCCCATGAGTGCACTGTAGAGCACAAGAAGTATCCATGGAAAATCACTCCGGTAGACAGAGAGGAAGAGATATATACCAACGGCAAATATGAATGCCCCCAGATACGGGCTGTAGCTCATGGCTGATATTTTTATGGCTGCAAATTCCTCCTGCGGAAACCTGTTAAGCTGCATACCCATCAGGACACCAAACAGGAGGAGGAGAAGAACCATGCAGCCGTATATCACCCTGCTTGACCCTGAAACCAGTTCACCACTTGCAAGTTCATAGATTCCTGTGGTTAGGGTTACACCGGGGATAAAGTATATCAGCGGCGGTACAAGGAGTGTGAGGTTCCCGCTCACGGCACCCGTATTGATCAGGAAGAAGGCAACACCAGAAACCGTGAAGGATGCCAGTACAGGCATGATGAGGGAGAGCCTCCTGTTACCGTAACCCACCACTATCAGGGAGCCTGCTATAAGGCTGAGAAATGATGAATAAACTACAAGATCAGGGTCTGGCTGTATAAGCAGTGCTATACCTATTGAGAGAATAAGATAACCCAGAAGGATCCCGTAGCGGCCGAACCTGTGGGATCCCCTCAATATCCCCCTGAGCTCACCCAGGGCCTCACCCACCTCCATCCTCAGGGATGTCACATCATCGGTGAGTCTGTATATTTCTGTGACCTGGTGAAGGGGCATCATCCCGGGGGACTGGGCTGCAAGGCCCATCCTTGAAACCTCTCCCTCCGCCTTTATTATGATCATGGTTGGGAGGACCGAGACCTCAACCTCCACGCCCTGGGACTCGGCGACACTCCGCAGGATCCTCTCGGTATCTGTAACAGAATTCCCTGAGGCTATGAGGGCGCGGCTCAGCTCCTCAAGGAATTCGAGCAGCTCTGCTGTCATCTCTCTGGTCAGATAGGGATTCTTTCATTCTTTTCCAATGTATGTGGGGTGGATGAAGCCGGCCCTTATCATATGGTCGGCAAGGACGATTGCAACCGCAGCCTCTGCAACAGGCACAACCCTGGGGCAGATGCAGGGATCATGTCTTCCACGGACCTCAATGGTTGTTTCCTCCATCCTTTCAAGGTCAACTGTCTTCTGGGGGACTGATATGGATGGTGTGGGCTTTACTGCTATCCTTGCAGTTATTGGCATGCCGCTTGATATCCCTCCAAGTATGCCTCCAGAGGTGTTTGTTGTTGTCCTCACCTTACCATCATCATCCAGGTAGAACTCATCGTTTATCTCACTTGCACGGTGTTCTGCAACCTCGAATCCCATCCCGATCTCAACACCCTTCACAGACCCGATACCCATTAGGGCCCTGGCCATATCTGCATCGAGTTTACTGAATACCGGATCACCAAGTCCCGGGGGCGCACCAAGGACAACAACCTCAACAACCCCACCAACGGAGTCTCCCCTGCTGCGGGCATCGAGTATAACCTCCTCCATCTGTCTGGCCGCCCTGGGATCTGCACAGCGAACAGGATTGCTCTCAGCATACTCGCCTATCCTTTTAAGGCTTACAGTGTCTGCCTTAACATCACCCACCTGCACAACGTGGCCTGTTACAGTCAAACCATAATTACCGATGAGTTTCTTTGCAACGGCCCCACCGATTACGTGCCCAATGGTAACCCTTCCACTTCCACGGCCACCGCCACGGTAGTCGTAGTTCCTGAACCTCGCCCTCCAGGTGTAGTCACCGTGCCCCGGCCTTGGTGTATTCTTAATGTTACTGTAACTTTTTGAGTCGGCGTCCAGGTTTCTGACGATTCCAGCTATTGGAGTGCCATCTGTTCTTTCCCTGAATATACCTGAGAGTATCTCGACCCTGTCGGATTCAGCCCGTGGAGTGGTCAGGGCGCTGGTTCCAGGCCTCCTCCTGTTAAGTTCCTGCTGTATGTCATCCTCACTCAGTTCGAGACCTGCGGGGCAGCCGTCGATAACGGCACCCACTGCAGGACCATGGCTGGATCCGAAGGTCGTTACTCTGAACATTTCACCGGTACTGTTCCCGGCCACCGAATCACCACACAGTATCAATCTAACTCCTTGAGGGGAGCATGGGTGTTAACCATCCAACGAAGCTATCAATGCTCCGGCTCTGCATGTATACGGTTCCTGTACCTTCAAATTCTGCAACCAGGCCTTCGCCACTCAGAAAAGTACTTTTAAGTCCACCAACCTTTCTCACACTGAAATCAAGACCCTCTGTGAAGGCTACAATGTGGCCTGTGTCCACTATGAACCTCTCATTTACAAGTTCCCTGCTGTAAATTGCCCCGAAACTTGAAAGGAACACCGGTCCTGAGGATTGGATTTTAAGAAGGAATAATCCCTCCCTTGCAAAGAAGGTCTTGAAACCTCCCAGTTTTGTGTCTATCTCCACATCCTCTGGTCCGGCCATGAATGCGCCACTCTGGGCATAGATGGCCTCCGTGGTCTCAAGGACCTCAACATCACCCGGATAGGCCGGTGCGAGCTGCACATCCCCCCTACCCTGTGCCCTGAAGGTGTTAAGGAAAAGGCTTTCCCCTCCAATGGATCTCTTAAAAGCCCCAAGAAGACCCCCTGTCTCCGTCTGAAGTTCTATGTTTGAGCTCATGCTCACCATTGCACCTGTCTCAGCCTTTATTGCTTCACCGCTTTCAAGCTCGATGTGAGCCATACTAAAACTTGGTCTGTGTAAAATTTCATATCTCATGGATTTACTGTGTAACTTTTAATTAATATATCATCGGGTATTGCTGGTTTACTGATTGTGCTGCTTTTTATGTTCTGTGATCATGAGGATGGGGGTTGATGTGGATTCCTTACAATCAGGGTTTTCACGCAGGACCTAAATGTTTAACCGTGGTGTTTATTTACCTATTAAACATGAAAATGCTCAGGCATATCTACCGTTTCCTCATGGAACTCTATGGGCCCCAGGGATGGTGGCCACTCCTTGATAGGGATACAATGACACTCAGGTACCACCCCGGCGATTACACCCCACCATCAGATGATGGGGAGGTCTTTGAGGTCATCACAGGTTCCATACTCACACAGAACACGTCCTGGGACTCTGCTGCATCTGCACTCAGAAACCTTGCGGCAATGGACGCCCTTAAACCCCAGAGGATACTCTCCCTGGACGACGCTGAACTTGAGGCGGCCATAAGGTGTGCTGGTTTCTACAGACAGAAGGCATCATACCTCCGCGAAATGGCAGGGTTCTTCATATCCCTTGAGGGCTCAACACCATCCCGGAAGGAGCTCCTGAAGGTAAGGGGTGTCGGTCCTGAAACCGCGGATTCAGTGCTGCTATATGCCTACAGAAAACCGGAGTTCGTGGTTGATGCATACACAAGGAGGATACTGACCCATCTGGGACTCATAGCCGGTGATGAGAGCTACCACAGAATAAAGGAACTCTTCGAAAGGTCCCTTGAACCCGATTTCAGGGTCTTCCAGGAGTACCATGCCCTTATAGTCAGGCACGGCAAGTCCTACTACAGAGGAAGGGTCCATGGGGATGGCGATCCCCTCACAGAAAAACTGGGTGGTTCACGTGATTGACTTCACAGATATAAGTGTTGCGATAATAAGGAGGACATTCAGGTCCCGATTTAAACTCGCATCCCTCACAGAAAGGTCTGTGATATTCAGGAACCTCGTAAGGAGACTCTTCTTTGAGGGGGACGATATACAGGTCATACCCAGGAACTCATCCATCGAGATAAACCACCGCATCCAGGTGCCTGAGAATGTCGCCCTCCCATCGGAGGTCCTGAGGAGGATGATACTCCGGTCCAGGTACATCTTCCGGATGGACTTCTGCATATGCAGGGTCTCATCGGGCTGCAGCAGCTACCCCCATGACCTTGGCTGCCTCTTCCTGGGCCCCGGAGCCATGAGGATCTCAGAGAAGGTCGGAAGACTCATATCTGCTGAGGAGGCACTTGAACACATTGAAAGATGCCAGGAGGCAGGACTGGTCCATATAATAGGGAGGAACAGGATAGACTCTGTCTGGCTTAACTCAGGGCCCCATGATGAACTCCTCTCGGTCTGTAGCTGCTGTGAATGCTGCTGTCTCTGGAAGATGACGCCACTCCTCTCTGAGGACATAGCATCCTCCATAACACCAATGGAAGGCGTGGAACTGAAAAGGGAGGAGTCCAGCTGTGTTCTATGCGGTCGCTGTGAGGAGGCCTGCTTCACTGGTGCCATAGCTGTGGGGAAGGAACTGGAGCACGACGCAAGAAAATGCCTCATATGCGGCAGGTGCGCTGAGAGGTGTCCTGAAGGTGCCATAAAGATAATTATGGACCCTGAGGCTGTTGATGAGGCCATAAAACGTGTTGAGGTCCTTGTGGATGTTGAGTCATGATCTCCATACATCAACCGTGGTGTTCATGAAGGGCCCCGGAATTTATTTTCTGCGCGGGACATGGTTATGTTTTTTACCCTTGAGGATGTAATAAGAAATATCACAATGAATCCAACAGTTACCTGTGAGTGATAATATGGAGTTTCCCACAAAAAGGATGCGAAGGTTACGTAAGAGTCCACAGATAAGGAATATCCTTAGAGAAACACGGCTGCACCCATCGGATCTCATATACCCCATGTTTGTGAGTGAAAAACTTGGAAGGGGTGATGTGGAGGCCATAGATACAATGCCAGGCCAGTTCAGGTACTCTGTGGATGATGCGGTTTCCGAGGCATCCAGACTTGAGGATGAGGGACTATCATCCGTACTCATATTCGGAATGCCATCAGCCAAGGATGAGCTCGCCTCAGCAGCCCATGACCCCCACGGTGTTGTGCAGAGGACTGTGAGGAGGCTCAAGGAGGAAACAGACCTTGTGGTCATGACTGATGTCTGCCTATGCCAGTACACCAGCCATGGGCACTGCGGTATCGTCGTGGATGGCGAAATCGTCAACGATGAGACCCTGGAGGTCCTTTCAAGGATAGCCCTATCCCATGCCGAGGCCGGGGCAGACGTGGTGGCCCCATCGGATATGATGGATGGTAGGGTGGCAGCCATAAGGAGGAGCCTTGATGATGCAGGCTTCCAGGACACCCTGATAATGTCCTACGCGGTTAAATATGCTTCAGCATTCTATGCACCATTCCGGGGCGCCGTATCATCGGCCCCTGCCTTCGGTGACAGGAGATCCTATCAGATGGACCCTGCCAACATTGACGAGGCCCTCATTGAGGCTGAACTGGACCTCAGGGAGGGTGCTGATATACTCATGGTGAAACCGGCCCTGGCATACCTTGATGTTATAGGTAAGGTCAGGGAGAGGTTCAGCGTGCCACTTGCAGCATACAACGTCAGTGGCGAGTACTCAATGCTGAAGGCGGCCATAAAGAGCGGATACCTCACTGATGAGGCCATATATGAATCCATATTATCAATAAAACGTGCAGGTGCAGATCTTATAATATCACACTTCGCACCTGATCTCCTGGGGGTGATCTAGATGGATCCCCTCCATGTTTCAAGGATAGCAGAACTGGCCTCTGTCCTTGAGGTCAGCGGATACCCGAAACCAGGCAATGTCCACAGGACCCGTGACTTCGATGATATGGTCTACGAGGACTTCCTCGTGAGCGGGATAGTCACAGGTGATACCATGAGACTGGCAGCAGAGAGGGGGGAGAAACTGAGGGATACTCTTGACCTTTCGACCCTCGGGCTGGGAGAGCTCATACTCAGGGCGGTTGAGGACACCAGGAGGTGGGTTTCAACCAATACAAACCTTGGTATCATAATGCTGCTCACACCCCTCTCAGCAGCCGCAGGGATGGTTGACAGCGGGGATCTCCAGGGACTCAGGGAGCAGGTAAACCGTCTTATACTTCAGACAACATCAGGGGACGCTGTTAACCTCTACAGGGCCATTTCAACTGCGGAGGCCGGTGGAATGGGTGAACATGACACCCTCGACGTTAATGACCCTGCTTCACAGCAGAGGATAATCGATGAGAACATCACCCTCTTTGACACCCTCAAGATGTCAGCTGACTGGGACCTCATTGCAAGGGAGTTAACGTCCAGCATGCCGGTTACATTCAACGTCGGCTTCCCGGTCTTTAAGGGAACCGTGGAGAAGCATGGCATGAACCGGGCCGTGGTCCAGACATTCCTGACCATACTTTCAAGATTCCCCGACACACTGATATCCAGGAAGTATGGCGAGAAGATCGCCGTGGAGGTTTCAGAGGAAGCCTCAGACATCGTTGATAGGGGAGGTGTGCTCACTGCAGCGGGTCTCAGGAGGGTTGAGAAATTTGACAGGAAGCTCTACCGGATGGGATGGAACCCCGGGACAACCGCGGATCTCACAGCTTCCTCTGTCATGGTTGGATTACTTGATTACTACTCAGAACTGGGTTGAAACGCTTATTTGAGTAAACTGGAGGAGAATTATTATGATGGATCTTGACAGGATCATTGACCAGCTTCACATTTACGAGAAGAAGGTTCTGAAAGCATTCGAAGGCTCAGATAAACCATTAAAGCCTGAAGAAATAGCAGAATCCCAGAAAATTGATATAAAATCTGTCATGAGTGCGTCAGGCGCACTTGAATCAAGGGGATTTGTGAGGGTTCTGAAGGACGCGGATGAGGTTGTATCCCTCACAGAGGATGGAGAGTCCTGTGCCAGGGAGGGACTTCCTGAGCGCAGACTCATTGAGGCCCTTAAAGGTGAAGAAGAGCTTGAAATGTCAGAACTTTCCAGGAGAGCGGGTCTTGATAAGAAAGAGGCAGGTATTGGTATTGGCTGGCTCATGAGGAAGGGATGGGGTAGGATAAGCCAGGGGATGGTCTCAGCGGTGAGCGATGGAACACCTGAAAGGGGTGCGGATGAGAGGCTGCTGGAACTCTTACTTGAAAGGGGATCCGTGAGGATCAGAGAACTCCCTGATGAACTCAGGGGTGCACTGAAGGATCTTAAGGGACGGAAGGGAATAGTTGATATAAGGAAAATTAAGAGGCATACCATTGAACTCACCACAGAGGGCAGGAAACTCCTTGAAAGGGGAATCGAGATAGTTGAGGAGGCAACACAGGTCACCCATGAACACCTCAAGAGCGGGGCCTGGAGAAAACTCCACTACAGGGGATACAACATTGATGCAGAGTACCCTCTGGTCTACCCGGGAAAGATGCACCCTCTGAGGCGCATAATCGATGAGATAAGGTCAATATTCCTTAAACTTGGATTCACAGAATCAAGGGGCCCCATCGTCGAGTCTGCCTTCTGGAACTTTGACTGCCTCTTCCAGCCCCAGGACCACGCTGCAAGGGAGATGCAGGACACCTTCTATGTTAAAAACCCCGCCGTCACGGATCTCCCCTGTGAGGACCTTGTAAGGGCTGTGCAGGACGCACATGAAACCGGCGGTTCAACAGGATCAGAGGGCTGGCAGTACGAATGGGACAGAGATGTTGCAAGGCAGAGCGTGCTTAGGACCCATACGACCTGCGTATCTGCAAGGTTCCTCAGTGAGAACGAACCGCCCCTCAAGATGTTTTCTGTTGGACGTGTTTTCAGGAGGGAGACCATCACCTACAAGCACCTCCCTGAGTTTCATCAGGTTGAGGGGATCGTTGCAGGGGATGAGGTTAACTTCAGGAATCTTCTGGGTATACTGAGGGAGTTCTACAGGAAACTTGGATTTGAGGTCAGGTTCAGACCGGCCTACTTCCCATACACATACCTATCAACCGAATGTGAAATCTATCTCCCGGAGAAAAAAAGCTGGATAGAGCTTGGTGGGGCCGGCATGTTCAGGCCCGAGGTCCTGGAACCTCTGGGAGTTGAAACACCTGTAGCCGCCTTTGGTCTCGGTATAGAGAGGCTTGCCATGATAAGATTTGATATAAAGGATATAAGGATGCTCTACCAGAGCGACCTCGGATGGCTCAGGGGTCTCCCTGTAACCGGGGACCTGGAGCTCTAGTCCCTGTTTTTACCCGGCAGGGACTTTAAATCCATGGATCAATTTTCTGTCTTCTCCATGATTGGACGGTAGTACTCACCATCCTCAAGCAGGACCCTTTCAATGAGCCCCCTGTTTTCAAGGGAGAGGATGATGTTGTACATCCTTCTGGTCCCAAGTTTAAGAGGACCGTAGAGGAGGTGGCCCTCAAGGAGGTAGCGTGGGATTGGAGCTCCACTCCCGATTTCCCTGAGGATCCTGAGGGCCTCCTCTTCGATCTGGTTGAGTTCAGCGACCCTGACATCTTCCTGGGTCTCCATCACCCTGACCTCTTCATCGAGGTTTTCGGCCACTATACGGCCATTTTCCCGTGAAATAAGTCCCTTATTCTCAAGAGCTGTGATGGTGTCATGGTATTCGTGTTCTGGCAGGTCAAGGTTCCTTTTGAGCATATCCTCAGATACGGGGGCGTTAAGGTCAAGCTGCATGTACCTGATTTCCCTGTAGACCATGTTTTCCTTTCTGGTTATAATCTTCAATGGGGACCTCCAGTTACTTGTGGTCACTCACTCCTGGACATCAGGAGGGAACCAGTATCTCAGCTGCAACCAGCCGGCATATGTCAGTTTTTGTTATGACTCCCACTGGTCTTTCATCATCCATTACAAGGAGTCCTGATATATCAGCCCTCAGCATGAGGTTGGCGGCGTCCTCTATGTTGTCATCTGCGGAGATGGTTATCACCTCATCCACCATGATGTCCCTCACCTTAAGGTCCCTCTCAGGGTGTTCACTGTCGGGTTTTATGGTTCCAAGAACTCCTATTAGGTCAGTGTAGGATACCACACCCACAGGTTTACCATCATCTTCGAGTACGAACAGTCTCCGGACTCCATGTTTGTACATCTTCTCGAAGGCCTCGAGGGGCCTTGTCTCGGGGCTCACAGTTATTATCTCAGGGTTCATGGCTTCTTTAACCTTCATTGAAATCCCTCAAAGTCATACTTCTAATTAATATATCACTGTATCTTTTTATGCTTTGTTATCCTGAGGGCATTGTTATTCAATTCTGCCGGTGCCGATATCACTGTATCTTTTTATCCTCGGGGACAGCCATGGTGTCTGCGATGAATTTAAATAGTCGTGTTAATTATTCATGTAATAACCTGTTGTTTTCTGCAGACAATACTGCAAGCTAAAAAAGTTTAAATATGACTTTAGAATAATAATATAATAAATTCATATCAAACCACTTGTGGGGTAATAGTTATGATGAGAATAAGCATGTCTCTACCAAAAAAGCTCTTAAATGAATTTGATGAAGTTCTAAGGGATCGTGGCTACCAGTCAAGATCAAAGGGCATAAGAGACGCCCTTAAGGACTACATTGTAAGGTACCAGTGGATGAATGAAATGGAAGGTGAGCGAATCGGTATTATTGCTGTGATCTATGACCACCACTACACAGGGGTCATGGAGGACCTTGCAGACATACAGCACGACTACCGTGAATACATCAACGCTGTTATGCACGTACACATGACCGAAAGACACTGCCTTGAGGTCATAGTGGTTAAGGGAGATGTTGCAAAGATAAGGGAACTCACCGAGAAGATGATGAGGCTCAAGGGCGTTGAACACGTGAGGCTCACCAGCACATCAACGAACAGAAAATAGAACATGAACACTGATCCAGCAAGGCCTTCAGTAACTAAATGAGATTCAGGGTCACACCGTATCACGGAAACCTTCTGGGGGATCATGAACGCCTCGCAGCCTTCCGCGAGGCCATATCATCCAGGGCCAGGGGCCTCACCTATGACCTCGGGGCAGGCAGCGGGATCCTCTCATTCTTTGCTTCAGAGTATGCTGATCGTGTCATTGCAATTGAAAGGGATCCGAAGATAGCTGCATGTGCAGGGGAGAACCTATCAGGTCTGGATAACGTCAGTGTTGTCAACGAGGACGCCCTGCACTATGAATTCACTGCGGCTGACACGATCATATGTGAGATGCTTGACACAGCACTCATAGATGAGGAGCAGGTCCCGGTTCTAAGGAGGGCCCTAAGGTTCCTGAGGGATGATGGGACTGTAATACCACAGGCAGTCTTCAATGCAGCAGAACCCGTCACCGTGAACTTTGAGAACATCATGTATGATGAAAATCTTTCACAACCCTCATCAGGTCCAATGAGGGTTTATGACAGGGTCGAGTTCAGGGGGGACCTCCCTGAGATTTTCAGGGGTTCATTGAAGCTGCAGGCATCGAGTCCCTTCAACGCTATCAGAATAATATCCTTTACCCTGACGGCTCCTGGAATCATATGCGGTCCCACACCCATGATGAACCCCCCGCTCATCATACCCCTCGGGGAGACCGGAGATAAAGGTGAGGTCGAGATAAAACTTTCATACAGGATGGGTGGCGGCCTTGATTCGGTTGAAGCATCCATCATATGATTTATCTGATTATTTCTGGTGGTTTCTATCATGTTGAAGCGGCTTCTGAGTGATTTTCTCACTGACTGCAGAAGGCTCCTCGTCCTCACAGTCGGGAATGAATTGAGGTCCGATGATGGCCTTGGCCCATACCTGGCGTCCCTCATCCAGGAGGCAATGGAGGAGAGGGGACATCTCGTTATCAATGCGGGCACGGTGCCTGAAAACTTCACAGGAAAAATACGCTCCGAAAGACCGAGCCACATACTGATTGTGGACGCTGTTGAGATGAGAGAGGAGCCGGGAACCGTAAGGCTCATTGAGAGGGATAGTATATCAGAGTACAGCATATCCACCCATGCCATGCCCCTATCCTTCCTTGTGAGGTACCTTGAGGATCAGGGTGATTACAGGATTGCCCTCATGGGTGTACAGCCAGAAAACCTTGAATTTGGGACTGGACTCTCACCCGCGGTTGAAGACGCTGTACATGACCTCGCAGGGATGATAATCTCTGCCCTTGATGACTTTGGAAGCTGCGGATGATTTTTAGGGTTGAATTCAATCAGCCCTGTATTTTGAGGGTATTGAGAATTCTGGATGAATTTTACCTGAACTCAACCGGTCAAGATTAAGTTTTTATAAGATCCCACCAAAGAGTAAACCAGTCCTTGATTTTTTTGAGTGATCATCATGAGGATTCTGTTCATAGGTTCAAGACTCTTCAATGACGTTGCAGAGTACGCCTCAGCGATGGGTGTGACCACCATTCTCTCCGAGTCAAATCCAGACGCTCCAAACCTTGAACTCGCCGATTCATACCACATAGTGCCCAGGGGCATGGAGGGCCCTCTGGAAATAGCGCTCAGGGAGGACGTTGATGCGGTGGTACCCCTGATAGGTGTCGACGGACCCCTCAGGGATGTGGCCTGGCTCAAGGAGAAACTTGAGGCTGACTACGGAGTGCCGGTGGTTGCATCAGGGCCGGAGGCTGCTGAGATATCCACAGATAAATTTAAAACCAAGGAGTTCTTCTCCAGAAACAGGATAAGAACGCCGGAATACGGTTTAATCGATTCACCGGATGATGTAACTGAAATGCCGGTGGTTCTCAAGCAGAGGGAGGGACAGGGCGGTTCAGGCGTGATGGTCGCAGCCACCCCTTCTGATGTCAGGGAGTATCTCCACGCCCATGACCATGCCCTCATGGAGGAATACATACAGGGCCGTGAAATATCCGTTGAGGTACTCCGATGGAATGATGAAACCCTCCCCCTGGTGGCCGTTGATAAGGGAGACACAAGGATGGACGGACTGCACCCCCTGAGGAAGGTGAAGAGGGCCCCCGCTATTATCAGGGGATTCGATGGAATGGAGGCCCTTGCAATGGCTTCAGAAGTCACCGAACTCCTTGGTGCTGAGGGTAACACCGATGTTGACATGATAGTCTCGGAGGATGGAAAACTCTATGCCATAGAGGTCAATACACGTCCAAGCGGGACCAGGTACATCTCAGAGGCGGCAACAGGGATAAATCCCATGCACTGCCTTGTGGACATGGCAGCAGGAAACTGGAAACCGGCCGAAATCAGGAGGAAGAACCATTATGCTGTTGAGATACCCATAGGTAACCCCGGGGACCTGGAGTCCGTCATGCCAGATGGGACAAGATGGGTGCTTCACGGCCCGAGGAACCATATGAGGGTAACTGTGGGGGCCAATGATCCTGAACTGCTTGAACTGGTCATTAAAAAACTTGGTGATCTTGATGTACACAGAAGGCAGGTGATATGATGGAGTTTTTGATGGTTTTCATTATAAGCACTGTTTCAGCTGCAGTATTCACGCTCTTTATAAGGAACATTCTGAGGAGTGCGGATATTGGTGATAAACCAATAGTCACTGAGCACAGCCACAAGGCAGGAACACCTACAATGGGGGGGCTTGGGATGCTACTGGCTCTCCTCCTTGTAACGGTACTCTATCGAAACAACCCCTACCTCGTCCTGACATCACTCATAGTCCTCACAGCAGCAATTGTAGGCCTTCTGGATGACCTTCTGGGCCTCAAGGTGAAGGAGGTCCAGAGGATAATAAGGAATGTATCTGAAGGGCCCCTGGAGGTTGGCCAGCTTGTACTGAAGCCCGGAGAGGAGGCAAGGGCGGCAACAGACAAGGCAAAGAGGGATGTTGAGGCTCTGCTCTCTGAGGGACTTGTTGAGGTGGTTGGTGAGGCTCCAATAAAGAATGAGGTGAGTGAGGGTGAGAAGATACTGGCCCAGCTACTGATAGGTGTCTTCCTTGTACTCTCAGGAGCTGTTGGTAAGCTCGGAGGGTTCTACCTGGGTCTTGCAGCCGCACCCATCGTCATAGCAGGTATGGTGGGGGCCATAAACGCAGTTAACCTCATAGATGGAATGGATGGGATGGCAGCCGGGATAATGCTCATAGCATCCTTATCCTGCGCAATTTTCCTTGGCCTATCGGGTCAGGCCCTGCCCTTCCTGGCACTGGCCGGGATGTGTGCCGGGTTCCTCGTATTCAACAGACACCCCGCGAGCATATTCATGGGTGATACCGGTTCATTTGCCCTGGGGGCAGGTTATGCAACTGCAGTGATGCTCACAGACACGGTTTACTTCGGTGTCCTTGCAATAGCAGTGCCTGTGGTCTCGGTTATCGTGAGCCTCCTCCACCGTGCAGGGGTTATAAGACTGCCGGTTGAACCGCTGCACCACACACTCCACTACCGTGGGATGTCCGAGAGGAGGATAGTGCTCCTCTACTGGCTCATAACGCTGATTGTCTGTGCACTGGGACTCTACATGACGGGGAGTATCCTCTGATGGGTGAAGGTCATGTATCTCCATGAAATCGCAGATAAGATTTCAGGAAGACTCAAAGGTCCAGATAGGGCATTTCGGGGGATATTCACGACTCTTGGAGCTGCTGAAGCAGGTGACATTGTTATAAGACACTGGATCGATGAGAAGGGCATTGAAATCGCCTCAGAAAGGGGTGTATCCGCCATCATAACCCAGGATCTCCGGGGAAAGTCTTCCAGGCTAGCCGAAGAGCACGGGCTCCCGGTTATCCTCGTTGACAGGATTGAGAATGCAAATGCCCTTGCACTCTCCTGGACAATAGAGCGATTCGCCCCCTCCTCCAGAAGGGTTGTGGTCACGGGTACCAATGGGAAGTCCACCACAACCCACATGATCCATCATATAATAGAGACCACCGGTGCTTCATCCTACACAAACACAGATTCAAGGTCAGAGTTCAACACCCTCATAGACCCTGTGGTATCACAGCAGATAGCCGAGGCCTCATCTGATGGGGCACCTGAATTCATGGTTATAGAGGTCTCAGAGGTGCAGGGGTGGCTTGGAAGGGTCATGAGGGACCACGCCCGCATGATGACCGCAGCCATAGGGCCTGAGGTGGTCGTCATAACAAACGTTGCAATGGACCATATAGGACTTGTTGAATCTGTGGAAGATGTCTTCAGGGAGGTAGCAGGGGCCCTGAGGGCCATCGAATCTGGGGTGGCTGTACTCAATGCCGACGATGAACGTGTGAGGGCAATGGCCCATGTGAACCCGGGTCTCAGTGTGGTCTTTTACGGCTCGGACTCCCCTGTGAGGTATGATGGGGAGGGCATCCACATTGGAGGGGACCTCATAATCCCTGCAGAGGAACTCCCCTTCAGGAGTGAGCACTTCATACAGAACACCCTGGCTGCCGCTGCAGCATGTCTGGAACTGGGCTTCTCCCCCGAGGACATAAGGATGGGTGTTAAAACATACAGGCCCCTCAAGAGGAGGTTTTCGGTCCTCATGACTGAGCCCCTTGTCATAGACGACTTCGCCCACAACCCCTCAGGTATCAGGTCCACCGTGAGGAGCGCTGCAGCGAATCTCAGGGGGAGGCTGTGGGTGGTGAATGCCATCAGGGGCTCCCGTGGAGAGGATATAAATGTGATGAACGCAGCCGCCCTTGCAGATTCCCTCAGGGGCCTCAATGCAGAACTCATAGTAACCTCAAGCAGTGACGTTGTTGATGAACAGAACAGGGTACTTGAAAATGAGAGAAGAGCATTCCTTGGGGTCCTTGATGAGAGGGGTGCATCCTACATCCACGTGGAGAAACTCAGGGACGCCCTGAGGATGGTGCTGGATGCCGCGAAACCCCATGATACCATCCTCCTCCTCGGAGCCCAGGGAATGGACCCGGCTGCAGGGATAATAGATGAGATCAGGATGTGACTACTGTATCGCAGCTTGTAACGGTTCCTGGTCTCAGCCGTGATCGGGAGTCCATCTCTGCGGTGGATTCAGGGGGTCCGGTTTCAGCTCTGCATTGGATGGATGTTCATTTCTGTGGTCAATCTTTATAAAGATGGAGTCAGAGAACTAACTATTCAGTAACTGTGATGAAACGCAGTTAAAGGTGAACTGTTATGCTCATAAAGATCAGAAGGGATACCCTCGTGATACTCCTGCTGGCATTCATCCTGATCCTCTCAGGTCGTGCTATGACCTATCTTGCCTACGCATCATCAATGGAGGATACAGGTGGAGTTCCAATAGCAGGTGTCATAGTTAAGGGTAACGATATAGTTCCACTGTCCTCCATAAAAGCAAATGTATATGCTGCGGGTTTCCGGCCCGGAAGCTACATAAAGGGAGAGGTGCTTGTAACCTCCAAGAGAAAGGTTCCCCTTTCAGAGGCGATGGAGAATGCCGAGAAGTTTGTTAAGATGACAACAATTCCCGGCACCCGTGTAACGCCCATAGCAGCCGCTGATGTGAAGGTGGACACCAGAACAGGCATAGTCACTGTTAATGTTATCGAGGACTTCGCCACGGTTAAAGTTACCAACAGAACAGGGGGAGTGGGCTGATGAACAGGCTCGGTAGACTGTTAGCTCTCATATTCATCTTCAACCTGCTTATAGGTCCGGTATCCGCCACAATGAACGTTATTGTAATCACAGACCCCACAGGAGCGGATCCTAATGGTGCTGCAGCCGGGAGTATGTCCTTCGCCCAGAACATGTTCCAGTCAACCTTCCTCATGTCCAAGGAGAAGAGGTTCGCTGTCCTCTCAGGTGGTGAAGGTGCATCAACACCGAGGCTCATGGCAATAATGGACGTTATAAACCGCCTGGAGAATGGTGCAACAGCGGCTGAGGCGGCATCAGCAGCCAACAGTTACCAGGGAATCAGGGTCATGTGCGGAGGTCCCAGCATAGGTGCAGCTGTGGGTGGTTCCTTCGATGCCTACGTGGTTATCGTGGAGGATGACGGTACCATAACAGTTACACCCTACTCTGGGGGTCTTGCGGTTCTTCCTCCAGGTAAGAGGGGAGCCATAATACACCTGAGGAACACGCATGGAAACCCCAAGTATGGTACAGCAACCCGTGTACGTCAGGAGACAGCCGTTAACATAGGTAAGATGATAAGGGACGGCTACTCTGCCACTTACATCGTGGGAAAGGTCTTTGAGGAGGTTTCAAAGGACGCCGGTGAAAAGTATGGTGGTGGTGCAGTTAACCTTGTCTCAGGGGTATCCACAGGGGACATGTTCACACCAGCGGACCTCAATGAGACCGGTTACCCAATGGATGAACCCTACGTCAAGGTATGCGATGAGTGTGGCTGGAGCATAGGGTACCCTGCTGCAGAGAACTACCAGACCTGTCCGGTGGATGGCAGCAAGTTAAAGGTTATCTATGCATATGAGGCTCTCAAGGACGCCATAACCGTGACCAACGGCTCTGTATCTGTCTCGGTCTACGGGACAGAGGAGGCCGGTGTTGTTCAGACAACCCAGGAGATTGTGAGGGCATCGGTGAAGAAGAACGGTTACAGTGCAGAGGCAATAGCCAGATCCATAAACAGGGCCATAAAGAACGGGTTCCTTGTGGGAGTCAACTATGTGGAGCCAAAGGACATAAATGTGAAGCCAAGTTCAAGGGCTGTGGGTGTCTACTACACACCCCTACCGGATGATAGGACAGCCCCTCCGATGGAACTGCCCGTTAGTTCAGGGCTCCTTGAGATACTCGGTAACATCCAGACGGCACTGGGATTCATCATGGTGCTCCTCGTCCTCTTCAGGAGCAGCCTTATAAGTTCATTCAGAAGGGGTTAAAACGTGTCTCTAATAATTCTGAGGGCAGATAGCAGGAAAAAGATTCTGAACGCCATAGCGGACCTTGAAAGGCATGCTGGCCTTAAGGTCCGTGGAAAACCCAGGATTCTGAGGAATGATATTGCAGACAGGATGGCATCATCCATACTCGGGGAACTCCGCATGAAGTCCTCTGTGGCGGCAGCCGTTGAGGTGGAAGATGATGACACCAGAAGCATAATGGCCATCAGAAGGATACACCCCCCAGCACATGTGATGGTGGTTAGCAGTGAATACGATGAATACAATGACCTCAGGGAGATGTTCGGCGGTCTGAGGGTCCTCAGGGGCTACTACTCCCATAAGGGTAGTTGAAGAGAAAATTCAGATGAAATCGGATTCTAAAAATAATTTTTAGAAATGGACTTCAATTCATTTTTATTCCTGCAATATCCGCCGTGGGTGTCTAAAATAATTTTTAGAAATAATTTTTTGGGACTTTAACCCCTCTTTATTCTTGCAATGTCACCTATCGTGGCTCCACGGAACCCGCCACCCTCTGATTTCTCCAGATCATCGGCCTCAAATTTTTCAAGGAGTTTTATTTTGAGGAGCCTTTCAAGCTTCCTTGCGAGCTTAATATCGGGTTCCATCCTCTCGGTTTCAATCCTGTTTATGACGGATACCTTCTCGTTGATCCTCTCAGCGAGATCCTCCCTTGACCAGTCCCTCTTCTCCCTTTCACTTCTTATGATCCTTCCGTAGTCCTCAACGACCTCGTACACGGTATCCATAGGTCTCCTGGACCTTTTCTGGGGCTTCCTGAAACTTTTTTTACGGGGTGTTGTGGGTTCTCTGATGATTTTACCGAACTTTGAGCATTCCCTGCATACTTCCATGACTGAACTGTCGATTTTTGTCTTTAAAGGTTTTCCAACAATCTTTTTACCGCAAATCTCGCATCTCATGAAGATCCCTTTTTATTTTATACTAGATTTATCCCACCCCAATATTTAAATATTACTAGAAACAAGATAGTATACAACAAAATTTAAATAGGAGTGTTCTAAAATCATGGAAAATAACTCCCAGAATGTATTAAAAAAGATTGAGGACCTCAAAAAAGAAGTTAGAATGCTTAAAGAGGAAAACTCCAAGACAAAAAGAAATCTGATGTGGAAAATCAGAAAACTTGAGAAGGACAAACTTTTAATTGAAAATGAGAAGACAAGGCTTGACAGGGAAGTTAAATCCCTTCGTGGTGAAATCGAAAGGTTCAGAACCCCTCCACTGGTCATAGCCACAGTAACAGAGGTTCTTGATGATCACAGGGTCGCAGTTAAGAGTACAACCGGACCCCACTTCGTAATAAATTATTCAAGATTCATAGATAGAAAGCAGCTGGAGCCCGGTGCAAGGGTTGCACTGAACCAGCAGACCTTCAGCATAGTGGATGTACTTCCATCTGAGAAGGACCCCGTTGTGACGGGTATGGAAGTCGAGGAAAAACCAGATGTCTCCTATGAGCAGATAGGTGGCCTTGAGGAACAGGTACGCGAGGTCAAGGAGACAGTTGAATTACCGCTCAAAAAACCGGAACTGTTTGAAAAGATAGGTATAGAGCCACCCAAGGGCGTACTCCTCTATGGACCACCTGGTACAGGTAAAACCCTCCTGGCAAAGGCCGTCGCCCATGAGACCAATGCAACATTCATAAAGATAGTTGCATCCGAGTTCGTCAGGAAATACATAGGTGAGGGCGCAAGGCTCGTGAGGGGAGTCTTTGAGCTGGCCAAGGAGAAATCCCCAAGCATAATATTCATAGACGAAATTGACGCCGTGGCAGCCAAGAGGCTTAAGAGTTCAACAAGCGGTGACAGGGAGGTTCAGAGGACACTCATGCAGCTCCTTGCAGAGCTTGATGGATTCGAATCAAGGGGTAACGTCGGTATAGTTGCAGCAACCAACAGACCGGACATACTTGACCCGGCACTCCTCCGTCCAGGAAGATTTGACAGGTTCATTGAGGTACCTCTACCAAATGAGGATGGTAGAAGGGAGATACTCAAGATACACACCTCAGGAATGGCCCTTGCAGAGGAGGTCGATATTGAACTCCTTGCAAGGATAACCGATGGGGCATCAGGCGCAGACCTAAAGGCAATATGTACCGAGGCAGGTATGTTTGCAATCAGGGAGGAGCGTGATGAGGTCACAATGGCTGACTTCATGGATGCCGTTGATAAGATAATGGGTGTTGAGAAGGAGGAGGAATACAAACAGGAAACCGGCGTGATGTTCGGTTAATACTTATTATGGCCTGTGATGAACCCTATGAGCTCTGAGAAGTGATGACTGATGGGCGATCTGAGGCTGTAATCCTATAACCCCACTTCTTTTTTAAAGTGTTTTAACTTATCACATTAAATTCTGTTCTTAGAATCAAGTGCTCTTCTAATTTGAGTTAGAGAATTACTTATTCAGTTATTTGTGTCGGAATTGTATCTGCTATGGTTTCAGTTATTCCTATACCTCATCCCAGAGGTCACCAAGAACAGCCTTTCTATCAGTCATTACAAGTCGAGGTATTCTGCCGACGGTACCTGCATGTTCACCCACCACAACCATAACACCCCGGAAATGCTCCCTGAAGTCATCAGCCCTTTCAAGGGCATTCTCAACGGCTGATATATCATCAGGGCCATCCGCACTGTTTGCTATTGAGGTCGCAAGGGCGTCTGCTGTGCTGGCCTCAGATGCGAAAACTGTCACAGAATCTGCCCTCCCGAAGCTTATGGAGTGCCCCACAGTCCCCGAGGATGTGCAGATACCCCTGGGACCGCCTGGCTTCAGAAGGAAGCCCACAGTCCCTGAGAGTGATGAAGATCCAGCATAGAGACCCACAGTGATTTTGCGGTTGTTAACAAGGGCGATGTCACCGCCGTTGTCGATTATGCTGCACCGGGAACCCTTACCCATGAGGTGCATGAGTGAGAGCTGGGATATTGTCCCTGCAACCGCTGCCATGGGTCCAACCTCAGCCTTCCGTGAGGCCCGGGACATCATCCTGACGATGAGAGGGCCCTCAGACACCACAACAGGTTCAAGGGATGTTAAAAACTCGGGATTTCTCCGGATATAATCCATGAGCTTCATCCTCTCTCCCAGAACGAATCCAGAGAGTCCATGGTTCCTTATTTCTGTCCTGAGATTTATGCGGGTCTCACCGATAACTATCCTTTCCATGGTTCCACACCAGCTATCTAACATACATTAAATGAGACATCAGAGGGAATCCATCTCCAACCATTACATATAAAAACATATACAACAAATTAATCCTCATTGTAGTTAACTTCTTTTAACAACTATATGTCAGTTCTGTGATAACATGTTTGGCAGGGACAGGTTACATCCAGGTGAGAGAATTTTATATGAGACAAGGCCGCGGTTCATCCTCAACTCAAAATC
Source organism: Methanothermobacter sp. CaT2 (assembly GCF_000828575.1). Classification (GTDB taxonomy): domain Archaea; phylum Methanobacteriota; class Methanobacteria; order Methanobacteriales; family Methanothermobacteraceae; genus Methanothermobacter. The sequence goes on along the minus strand of NZ_AP011952.1, from coordinate 635,573 downwards.
AACCATAATAAAGGCCCTGTCAGCCGTGATAATACTATACCTCTTCCAGGGGATAGTTGAGGGAGCCGGAGCACTTGACAATGTCCTGATTGCAAATTATGGTGTCACAGTAGCTGAGAAGGTCGCATGGCTTCTTACGGGTATAATAATCATAATCCTCCTCTCCATCCTCTGGGATGTGATCTCCTGGAGGAACAGGCGCTACATAATCACCGACCAGAGGGTCATGGTTGAGGAGGGGGTCCTCTGGAAGAGGAGGTACTACATAAACCACAGGAAGATAGTGGACGTATCCTTCTCACAGAGCATAACAGAGAGGCTCCTTGACTCTGCGGATCTGGAGATCCATGGGGGCCACGAGGGCACCAACATAATACTCAGGGATGCACCATCCCCCTCAAAGATCGAGTACCATATCAGCAGGTTCACAGAGAGGGGATATGATGATGCAGAGGAGATCCTCAGGGAACTATCATCCAGTAGAAGGAGAGAGCCAGGATTTGCAGACCCGGAATTCTGGGAGACCCCTGAGGATGAGAAGGAATCTGACGGTAAGTTTGCGGTGGATAGGCGCGGTGATGAATCCATGGGATCTGACGGTAAGTTTGCGGTGGATAGGCGCGGTGATGAATCCATAATGGAGAGACACTCAAGGAAATTTAAGAGATACAGAAGGGAGGGCAGGGATGACTGATTACGATGTTCTCATAATGGGGGCCGGGCCTGCCGGTTCAACCCTTGCAAGGCTCACAGCCAGTAAAGGATTCAGGGTTGGCCTCTTTGAGAGGAAGAAGATAATCGGTCTGCCACTTCAGTGTGCAGGACTCGTATCACACAGAATAATGGAGGTTAACGTGCTCCCTGATGAATTTATACTGAACAGTGTGAGGGGTGCTGTTCTCCATTCACCATCAGGCATAAAACTCAGGGTTTCTAAGGACAGACCAGAGGCCCATGTAATTGACAGAACAGCCTATGACCAGCACCTGGCAGAACTCGCGAGGGAAGCAGGCGCAGAGTTGACGAAGGGAACTGCGGTGAGGGATTTCAATGAGAAAACAGGTCATGTCAGGGTAAATGGCGATGAACTCAGTGCGGATGTTCTTGTGGATGCAAGGGGGCAGTCCGCCGCACCCAGCAGGTACCATGCGAGACAGTACCTTGTGAGGTTCAGGGACAGTGAGATGGACACTGACTTCGTGGACCTCAAGGTTGACTCCCGCCTCTCTCCAGGCTTTATGTGGAGGATACCTATAGATGAACAGACGGCGAGGGTGGGTGTCTTCGGACCCCAGCAGAACCTGAAGGAATTCCTTAAAGGCTTCCTCTCAGACCTCAGCAGCGACTTTGAGATCCTTGAGTCCCACCATGGGTTCATCCCCAGACCAGACCTGGATTTGAGACTCGTAAGGGGGAGATGCATTCTTCTTGGAGATGCTGCCGGGCAGGTTAAACCCACAACTGGTGGGGGCATAGTCCTGGCTTCCCGTGCTGCAGGGGTGGCGGCAGAGGTCATCCAGGGGGTCCTTGAGGGAGATGCAGACCTCAAAGAATATGAGGATGCCTGCAGGAAGATCCACATGTCAGAGATGAAGAACCAGATGAGGGTTCAGAGGACCTTCAGACTACTCTCAGACAAGGACCTTGACCACATATTCCTTAAGATGAAGGAGTACGGTGCAGAGGATATAATATCAGAATACGGGGACATGGACAGACAGACACCCCTCATCAGGGAGTTCCTGAAGAGGGGAATCCTGTTCAGGATAATACCATCCATCATCACGTCTAAGGTGGCAGGAATATGGAAATGATGGTGTTACTCTCACAGGAGCACCCTGAACTCCCATCGGCGGAACTAAGGTCCGTTTTGAGGTCGGAGGGGATAGATTTCAGTGTTATCGAATCCGGAAGTGGATATGAGGTCATAGATGCTCCCAGGAGTACATGGAAGATCCTTAAAAAAAGGTTAGCCTATGCCCATGAGATCTCTGAGGTCATAGGATATGCGGCTGCTGATGATCTGGATGATGCTGCAGCGGAAATTGACTGGAGCAAATACGTCAGGGAAAGCTTCGCGGTGAGGATAAAAAAACTGTGTGGCGATGTGGATTCCAGGACACTCGAGAGGACCATCGGAGCGATCATAAAGGAGGATACGGGACTGAAGGTTGACCTTGAGAAGCCCTGGACCCTGATAAGACCGGTACTCATTGATGACAGGTTCATCCTTACAAGGAGGCTCGCAGTCATCAGCAAGGAACACTTCAACCAGGCCAGACCCCACAAGAGACCATTCTTCTACCCTGGTTCAATGAGCCCCAAACTCGCAAGGTGCATGGTCAACCTCTCAGGGGTGAAGGCAGGTGACAGGCTCCTTGACCCCTTCTGCGGTACAGGCGGGATACTCATAGAGGCGGGCCTCATGGGTGTGAGGGTTGTGGGGGCCGATATAGACTGGAGGATGGTTGAGGGCACCCGTGAAAACCTTCAGCATTACGGGATAACCGACTTCGAGGTTATAAGGTCTGATGCAAGGGATCTGAGGCTCGACGAGAAGGTCGACGCCATAGTGACCGATCCTCCCTACGGCATATCAGCTTCAACTGCAGGTGAGAAGAGTGAGAAGCTTTACAGGGAATTCCTGGACTCTGCACACTCAAACCTTGCAGAGGGGGGCATGATCTGCATGGCAGCACCCCACTACCTCGACCTGGAGAGCCTCATTGATGAAAGATTCAGCATCAGGGAGAGGTACTCAATGAGGATGCACAGGAGCCTCACAAGGGTTATAAGGGTCATTGAGAGGGTTTAGTACGTCAGGTGGAGCTTGTATCTGACACCGGTACCCACAGACGATGAAATCGCCAGTATCCACTGCACATAAATGGGCACTTAACCATATATACCATTTAAAACCAAACTCTACATAACTATTTTCTGAACACCTTAAAGGGGATTAAATTGCAGGTTAGAGTACTTGATACCACACTGAGGGATGGAGAACAGACACCAGGGGTTTCACTCACCCCTGAGGAAAAACTGAGAATAGCACTCAAAATCGATGCACTGGGCGCAGACATCATTGAGGCAGGCTCAGCAATCACATCAGAGGGTGAAAGGGAAGGTATCAGGAAAATCACAGCTGAGGGTTTGAGTGCAGAGATCTGCAGCTTCGCAAGGGCTGTGCGGGAGGACATAGACGCTGCAGTCTCATGTGACGTTGACAGTGTGCACCTGGTGGTCCCAACATCTGACCTGCACCTTGAACACAAACTCCGAAAGACAAGGGAGGAGGTCCTCGAGCAGGCGGTGGACTGCACAGAGTATGCAGTGGACCATGGTATTCTGGTCGAACTCTCAGCAGAGGACTCAACAAGAAGTGACATGGACTTCCTCCGGACCATCTTCAGGGAGGGTATAGAGGCCGGTGCAGAGAGGATATGCGCCTGTGACACTGTCGGCATACTCACACCAGAACGTTCCTATGAGTTCTACAGGGGACTCTCAGAACTGGGGGCACCACTGAGTGTGCACTGCCACAACGACTTCGGCCTGGCAGTCGCAAACTCCCTTGCAGGTCTAAGGGCGGGGGCATCGGAGGTCCATGCAACAATAAACGGTATAGGTGAAAGGGCAGGCAATGCAGCCCTTGAGGAGGTTGTCGTGGCCCTTAAATCCCTCTATGATGTGGACACCAGTATCAACATAGAGATGCTCTATGAGACATCGAGGATGGTTGCAAGGATGACCGGTGTATACCTCCAGCCAAACAAGGCCATAGTGGGAGAAAACGCCTTCGCCCATGAATCAGGGATACACGCCGACGGTGTCCTCAAGAAGGCTGAAACCTATGAGCCAATAACACCTGAGATGGTTGGTCACAGGAGAAGGTTCGTGATGGGCAAACATATAGGCACCCATGCCCTCAGGAAGCGACTTGATGAACTCGGAATGAAGGTCGCCGATGATAAACTCATGGAGATATTCAGGAGGGTCAAGACACTGGGAGATATGGGTAAATGCGTTACCGATGTGGATCTCCAGGCAATAGCCGAGGATGTCCTCGGGGTCATGGAGGACAAGGTGGTTGACCTCCAGGAGGTCACCATAGTCTCAGGTAACCGGGTGACGCCCACAGCATCCGTCAAGCTCCGGGTCGATGACAGGGAGGTACTTGAGGCAGGTACCGGTGTTGGTCCCGTGGACGCAGCCATAGTTGCCATAAAGAAGAGCCTCGAGGACTTTGCAGACATAACACTTGAGGAGTACCACGTGGATGCCATCACAGGGGGTACAGATGCCCTCATAGACGTTGTCATAAAACTCAGACACGGGGACAGGATAATAAGTGCAAGGAGCACACAGCCAGACATCATAATGGCCAGTGTCGAGGCCTTCCTCAGCGGTGTTAACAGGCTCCTGGCAAATGAAAAATCTGAAGGGACTCATTGAGGGTGCTAATATGAATTTAGACGTTAAAGGCTACCGTGGAGTTGTCAGAGACCTCACGGGGCTCCTTGATGAGCTGAAAGGTTTTCCATGCACGGTCCAGCTTATGGATGCCAGGGCAGTTGCAGGCAGGGAACATGCCATCCATGGGGCAATCCATGCACTGAAGGCCTTTGAGAGGGGCCAGAACATCTCCAGTGACATGGGGATAGAGATATGCCTTCGCGTTGCGGGTATGAGGCAGATAAGCAGGGCCATTGAGCTCCTGGGCATCAAAGAGGGTGAAATGGAGATCTGCGCCGTCCTTGTTGACTGTGGAGATGAAGTGATTAAATTTCTGGATTCAATTTTTGAAAGGGATGATGGTGTCCTCGAACCTGATGAGGAATATCTGAGGAGGATCTACGACCTTGGAGGGGAGGCTGAGACAGTCGGTGTTGGAGAGGCCCTCATGGAGAGGACCACAATGCTCACCGTGGCCTAGTCGCCCCCATGGTTGAAGAGATTAACTCGGCCATCGCCTCAAGGTTTTCAGGGGTCAGAGAACCCACATCAAGGTTTTTAACCTCAACTGCAACTGCACTCTCAATGACTCGATCATAGGAGGGACAGGGAGTGAATATGCTTCTCCCGTCGGCGTTTATAACCTTTCTGAGGCGCTTCACATCACCACGGGGATCACTGGATGGTATTATGACGTTTATACCCCTCTTATCGGGGTGCAGGACCCCTTCAAGGTTCTCCTTGAGGTAGCTGCAGGCTCTGAGGGTCTCTGTAAGGTTCCTCTCTGCAACTTCTAGCTCAAGGGCCACAGCCGCCCTCACGTATGGGTCAGCTTTGAGGGCGGAGAGGAGCATGTCCTGCTGCACGATTTGCGGGACTGATGTTGATATGAATCCCCCACCACCCGCGTTCACGGTCTTCGGTGCACCTGTGGATGCTATTATAATGTCACTGATTTTGCCATTGCAAAGTCTCTCCAGGGGGTCTGAGACGCTCCCTGAGGCGTCCTCAACCAGAAGAGCCCCGTGGGATCTGCAGACATCTGCAAGTTCCCTGATGGGCTGTTCTGCCGTGTAACCTGCAAAGCTCGTCACAAGGAGTGCACTGGCACCCGTCTCAGTCAGTCTCGCATCGAGGACCTCCGGGTCCAGGAGCCCAAGGTCTGTCTTCACGGTCAGTACCTCCATCCCGGTTATTTCAGGGATCCTCATGAATCCCCTCCAGCCGCCCTGGTCGGGTACCAGGAGGGGCCCCTCAAGGCGGTGGGCCAGGAGAAGTATGGCCGCATTTCCGCTGTTGAGTAACCTGGCGTATCTGTGTCCGGTCACCTTCCTGATCCGGGCCTCAGGGTCATGCTTCTCGCCGTAGAGTGCAGCGCGGCACACGGCCCTCCTCGCCTCTGCAGAGGGTTCTCTGAATTTCAGCTTCATACTATCACCTGAAGAACGAGTCAAGGGTTGTCTGTCTGGATATTTCAAGTTCCTTCAGGAGGTTGCTCCTCACCCTGAAGGCCTCAAGTCCAAGTTTAAGCTTACTGTCAATGAATTCAAGTGCACCCCTCAGGTCGTTGAACATGGTGGGTTCTGTATCCATGGCATTTTTCACGTTCTCCCTCACATTGAATACTCCGAGGGGCACGTAGCCCGGGTAGGCCTCCCTCAGGATGATTGCCCCTGCCTGTTTTTCCTCCCGGTCCAGGGCATCGAGAACAGCCATCTTGGCGCTGTAGTAGCAGCCACCCACCCTTGAATATTCCCTCTTACCCTTACCGGTCTCATGGTCTGAGAATATCATTGCACGGCCGTCCCTCTTCATGAAGGCCTCCATCCATTCATACTGCCACTCTGAGGGTGTCAGGAGTATCAGGTAATGGTTTTTGAGGCTCTCAAACTCATGGACCCTGAAGGTGTCTATGGGCTCATATTCAAGGACCCTTTCGAGGAAGTGGTCGGCGAGGGTGCTGTCACAGGCTGTTATTGACCACCTTGTCGGTACAAGTTTTCTCCTTTTCCCTTCGCCGAGGGCACCGACTGAGAGTGCCTTCTGTACGGCCGAGAAGGGTGTACCCCTCCTGTGGAGCTCGACTATGGCCTCCCGTGCCCTGAGGTCAGTGTCGTGGTAGGCCCTCTCAAGTTCACGGTCCCATTTCACGTTTTCTATCTCAAAGTTCTCAAGAACTGCGCTGGGACCATGGGGCGTCTGTTCTTCGCTGAAAAAGAGTCCTCGTGGTTTCCTTCTGAACTGGGCCTCGCTTTCAATGGCCCCTGATGAGAGGGATATCTCCTGGAGTTTTTCCACGAGGTGATTGTCCAGGTCGCGGACGCCCACCAGCTGTTTTCCCCTTACAAGGTTGAGACGGTAGTCTATGATCTCCTCCTGTGTCTTTCTCTCTGGTATCCATCGCTCGGGGGAGTCAAATATTTCCACTTCCTCCTGTACAGGGGCTATCATGGGGCCCGCATAAACCTTAGGGTAATTCCAGCTACCTATGAAGACCGATGGGGGTGTTGCTCCCTCCAGTTCCTCTCCTATGCTTATTGATTTCATTTTGAGGTCCCTTGTGAGCCTCTGGAGGAAGGCGTACTTTGACCTTATCATCATATAAGAATTTCATCCAGGGGTTATATCTTTTTTATGAAGCAGTTCTTCTAATTGTTCCCTTCAAATCTTTTTCATGTTTTTTATTCGCCGTTAAGATGATGCTATTTTTTGGGTTTAGGGTAATGTTAAATAATGATTTAATAATATAATTAGTTGGTGAAAATAATGTCGAGGATCTCATTTCTAGTGCTAGTTTTAGCAGTGGCGTTCTTGCTTGTAAATGGGGTATCAGCAACAGTTGTTAACTTAAATACAACTGAAGAATTCAGCACAATCCAGGAAGCCATAGATAACAGTACAGATGGACATCATTTAATCGTCAATTCAGGAACCTACAATGAAAATGTGCTCGTTAACAAAACTCTAACATTAGAGGCTAACGGAACAGTAACCGTATCCGCAAGCAATAGTAACATGCCAGTATTCAATGTCACAGCCAACAACACACAGGTCAAAGGATTCACAATAACAGGTGGCAACCCCGGAATCCACCTAACTGGATCCAACAACACTATCTGTAACAATACCATCACCAGCAACGGCGAGGAGGGAATCTACCTACATAGTGGATCAGGTAATAACACCATCTGTAACAATACCATCACCAGCAACGGCGAGGAGGGAATCTACCTACATAGTGGATCAGGTAATAACACCATCTGTAACAATACCATCACCAGCAACGGCGAGGAGGGAATCTACCTACATAGTGGATCAGGTAATAACACCATCTGTAACAATACCATCACCAGCAACGGCTATGGAATCGGCCTATATGATGGATCATGTAATATTATTTGTAACAATACTATCACCAGCAACAGCTACGAGGGGATCTACCTACTTGGATCAGATAATAATACTATCTGTAACAATACCATCACCAACAACCAATGGGGAATCTACCTATATGAATCAAGTAATAATACTATCTGTAACAACACAATCACCAACAACAGCAATGGAATCTACCTATATGGATCCAACAACACCATCTGCAACAACACAATCACCAACAGCAGCTATGGAATCGTCCTATATAGTGGATCAGGTAATAATATTATCTGTAACAATACCGTCACCAACAACCAATGGGGAATCGAACTATTTGGATCCAACAACAATACTATCTGTAACAATACCATTATCATCAACAGGTATGGAATCTTCCTATCTGGATCAGGTAACAATACTATTGTTGGGAATTATTTCATTAACAACACAAACCAAACAGCAGGAGATTTAAGTGGCAATTATTGGAATGGGACAGAAGTGGGTAATTACTGGTCAGATTATGCGGGAGACGATCTCGATGGTGATGGTATAGGTGACACACCATACAATTTGGATCAGAAACCATTAATCGTTGACTTAATGATTGAAAATATCAGCACAAGCGGCGGTATACAGGTAAGGGTTAAAAATAATGGGAAAGCAGATATAACAAGGATAGATCTGAACGCAAAAATCCCAATCACAATACAATATAACAGCCAAGAATTCACACGAGACATAGACCCCCTACCAAACGGAGGAACACAAACAATCACACTGAATATCGTCCCAGCAGGAAACTATCAAATCATAACAACAATACTATACAACGAAACAACACACTACCTGGAAACTACAACCATAAGAGACGCTAACACCAGCAACAACATCAAAAACATCAACATAACAGCAGGGAACCTTAAGGTGACTCCAACGAGTGGAGTGGCGCCACTGAACATTAAAGTGTCTGCTGATTTGACAAATACCGGCGACTTTCCAGGAAATTATACAGCTGGACTTATAGTGAATGGTCGGAGAGTAGCTACAAAGACCGTGGAGGTTCCTGCTGGTGGTGTGGTGGTTGTGAGCTTCAATTACACCTTGACTTCAGCGGGTAATTATACCCTGGCAATAAATAATCTGACAGCCTTTGTGAGTGTTAAAATTAGTGTTAAACAGCTCACTGATGCTGCTTCTTGGGTTAGAGCTTATTATGGGCGTTATGGTAGATTGCCAGGTAAAGTGACAATCAGTGGACAGGGGTATAGTATGGCGCAGTTCCTTTACCTGCTTTGCAGGGCAACGGTTAATATAAATGCTGGTAACGTGGCTCCGATTTCTGTGAAGAGTGTTGCAAGTCCGACAGCTCCTGGTGGATGGTATAGGCATGGCAGACTTTACAGGTCAAGTTATGTGGGGGTTGCAAAGAATATCCTTTCATTCATTGACAGGTATGCTCGAGCACCAAATTACACCATCACTGGCCTTGGAAGAATACCATTCCAACGTCTGGTTTACGTGTACAGTGAAATCATAAAATTTTATGGAACCAATAAGCGGCTACCAAACTACGTCACAATCTAAACCTTTTTTTAATATTTTTTTGGTTATATAGCTCCTCAGCAGAGTGTTCAGGGACATATCAGGTGAAATCCAAGGTCCGGGTTTTTTGCTGATCTTCACAATTTTGATAGTTAGAGTCGCCGGGACTACCTTGAGATCATAGGGTATTTCCTGTGATTCTATGATGATCACTTCGTTCACTCTGGGCTCATGATAAACGAGGCCAACGAGTTAATGAACCAGGCTGCTGCAATGTTTAACGGCCTCTGATCAGCCCTCACCACTGATGAAGTGGATGTAGACGAGCTCCACGAGGCGTCCGTAGATCCATGGGACCAGTATGAACATTGCAATACCGGCGATCCCTGTAAGGAGACCGAGGATCCATTCAGGATAAAAATTGGGTCTCCATGTTCCGATGATGTATGTCAGGGTGTTGATGAACCCTGTTGCAACTGCCATTATGAGTCCAGCCACCCAGTACCTTCCAAAGTCCTCAGCCATTCCAGCACCTTCCTGCATTTCACCCTATCTGATCCCTCGGGATGAACTTCAGTGCCGCTGAGTTCATGCAGTACCTCTTCCCTGTGGGCCTAGGACCATCATCGAATACATGGCCAAGGTGGGCGTCGCACCTGGCACAGAGGACCTCACAGCGTACCATCCCGAGACTGCGGTCCTCCCTCAGTTTAATGTTGTGTTCTGATACCACATCATAGAAGCTCGGCCACCCTGTCCCTGAATCGAATTTGGTTTCTGAGTCAAAGAGGTCTGTACCACAGCATATGCAGCGGTATATGCCGTCATCGTGGAGGTCATGATATTTACCTGTGAATGGTGGCTCTGTGCCGGCTTTCCTTGCAACACGAAAGGCCTCAGGGTCAAGTATCTCCCGCCACTCATCATCTGAGAGTTCAATCCTCTCAACCATTTCAACACGGTTTTTTGCAACAGAGAATATCGGGATTCTGTCTTTCATACGTCAAATTATGTGACTCATAACTTATTTAGTTAATGAGGGATTCACTTTCATAATCTCCATCTCTTGAAGGGGAACTGCTGGTGTTTTTTCAAGCATCTTAAGAAAAAAAGGGTTTTGTTTTTTTTCTGTGGTCTGATATTCAGAAAAGAGAATTTGTGGCTTTTCACTATTTTTCAGGCAAATTCAATGGTGCTTGGTGGCTTATCACTTACAGAAAGAGCCACGTGGGTTACCTCAGGTATCTCGGCGGTTATGCGCTTTGATATCCTCTTTATGAGATCCCATGGAAGTTCAGGGACACTTGCTGTCATTGCGTCAAGGGATTCAACCATCCTTATAACCACGAGGTATCCGAAGTCCCTCACGTCCCCCTTGACCCCGGTGACCATGGTGTCAGTAAGTACAGCGAAGTACTGCCAGAGACTCTCATGGAGGCCGCTTTCAACGACCTCCTCCTCGACGATGGCGTTGGCCCTTCGGCATATCTCAATCTTCTCCCGGGTTATCTCCCCGACTATCCTCACTGCAAGTCCTGGACCCGGGAAGGGCTGCCTCTGGATCATCTCACGTGGAAGGCCAAGTTCAAGGCCAATTTCACGTACCTCATCCTTGTAGAGCTCCCTTATGGGTTCAACTATCTCGAGTACAAGTCCGTGTGGGAGTGCGACGTTGTGGTGGGACTTTATCTGACCCTCACTCTCAATCCAGTCAGGGGCTATTGTGCCCTGCACCAGGTACCTGGCACCTATCTCCTCGGCTACCCTTTCAAAGACCTCAATGAACACCCTTCCGATTATCTTACGCTTCTCCTCAGGGTCTGTGACACCCTCAAGTTCCTTCAGGAACTCCTCTGAGGCGTCAATGTAGCGGAAGTTCAGGCGTTCACTGAATGTTTTTCTCACGTACTCTGCTTCCCCCTCCCTGAGGAGTCCATGGTCAACAAATACCGCTGTGAGGTTATCTCCGATGGCCCTACCGGCAAGAACAGATGCCACGGAACTGTCAACTCCTCCTGATAGTGCTATTATGGCCTTTTCGTCACCAACGGTACTTCTTATCTCTTCAACTGCTTCTTCAATAAAATCAGATGGATTCAGCATAAGCATCACCGAATAAAAATGATTGATTTATTATCTTGCGGGACATCTATTTAATGTTAAGGATGGATGGTGTTCTGACCCGTGTTAGGGTGGGTACCTTCGGGTCCCAGTTCATGACCTGCAGACATCATAGAAGTTCTCGAATACCCTGTGGCCATCCCTCGTATGGTGGACCTCTGGGTGGAACTGTATACCATACACAGGTTTATCATGGTGTTTCATGGCCTCCACTTCACATATGCTTGATGTTGCGAGGACGTCAAACTCGTCAGGTAGCTTCTTAACCTCGTCCTTGTGGGAGGCCCATACACTCATCCTTGGCCCGAGTCCCCTGAATATGTCGTCCTCGTCGAGTATCTCGAGTTCGATCTGGGCGTAGCTCTCCGCCTCTGCCGTTGCAACTTCTCCACCGTAGGCCTTTGCTATCAGCTGGTGGCCCAGGCATATGCCGAGGATGGGTATTTCAAGCTTCTGTATGTACTCCACACAGTTACCGGACCTCTCAAGTGATGGTCCACCACCGAGTATGAGGCCCTCGGGGTCCCTTGAGATGAGATCATCAAGTGGTGTGGTGTTGGGTACAAGCTCGGAGGGTATCTGAAGGTACCTGAGTGTCCTGTGTATCCTGTGATTGTACTGCCCGTGATTGTTGATGATGAGTATCATAAACATTCTCCTCTTCTGATTCTGAAAAGCTATTTATATTTCACCGGATAATTAAATATTATGGAGGCCGTGGATATAATTTACATTCTGGTTGCACTCGTCCTTGCAGTTGTCGCTTTCTATGTTCTGGTATGGCTGCTACCCGTGGTAGTGGTCCTTATAATTGCATACATCATATACATCTTCCTCCGGGGAAGGAGTGTTTGATACTCAAGCTGATGCTATTCTGAATAATCATATCTGGAGAGTAGCAGATGCGCAACCTGATTTAAACTCATTTAATAAAAAGAATTAGTAGGTAAGTGACTTTCAGTAGCTCTGTATTTCACGGTAGGCGTAGGTTGCTGCGATGGCACCCTCTGCACATGCGGTTACCCATTGGTTCAGACCCCCTGTTATATCCCCTGCGGCATAAACGAGGGGCACGTTTGTCCGCTGGGATTTGTCTGTTATGATGTAGCCTCCGTTATCCACCTCAACACCGAGGTCAACTGCAAGCTGGTTGAGGGGCTCTTCGCCGATTGATATGAACACACCGTCAACCTTGAGGGTCTCGTCCCTACCGGTTACACGGTTGTGGATGATGACCTCCTCAACCCTCTCATCACCCCCTATCTCCTTAACCACAGAGTTCCAGATCACGGGGATCTCCATCTCACGAAGCTTGTCCTGGAGGTACTTATCAGCCCTCAGCTCATCCCTCCGATGGACTATACTCACATCACAGCCTATGTTCTTTAGGAAAACGGCCTCCTGGGCTGCGCTGTTACCACCCCCAACCATCAGGACCTTTCGACCCTTGTATAGGGGGCCATCGCAGGTTGCACAGTAGCAGACACCCCGTCCCAGAAGGTCGTTCTCACCTGGGACTCCAAGCTGCCTGTGTTTGCTCCCGGTTGCAAAGATGATTGCCGAGGCGGTGTAGGTGTCCCTTGATGTCTTGACCGTGAACACATCACCTTTCACTATCTCCTTAACCTCCTCCATTTCCCTCAGCTCTGCAACAGCGGTGGCCTGTTTCTTCATCTTTGTAACGAGGCTCATTCCCGCGATCATCTCGAATCCAGGGTAGTTCTCCATCATGGGCACCTCGAGGCCCAGTCCACCGGCCGGGCCCTTATCCAGCATCAGGACGCTGCTTCCCTGCCTTCCACCATAGATACCGGCTGTGAGCCCTGCAGGGCCAGCCCCTATAACTATCATGTCATAATCAGTCATCATACCACCTTAATCATTATCTTGGTCACCGGTGGAGATAAAGATTTCACATTCAGTTAACCGGTTCATATTAAAAAGGGTGTGGAGCTTTTCAGGGTCTGCTGAGCACCCTCAATAATAAAAGGGGGCTGGTTTTTTCAGAGCCTCTCCTGGATCTTCTCCCGGAGAATTCTGTTTACAACCTTACCATCTGCCCTTCCACGGAGCCTGCCCATGGCCTGCCCCATCAGAGGACCCATGGCACCCATACCCCTCTCAGAGATCATATCAAGGTTACCCTCAACGATCTCCCGGATTATGGACTCGATCTCATCCTCAGCGAGGAGCAGTAGGTTGAGCTTACCAGCAGCATCCTCCGCTGCAAGGCTCTCATCAGCCATGCAGGCCACTATGTCCCTGAGAGCATCCTTTGATATCTTACCGGCCTCAAGGAGTTTAATGGCATCTCTCAGTTCATCAAGGCCCAGCCCGTCCACATCATGGCCCTCCCTCCTGAGCTCCCTCAGGGTGTAGGCCAGGAGTGATGCTATGACAGTGGTATCGACCCTGAATTCTGTAAGGGCCTCAAATTCATCAACAAGGTTACGCTTAACGAGCTGTGATGCCAGGTCCTCACTCAGACCGTAGTCCCTCATTATCCTCTCCTTCTTCTCTGAGGGGAGTTCAGGGAGGTTCCTCCTGATGCCCTCCAGGAGGTCATCCTCTATCCGGAATAAGGGTATGTCTGTTTCAAGGTACATCCTGCTTGAGGTTGGCAGCGGCCTGAGGTACTGTGTGTTACCGTCAGGCAGCGCCTTCCTTGTCTCCTCAGGCACACCCTGGATTGCCATCTCCGCACGCCTTATAACCTCCCTGAGGGCATTCTCGGCGGTGACCCTTTCATGGGCAACCATGACAACCGCATCACCCTGGGAGGCACCCACGGCCTCCCTGAGGCCCCGAACCTCTTCCTCTGTTATACCGTAGGCAGGGAGTTCATCGGTGTGGAATATGCCACTCACACCCCGCTTTTTAGCATAATCAGCCATCTCGGTGCCGAGACGCCTTCCTGGCTGGATTTCAACCCCTATGAGACCATCAAAGCCACTCAGTTTAACTGCGAGTACAGACTCCGCCGAGGAGATTATCCTGGATTCTGTATCTGCGAAGACCTCTGACACATCGAATATCTTATCCTCAACCACAGCACCCCTCTCCTGGAGGGTGTCCCTTATCTCAACCAGACTGAGCTGCCTCTTAACCTCCCTCTCAACTATCTCGGGTATGAGGTCAAGGTCCTGGACCCCCTTAACCTCCACCCGGGCACCATCACGTATGGATATGTTGAGGTCCTGCCTTATGGTTCCAAGGCCCCTCTTGACCCTGGTGCTCCTCAGGATCTGCCCTATCTGGTAGGCAACCTCCCTCAGCTGCTGTGGGTCGCTCATTGATGGGTCGGTGGTTATCTCAACGAGGGGTATGCCCAGGCGGTCCAGTCTGAAGACCACGCCGTCCCCTGTCTCCCTGATCCTCCTGGCGGCGTCCTCCTCAAGGCAGAGGTTCTCTATTTTAACTGTTCCCTGGGGGGTTTCGAGGTGTCCGTCGGTTGCAACAAGACCTGTCCTCTGGAATCCTCCGGTGTTACTTCCATCGATCACCTGCTTCCTCATGGTGTGGAACTCATCAACAACCTTCATATTGAGGAGGAGTGCGATTGTAACTGCGATTTCAAGTGCCTCAGGGTTCAGGGGGTGCGGTGGCTCCTCATCAGCCTCAACGAGGCATGTTTCCTCGTGGTAGTTCTCGTAGTGGAAGTGGAGCTTCCTCATGGCCTCCTCGAAGGCTGCTCTGTCGAATTTTCCGAGCTCGCTCTGGGTTGGCCTGAGGTTCCTCACAATATCATGGTCGGGTTCAGAGTCAGTGAGTTCTGTTCTGCAGGGACAGAAGAGTTTGCTCTCTGTATCAAGCTGCTGGTGTATTTCAAGGCCCATTTTGAGTCCTACTTTTTCCCAGTCCATTGTATCATCCCCTGAAGTATGCTATCGATGTCCTCTCATTGATCTCACCTGCAATGTTCTCCCTCATCATCTCACAGGCCATTTCAGGGTCATCTGTCTGTCCCAGGACCCAGCACATCTTCACGTAGGCAACCTCCGGGAGCATGTCATCGCAGGGTATGACACCTGCCTGCAGCAGTCTTCGCCCTGTACTGTAGACGTTCATGTTCACCCTTCCGTTGAGGCACTGGGACGTCATTGCCACAGGGACTCCCATATCATGGGCCTCCCTTATGACCGGTATCAGGGTGTCAGGGCAGTGACCGAGGCCTGTGCCCTCAATGACGATACCCCTGTAGCCCTCATCGAGGTGCCATTTTATGATATCAGGGGATATTCCAGGGTAGCTCTTTATGAAGGCAACCCTCTCCTCCACGCGGTCGCTGAGTTCCAGTTCATCTGAGCCCCTTTTTCTGTAGTTTTCCTCGAGGATTTTAATGCCATCGGGTGTCACCTCTGCAAGGGGAAGGGCGTTCATGCTTCTGAAGGTGTCCCTCCTGGATGTGTGCATCTTCCTCACCTTCACGCCCCGGTGGAGGTGGCAGCTGAGGTCGTCCATGGTCGCGTGCATGCAGACTGTGACCTCTGCGATTTCTGAGGTCGCTGCCCTGACAGAGCACTGTATGTTGAGGCTCGCATCTGAGGAGGGTCTGTCTGAGCTCCTCTGGGCGCCGGTGAATACCACAGGTACCGGGGTCATGAGCATGAAACTGAGGGCGGCTGAGGTGTAGTGCATGGTGTCTGTTCCATGGGCTACCACCACCCCATCTGCACCCTCCTTTATCTCACCGTAAACTGCCCTGGCTGTTTCGACCCAGTATTCTGGTTTCATGTTCTCGCTGAGTATGTTGAAAACTGCACGCCCCCTTATATTTGCAATGTCCAGGAGTTCGGGGTTTGCACGGAGAAGGTCATCTGCTGTGAATGCAGGGTGAACAGCTCCTGTGCGGTAATCTATTATGGATGCAACGGTACCACCTGTGGATATTATTGATACATCAGGTAATTCTGGATCTTCAGCGGCTTCAACTGGTGGGAGTTTTATCCTTGGCTCGGATCCCTTCTCAAGGAGCTCTATCATCGCATCGCTGATTTCAACTCCGATATTGTAACCGTTTTCAAGTTTCAGGACTATGTGTCTGTCATCTGCATCGTCTGCACGGTCAAGGACCATGCCCTCATAGGTGACGTCTGGTTTCTCAACCCTCACCATGTCCCCCACATCTATGGAGGCTGATTCCAGGAATTTCCTTGCTCTTCCCCGGTAGGACATTATAATTCCCCCTCAATGTTTTCTCTTGCCCACTCTGCACCTGCCTCAAGGATCCTCAGGTTCATATCTATGATCTTTTCCTTACCTGCGAAGGTGAATTTTATGGCCTCCCTGAATGATTCCTCATCAAGGCCTGTGAGTCCGAGGGCCATCATAACCCCCAGCATGACCGTGTTGGCGGCCCTTGCTGTTCCATGCTTCCTTGCGATCTCAAGGGCGGGCACACCCACGGCCCTCACGGCACCACCACTGAAGCTGGCTGTTGTGGAGTCATAGAGTATGATTCCCCCATCGGCCACGTCATCTGCGAATTCATCGAGTGATGGCTGGTTGAGGGCCACCAGGACGTCGGGTGTGTCAACTGCAGGTGAACCCACCCTTTCACCGGATATAACAACGCCGCAGCTTGAGGTGCCCCCCCTCTGTTCGGGGCCATAGGCAGGGTACCAGGATGTGTGTCTGCCCTCGCTGCAGGCTGCCTGGGCGAGTGTCAGTCCCATGCTCAGGACACCCTGACCTCCGAAACCTGCAATCTTCACCCTCACCTCAGGGAATTCAGGGTCATCCACAGGGTCCGGGACGGAGTCCTCCCTGATCTGGAATATCCTGTCAAGACTCTCCCCTGAGAAGTCACTCTCTGACCTTATCAGCGGCTCTGTTTCGGCTGAGCGGTCCCTGAAGTTCTTTACAGGGAATTCCTTCTCCATCTCCTCCTTGATGAACCTTTCTGCACCTTCAGCGTCCTGTCTGAGATTTGTGGGGCAGGGGGACAGTACCTCAACGAATGCGTATCCTTTACCATCTCTCTGAATCTCCAGTGCCCTCTTAATGGCCCTTCTGGCCCTTCTTATCCGCTTGGGGTCTGCCAGTGACACCCTTTCTATGAATACAGGGGCCTGAAGGTTGTCCAGAAGTTCGCACATGTGGAGGGGGTAACCTGCGTACCTGGGATCCCTGCCGGTGGGGCAGGTGACAGTCACCTCACCTACAAGGGTTGTTGGTGCCATCTGGCCTCCGGTCATACCGTAGACGGTGTTGTTTACGAAGAACACCGCCAGTTTCTCCCCACGGTTGGCTGCCTGTATGGTCTCGTTGAGGCCGATTGATGCAAGGTCCCCGTCGCCCTGGTAGAGTATGACAACCGCGTCGTCCTCTGCACGGGATATCCCTGTTCCAACGGCAGGGGCGCGGCCATGGGCCACCTGGACGTTTCCACAGTCAAAGTAGTAGTAGGCGAATACCGCGCAGCCCACCGGACTTATCATGACAGCCCTTTCCTGTATCCCGAGTTCATCCATGGCTTCCCCTATCAGCTTGTGCAGTATACCGTGCCCGCATCCTGCACAGTAGTGTGTTGCTGTGGGTGCGCTTCCACCCTTCCTCTCAAATACATCGTGGAGTGAATCCGGCTTTCTGATCACCTTCTTAGTCACTGGAATCCCCCGCAACTTCTCTGATCTTCTCAAGAACATCCCTGAGTTCTATAAGGTTTCCACCCATCCTGTTAACGAGTTCAACGTCCCTGCAGCCTGAGGCCATCCTTATATCCTCCCTCATCTGTCCGCTGCTCATCTCAACTGATATTAACCTGCAGCCACCATCTGCAAGTTCTCTGATTCTGTCTGATGGGAACGGGAAGAGTGTTATGGGTCTGAGGAGGCCCACATTTATACCCTCTGCCCTTGCAGTTTCAACGGCGCTCCTGGCCACCCTGCTGCTTATACCATAGGCCACAAGGACGATCTCTGCATCATCCACCAGATACTCCTCGTATCTCACCTCGTTCTCCTCTATCCTGGCATACTTCTCCTGGAGGTAGAAGTTGAACTCCTCAAGCTCATCAAAGTCAAGGAATATTGAGGTTACAAGGTTTTTCATTGTCTCCCTGTTACCGCAGACAGCCCATGAGGTGTCTGGTCTGTGCTCAACTGCCTCCTCGGGGAAGCGCAGTGGTTCAGCCATCTGACCGAGCACGGCATCTGTGAGGACAACCACAGGGTTCCTGTACTTATCTGCCAGTTCAAAGGCCTCCATTGTGAGGTCGCACATCTCCTGGACGCTGCTGGGTGCCAGCACTATGTTACGGTAGTTTCCGTGCCCTCCACCCCTCACAATCTGGTTGTAGTCTCCCTGCTCCGGTCCGATATTTCCGAGGCCCGGACCGGCCCTCATCACATCCACTATGACTGCAGGGAGCTCTGCACCGGCAAGGAAGGATATACCCTCCTGTTTCAGACTTATGCCGGGCCCGGATGATGCTGTCATTACCCTGTGCCCTGCTGCGGCTGCACCGTATACCATGTTTATGGCTGCCTCCTCTGATTCTGCCTGCACGAATTTCCTTCCCACCATCGGGAAGTACCTTGAGGCCTCATGGAGTATCTCGCTTGCTGGTGTTATGGGGTAGCCGAAGTAGCAGTCGCAGCCAGCATACATTGCCCCTATTATCACTGCAGTGTTTCCCTTAACCATCTGTGTTGCCATCTTCACACCTCTCTATGTGGACCTCAATGGCGTTTATCTCGGGGCAGGTGTAGTAGCAGTTTCCACATCCATTGCACCCCTCCCCCTGGTACTCAACGTAGTGGTAGCCCCTCTCATTGATTTTGCTGCTCATGTGGAGGACCTTCCTGGGGCATGCGATTATGCAGCGTTCACATGCCTTGCACTCCACACTGTTTATTACAGGATAGGCCTTCTTCATGGGTTTTCACCGTCTCCTTCGAGGTCATGTTCACGGATCTCGACACGCCTTATCTTACCGCTTATGGTCTTGGGCAGCTCATCAACGAATTCAACTATCCTCGGGTACTTGTAGGGCGCGGTCACACGCTTAACATGGTCCTGGATCTCCTTTTTCAGCTCCTCTGAGGGTTCATAGCCCCTGGCAAGGACGATGGTGGCCTTCACAACCTGTCCCCTTATGGGGTCAGGGTATCCTGTTACTGCACACTCCAGGACCGATGGGTGGGATATGATGGCACTTTCAACCTCGAAGGGCCCTATACGGTAACCGGAACTCTTTATGATGTCATCTGTTCTCCCAACGAACCACATGTAGCCGTCTTCATCCATCCAGGCGGTGTCCCCTGTGTGGTAGTATCCGTCGTGCCATACCTCTGAGGTCTTGTCAGGGTTCCTGTAGTATCCGTTGAAGAGACCGAGGGGTTTGCCCTCAGCGGTTCTTATGACTATCTCACCCTCCTCACCGACGTCCACAGGGTCACCGTTCCTGTCCACCAGTTCAACAGGGTAGCCGGGGGATGGCTTGCCCATTGAACCAGGTTTTGGCTCCATCCACGGGAAGTTTGCTATGCACACAACGCATTCTGTCTGCCCGAATCCCTCCATTAGCTGGAGGCCGGTGTGTTCCCGGAACCTCTCAAATACCTCGGGGTTCAGGGGCTCCCCAGCTGTAACAGCATATTCGATTCCTGAGAGGTCATATCTTGACAGGTCCTCCTTTATGAGAAACCTGTATATCGTTGGAGGGGCGCAGAATGTGGTTATCTCGTATTTTTCAAGTTTCTCCAGCATCTTCTCAGGGTCAAAGCGGTCATAGTCATAGACGAAGACAGCGCTTCCAGCTATCCACTGACCGTAGATCTGACCCCACATGGCCTTTGCCCAGCCGGTGTCTGCAACCGTGTAGTGGAGGCCGTCCTCCCTGACGTTCTGCCAGTACTTCGCTGTTATTATATGGCCCAGGGGATAGGTGTGGTCGTGTTCTATCATCTTGGGCATTCCTGTTGTGCCCGATGAGAAGTAGACGATGAGGGTGTCATCCCCACCGGCACAGGCCTCTGGCCTTTCGAAGTCGGCTGGAAGTTTCATGATTTCTTTTCTGAGATTTATCCAGCCGTCCCTATCAGTGTCACCAACCAGGACCCTCCGGGTATCTGAGCCCAGTTCAGCGATGGCTCCCTCAAATACTTCAGGGACACCGTCCTCTGCTATGCAGACAACCATCTTTATGTCCGCCTCCCTTATACGGTAGACGATGTCCTTCTCCTTGAGCATGTGTGTGGCCGGGATTGCTATGGCCCCTATCCTGTGGAGCCCCAGGAGGGCGTACCAGAAGTCATACCTTGCCTTGAGGGTCAGCATGACTGTGTCACCCTTCTGTATACCCTCCTTGGTGAAGAAATTCGCGGCCCTGCTGGATAGGTCCCGGAGTTCACCGAAGGTTATCCTTTTCTCCTCGCCATGGTCGTTGCACCAGACCAGGGCCACCTTATCAGGTTCAATTTCAGCGTATCTGTCAACCACATCGTATGCGAAGTTGAAGTTTTCAGGGACATTTATTCTGAAGTTGTCACGGAAATCCTCGTATGAATCAAATTCAACACGGTTCACGAATTCGTTGATGAGAGCAGTCATAGGTACACCTCTACATTATTATTGCCAGGAACCTTGCCTTTTTGCCGTCCAGGGCCTCCATGGCGTGTTCATAGGATGAGTCAAAGAATATGGAGTCCCCTTCGTTGAGTATTATCTCATTGTCGTGTATGTAGAACTTTATGCGCCCCTCAAGGACGTAGTTGAATTCCTGGCCAGGGTGGCTGTTGGTTTTTGGTTTCTCCTCCCGGGGTTCGACTGTGACTATGAAGGGTTCAGCCTTCTTGTGTATGAACTTCTCTGCAAGGTTCTCATAGCGGTACTGTTTTCTTCTTTCAACCTCCACACCCTTGCCCTTCCTGGTTACGGTGAAGATGTGCATACGGGTCTCCTCTCCTGTGAGGAGCAGTCCCATGTCCACACCCAGCCTGTGGGCTATCTCGAAGAGTATGCTTGCAGGGATATCATCCTCTCCTGTCTCATAGCGGCGGTACGTTTCAACGTCGATTTTCAGGTAATCGGCCATCTCTTCTTCCGTGATTTCTGAGAGTTCCCTGAGTTCCCTTACACGGGAACCTATCTCCTTGCTTTTCTCTTTCATGATTACACCTCATCAGCGTCAGGAAAAATTAATAATGATTATTAATGATAAATGTCTCTTCCCTTAATAAAGTTTCTCATCTTAAATGTTTAAGTTCCACATAATTAAATATGTATCTAGGGAGGGTCTTTCCAATGGAGTTAAAGAAGGTTAAGATAGAGTCCTGGGAGGATATCAACCTCATACTGGGACAGAGCCACTTCATAAAGACGGTCGAGGACATCTATGAGGCAATTGTGAACACGGTTCCCCAGGCGAAATTTGGGATCGCATTTGCTGAGGCATCAGGGGACTGCCTGGTGAGGCGCGCGGGAAATGATGAGGAGCTCGAGGAACTGGCTGCAGAGACCATGCTTGAGATTGCAGCAGGACACTCCTTCATAGTGTTCCTGAAGGATGCATTCCCGATAAACGTCCTACAGCGCATAAAGGACGTCCCGGAGGTTGTCAATATCTACTGTGCAACAGCGAATCCAGTTGAGGTTATCATAGCAGAGACGGATCAGGGAAGGGGTATTCTGGGCGTCATTGATGGTAACAGTCCCGGGGAGATAGAGGGTGATGAGGATATAGCTGCAAGGAAGAAATTCCTCCGTGTTATAGGTTACAAGTTTTAGTGGAATATTCACATTTTTTTGAAGCTGGAGGGTTCGTCCTTCAGTCTCTCTTTTCAGGTGACATCACTGGCTGGGCCCTGAAGGTTCTATGTTCAGTGGGCACCGTGGACATGTGTCCTATGTTCATTGTTCTTCAGCTGTTTTTTTATCCCTGAGATACGCTGGGGTCCGGTGGACATATGTCCTATTTTCATGGGGTATTGGGTCTTCATGCCCATGACTGTCCTCCAGACACCGCAGAGTTATGTTTTATGTTCACTGAACACCACATATATTAAACAGAACAGCCAATATTATTATGGTGGTTGTATAATGTCCGACAAAGTTGTTTTTGTTAAGGAGAGCGGGAACAGGAACAGAGGGGAGAATGTTTTTGAAATAAATCAGACCCGGGTGAGGATGAAGGAGAAACAGAAGGGCACACTGTCAATAACATTTGAAAGTCCGGATAAGGGGGACATAGACGCTGCCATGGCCTTCTTTGAGTCAATGACGGATATGGAACCACTCACAATGGACATTGCAGATACTGGTGAGATAAGGGCCTACTTCAAGGGCACAGCACCCTTCAGTCAGATGGAAGAGGAAGGTATGACGGTCTACACCTACGGTGTGACCATCCAGGAACTGCAGGAATAATCCCTCATTTTTATTTTTTTGGGTGAGGGTCTCTAAATTCAGGAACCTACTGATCCTTGGGGTATGTCCACTCCTCAAATATCTTGTATATCTTCTGTGGGTCACTGAAGACCTCTGTCCTATCCATCTTTGATATCTTCTTCACGTGCTCAACATCCTCCTTTGTTATCCGCAGTTCCAGTTTTTTACCGTTGGGGAGTGTTGTTACTACCTTCCCCTCACTGTAGTCAGATGGCATGATGTAGACAGGTACTGAGGCCTTCTGTGCCATTATAACGGCGTTGGTCACGAGTGTATCCCCTATCCTCAGGGATATCTTGGCGGTGCTGTTGGATGTGCACGGCGCAACAAGTATGAAGTCATACTTTCCCAGCTGGACCTGACCTGCAAGGAATGGCGAATTTGCGTTTATTTCAACCCATTTCCTGTCAAAGCTTGTCTCCAGGTCCCTGTAGAGTCCATAGTACTTCACAACCTGGTCCCCTGCCTTCGATATGAAGACGTCTATTTTAACACGGTCCCCGTATATCTTCTTAACATCCTTCATTATGGCGTAGGTTTCCGTCAGTTTCTCCCCGGCCCCGGTTATGCACCAGGCCACGCTGAGTTTTTCTGTCATGTACAGTACTATGTTGGAAGTTATTAATCAAAATTTGGGTGTTGGTGTGATCAGCTACTGCATGAGGCCTGTTATTACAGGTGATGGGGCTTCAGAAGAAAGAGGTATCTGCCCCCTCAACAGAGGTCCAGGGCAGGTATTCAATACCCGTCGTCCACAATAACGCCATCCAGTATCCTGATGGTCCTTGAGGCCATGGCAGCCACGTCTGGTTCATGGGTCACAACAACCAGGGTCACCCCCTCGTCCTCCTGGAGCTCCCTCAGCTTTCTGAGGACTCTCTGGCTGGTCCTTGAATCAAGGGACCCTGTTGGCTCATCTGCAAGTATTATGGATGGATCATTGGCGAGGGCACGTGCAATGGCAACCCTCTGGCGTTCACCACCAGATAGTTCCGTGGGCTTCCTGTGGGCCTTATCAGCGAGATCAACATATTCAAGGAGCTCCATGGCACGTTCCTCCATGTTCTCATGTTTAACCGCAAACATGGGTATCTCCACGTTCTCAAGGGCCGTAAGGTTGGGTATGAGGTTGTGCAGCTGGAACACGAAACCTATCTCCTCGGCCCTCAGCCGGCTAAGATCCCTTTCCCTTGAGAGGTCCCTGCCGGCTACACAGATCGTGCCGGAGTCAGGAACGTCAAGGGCGCCTATCATGTTAAGGAGGGTTGATTTACCGGAACCTGATGGTCCCATTATTGATATGAACTCTCCACCATCGACCTCAAGGTTGACCCCGTTAAGGGCCCTTATCCTCCCGCTATCAAAACTCTTTCTGAGGTCCCTGACTTCTATGGCCTTCATGCTATCACCTACTCGTACCTGAGGGCCTCGGTGGGGGCAAGCCTTGAGGCCCGGTAGGCAGGGTAGAGCCCTCCTAGTATACCCACTGTGAATGCCACCGCAAAGGCCCTCATGAAGATTTCAGGACTGTAGACTGGCTCTATGAATCCCTTCATCCCGAGGGCGAGGAGGACCTGTATCGCTGCGACTCCGAGCACTGAACCAGCAGCACCCGCAATGGCGGTGAGGACCACAGATTCTCCAAGGATCATGGCGAGTATCCTCCTGTCCCTCCAGCCAACAGCCTTGAGAACTCCGATCTCCCTTGTCCTCTCAAAAACGGACATTATCATGGTATTTATTACTCCTATACCTCCTATTATTATGGCGAGGAGTGAAATGGCCCATGTAGCAGTGTCGATGGTCTGAAGTCCCTGGTCGACGCTCTGGAGGTCCTCCAGGGAGGCTATGGTTGTGAGGTCACTGTACCTCTTCTCGATTCTATCGGTGACATCCTCCACAGCTGAATTTCGGGTCATTTTCACATATATCATGGTGAGCTTGCCCTCCTTATCCTCTATCCTCTGGAGTTTCTTAAGTGAGATGAACGCACCTGAGTCCTGCTGCATATCACCTGACTCGAATATGCCCACGACCCTGTACTCACGGTTCTTTATCTTTATGGTGTCACCGACTTTCTTTCCATGGTTCTCAGATGCAACCTTGCCCATTATGACCTCATCTGCATCAGGGTCCTGGAGTGTTCTCCCCTCTGTTATCTTTATCTGGCTCATATTGATCTTCGCAGGGTCTATACCTATTAAAACGAAGTAGGGGTTGTCATCCAGCGGCTGGACCGCCATGAGGATCCCCACAGCGTCCTCCACCCCGCTCACATTCCTGACCCTATCAACGTATTCCTCATCTATCTTGCTAAAGAACATGTCCGAGACATTGGACTCCACTATGGTGAAGTCAGCGCCTCCGGCCTTCAGTGTGTCCTCTGTGGACGTCTTCAGACCCTCTGTTATAACGCCAAGGGTTACTATGGTTGCAATCCCTATTGCAATACCTGTAATTGCAAGGAGACTCCTTGCACGGCTTCTGAATGGATTCTTCAGAACGAGTGTTATGAACCTCATGGATGATTATATGATGGAGGTTCCTATTATAACTTAAGCCCTGTGGAAATCACATCTGATGGTAGCGGTTGACTTTTATGGATCTTTAACGGAATGGAGCATAAAGAGCAGAGATTGTCATTTTAACCAGCTTTTCATAGCCACTTAGAAAGGGAAGCTGAAGGACTGGAAAAGGAGAACACTTAGATTCTAATGAAGGACCTGAGAGTCATCTGGAGCTTAAAAATAATTTAATGAAAAAGGGAGTTTCAGGACATTTTACCTGCTTTGAGGACCTCAAACGCGTCAAGGTCAACTGAACCAATGGTGCTGTAGCATTCAGATTCAGGCATCTTCTCAAGGTCCTTCTGGCTTATGTACTTCATCCTGTCAAGGCCCCTGACAAAGTACCTGAACTGTGATCCGAGCCTCTCCCTGAGCCTGTAGCCCTTCCCGGTGTTTATGAACTGCCTGCGGTTCACCTCATATTCACCGGTGAGTTCATTTATTTTCCTCATCAGCTTCCTTGTGGGGTGCCTGTAGGTCCCTTCCTCCATGGCTATTACGATGTCCAGGGGGACACCGAGTTCGTCTGCAAGTTCCCTCTGGGTCTTACCGGTGTACACCCTGTAACCCAGAACCAGAAATTTGAGTTCATCTTCGATCATATGATCTCCACCTCCTTGAGGTAGAATATGGACACCACCCCTATAAATATCTTTCCAGAAAAAATTATTACAATAACTACAACAAACAGAATATAAATATTAATAAATTTATAAATTATATTACAAATTACTATATCCATGGTATCGACACATATATGATAATAACTGAGGGGAGCCATAGAAAATAATATAAACACTCAGTGAATTATGAAATGTGGTGGGTTTAATGGGACCGGAGTCATGGATAATAATAGCGGCCATATGCCTCATAGGTGAGATGCTCACAACGGGCTTCTTCCTCCTATGGTTTGCCTTTGGAGCACTGGCAGCAGCGGCCCTCGGATACCTTGGATTCGACACTACAGCGCAGTTCATAACATTCGCCGCTGTTTCAGTTGTCCTCCTTGGAGTCTCAAGGCCATTCGCAGCACGCATAACCGGCGAACCATCAAAAAAGGCAGTATCCGATAGACTGATAGGGAGAAAGGGAGTTGTGATGGAGGCAATCAGCCCCCAGAACTCTGGCCTCGTGAAGGTTGATGGTGAAACATGGAGGGCCACATCAGGCACAGTGCTTGATGTGGGTGAAGAGGTAAGTGTGAAGGCCATTGAGGGCGTTAAACTCGTTGTTGAAAAACTGGAGGAACAGAAATGATACTTGAGCTGATAATAGTACTGGTACTGCTTGTACTGGCATTCAAGAGCCTTAAGATACTCAGACCCTATGAGAAGGGTGTTGTCGAGAGGCTGGGTAAATACCAGAGGACCGTGGAGAGCGGACTCGTGGTCATAATACCATTCGTAGAGGCCATAAAGAAGGTCGACATGAGGGAACAGGTGGTTGATGTCCCCCCACAGGAGGTCATAACCAAGGACAACACAGTTGTTGTGGTGGACTGCGTGATATTCTATGAGGTGGTTGACCCCTTCAACGCTGTCTACAACGTCGTTGACTTCTACCAGGCCATAACCAAACTTGCCCAGACCAACCTCAGGAACATAATAGGGGACCTTGAACTCGACCAGACCCTCACATCAAGGGAGATGATAAACACACAGCTACGTGAGGTGCTTGACGAGGCCACAGACAAGTGGGGGACCAGGGTCGTCCGTGTTGAGATACAGCGCATAGAGCCGCCGGGTGACATCGTTGAGGCCATGTCAAAGCAGATGAAGGCCGAACGTATGAAGAGGGCGGCTATCCTCGAGGCTGAGGGTTACAAGCAGTCAGAGATAAAGAGGGCTGAGGGTGATAAGCAGGCAGCCATCCTGGAGGCAGAGGGTAAGGCAGAGGCCATAAAGAAGGTCGCAGATGCCAACAAGTACAGGGAAATAGCCATAGCAGAGGGACAGGCCAAGGCCATACTGTCAGTTTTCAGGGCCATGCACGAGGGTGACCCGACAAATGATATAATAGCACTGAAGTACCTTGAGGCCCTTGAAAAGGTTGCAGATGGAAGGGCAACAAAGATACTGCTACCCGTGGAGGCCACAGGCATACTTGGATCCATTGCAGGAATCTCAGAGATGCTCTCAGATCCAGAGGATAAAGGGGTTTCAGAGGTCGAGACAGAATCACAGCCGGCTGAAAAACCTGAAAAGCAGTGATTCATTTTTAATTACATTTTTTTGCCGTTTATTCTCCTCACCTTTTCTGTAAAAAGGCGCTATATTTTCATCCTTTAATGTGTTTATTCTCTGTAAAGCACCCAGATCAGGGCTCATGTTACTTATAAATATCGCCTTGAACATAATTAAAACGGAGGTGCTAAATATGAAAGAGGATGTTTTCTATGGGAAGGGCATGGTGCACGTGAAAGAGGACTACCCTGACATATATGAGGCAGTTGTTAAACTGAATGAGGCCGCCTACACCGGTAAGGTCCTTGATTACAGGACACAGAAACTCATAGCCCTCGGGATAACAGCAGCAAACTCCGATGACCGTGCAGTTAAAAAACAGATACAGAGTGCCATAAACGAGTTCGGAGTCACAAGGGATGAGATAGTTGATGTCCTGCGTGTTGTTCTCCTCACCTCAGGCAATCCACCCTTTGTCAAGGCTATGAGAATACTCTACGAGGTCCTCGAGGACTGAAACAACACCTTTGATTTTTCCATTAAACGGACCTTCAAAGACATTTCATTGATGTGACTGACAGTAAACTTTTTAAGTGATCACACCAGATGTAGTAGCACCTAAACCGCTATTTTTCAGGGATACGTTCCCATGGATGTGGCGTAAAGCCGAACAGAATAGAGGTGTAAATGATGTACAGATACGTTAAAGATGCATGGAAGAATCCAAAGGACTCCTATGTAAGGGAGCTGATGTGGGAGAGGGCTCCGAAGTGGAGAAGGGATCCCGTAATCAAGAGGATAGAAAGACCAACCAGAATAGACCGTGCAAGGGCACTGGGTTACAGGGCAAAACCTGGATACATAGTTGTAAGGACACGTGTAAGGCGTGGAAGCCAGAGGAAAACCAGGTTCAAGGCAGGTAGAAGGCCCAAGAGGATGGGTGTGAAGAAGATAACCACCGCAAAGAGTATCAAGAGGATCGCAGAGGAGAGGGTTGCAAGAAAATACCCGAACATGGAGGTCCTCAACTCCTACTGGGTATGGGAAGATGGAAAATACAAGTTCTATGAGGTCATCCTCGTGGATCCAAACCACCCCGCAATCAAGAACGACCCCAAGATAAACTGGATCTGTGAAAAACAGCACAGGGGACGCGTCTTCAGGGGCCTCACAAGTGAAGGTAAAAAGAACAGGGGCCTCCGAAACAGGGGTAAAGGGGCTGAGAAGTAAGGTAAAGCCCCCCGTTAACTTTTTTTAGAGGGACATGATACACAACATCTCCTACCGCCTCATGGTATACGGTACAGAGGACGAGGAAAAGGTCATTGAGGCCCTTAGAAACGTAATCCCGGGGGCCACACCTGAAAGGGAGAGTGCCGAGGGCTACCATGGAAACCCCATAACGGTCCTCAGGGGAAGGCTGGACCGCAGAAGGTCACTCAGGGAATTCATGGAGAAATTCACAGAGGTCTTCAGGGGCCGCATGGACGAACTTGAGGACAGATTCGATGAGAACGGCAACCTTTTCCTTCGACTGGACAAGCAGAAGGCCCTTGAGGGGGTCTGGGAACCCGTGAGGCACGGTGATGCAATCCACCTGAAGATCAAGGTGGAGGCCTACCCCGCAAAGAGGGAAGTTGCGGTAGAGAACATCAGGAAGATACTTGAATGATTGATTCTCCAAAGGATCTGATGAAATTCTTTGACTTCCACATACAGGGCAGGGACCATGATTCCAGCCTGAGACTCCTCCTTGAGGCATCACGTCTCGGCTATCAGGGCGGAGTTCTGGTATACCCTTCTGATAGATACCCTGACCTCAAATCAGACCTTGAATCCCTCAGGGAGAATCCTGAACTCCAGGACTTTGAGATAGCCAGGGGTGTAATGATAAATGCATCTGACCCCCGTGATATGAGGAGATCAGTGAATAAATTCAGGAAAAAGGCTGACGTGATCTATGTCTCAGGGGGCAACCTCAAGGTTAACAGGGCCGCATGTGAGAGCAGGCGGGTTGATGTCCTCTCAGCACCCTACACTTCAAGGAGGGACCCTGGCATCAACCATGTCCTCGCAAGGGAGGCTGCAAGAAACAATGTGGCTGTTGAACTCCCCCTGGCGGATGTCATCGGGTCCTGGCTCAAGGTACGGGCAAGGGTCCTTGAACAGTTCAGGGAGATCCTGAAACTCCACAGAAAGTTCGGTTTTCCACTGCTCCTCACCAGCAGGGCCTCCTCCATATATGACCTGAGGACTCCCGGTGATATCATGAACCTCGCAGAATGCTTCGGTATGGAGTCCAGTGAGGCAGAGGAATCCCTCACATCAACCCCCGCATCGATACTTGAGGACTCAGGGAAGCGTCACCTCCTGATTGCAGAGGGTGTGAGGCTCCTCCCTGAGAATTAAAGGTGAGTCCATGAGGATGAAGATACTGCCACCAACCCTGAGGGTCCCCAGGAGGTACATAGCCTTTGAGGTGATCAGTGAGAGGGAGCTCTCAAGGGAGGAACTTGTCTCCCTCATATGGGATAGCTGCCTCAAGCTGCATGGGGAATGTGAAACATCAAATTTCCGTTTATGGCTCATGAAGCTCTGGAGGTTCGATTTTCCAGACGCCGTCAGGGTGAGGGGCATACTCCAGTGCCAGAGGGGCTATGAGAGGAGGGTCATGATGGCCCTCACATGCGCCCACCACCACAGCGGGGTGAGGGTCGCCATCCACATCCTCGGCCTTTCAGGAACGATACGCTCGGCAACACAAAAGTTTATTAAACCTTCCAAGAAAGATAAATACTGATTAAAATCTTCATCACGTGACTCATGATTACATAAATTATCCATCAATAAAGAGAGGTTAGAAAAATGCAACCACTTCAGAGTGCAGGATATGATAGGGCCATCACAGTATTCAGCCCGGATGGCAGACTATTCCAGGTGGAATATGCGAGGGAAGCTGTTAAAAGAGGAACCACTTCTCTTGGAGTAAAATCAAAGGAAGGAATAGTTCTTGTTGTGGACAAGAGGCCCACAAGCAAGCTGGTTGAACCGAAATCCATAGAAAAGATCTTCCAGATAGATGAACACATCGGGGCTGCAACATCCGGACTGGTGGCGGATGCACGTGCAATAATTGAGAAGGCAAGGCTTGAGGCCCAGATAAACAGGATAACCTACAACGAACCAATAAGGGTTGAAAGCCTGGCCAAGAAGATATGTGACATGAAACAGATGTACACCCAGCATGGAGGTGTCAGGCCCTTTGGAACGGCCCTCATAATTGGTGGTGTCAATGGCAGGGGTTGCAGACTCTTTGAAACCGACCCGAGCGGTGCCCTCATAGAGTACAAGGCCACGGCCATAGGGGCTGGAAGGCCGGCGGCGATGGAGGAATTTGAGAAGAAGTACAGCGACGACATGAACCTCAACCAGGCCATAGAACTGGCACTTGACGCGGTTTATGAGGCCACTGAGGGTAAAACAACACCTGAAAGTGTTGAGATAGCTGTTATAGAAGCCGCAGATAAGAAATACAGAAGGCTTCCTGATGATGAGATCAGGGACCATGTTGAGGAGCTCCTGATCAGGAAGGAAAAGGAGGAAGAGGAGTAAAAAATGGTCAGCCTTGAAGATGCAGTTATCGCCCGGCTTGAATCCCATGGCGAGAGGTTCGAGGTCCTTGTGGACCCTGACCTGGCAGCTGAATTCCGCAGGGAAGACTCAGATGTAAGTGTGGAGGACGTCCTCGCGGTTCAGGAGGTCTTCAGGGACGCCAGGAAGGGTGATAAGGCATCTGAGGAGGCCATGAGGAAGGTCTTTGAAACAGCGGACCCACTTGAGGTAACACCAGTAATACTAAGAAGGGGGACAATACAGCTCACCGCAGAGCAGAGAAGGCAGATGATAGAGGATAAACGCCTGAAGATCATCAATAAAATTGCACGCGAGGCAATAAACCCCCAGAACGGACTTCCTCACCCTCCAAAGAGGATTGAAAAGGCCATGGAGGAAGCCAGGGTTCATGTTGATCCATTCAAGACCGTTGATGAGCAGGTCAACATCGTCCTGAAAGCCATCAGAACCAAGATTCCCATTAAATTTGAGAAGGTCAGGGTGGCCATCAAGATACCCGGTGAAAGGGCGGGGTCAGCCTACGGTGTAATATCAAATTTCGGGAAAATAACCAACGAGGAATGGCAGAACGACGGATCATGGATAGCAGTGGTTGAAATACCCGGAGGCCTTCAGGACAGCTTCTATCAGAAGCTCAGTGAACTCACAGGCGGTAACGTTGAAACCAGGCTAATAAAATAATCCTCCTCTCCTTTTAGCCTTCAAAAAACAGGGAGGCATAACGTGCTACTTGTAAATGAAAAGGACCTGGTTGTTCCAGGTCAGGTTCTGGCAGAGAACGAATATTTCCCTGGAAGGGGAACCTTCAAAGAGGATAACAGGATATGTTCATCCTTTGTGGGACTCGTTTCTGTTAGAAACAAGAAGATAAATGTGATACCACTTCAGAGCAAGTACATCCCCAAGAGGGGGGATGTGGTGATCGGGGAGATAACTGACATCAGATTCTCAATGTGGGGACTTGACATAAACTCGCCCTACACAGGTCTCTTACCGGCCTCTGAGGTCTTTGGCAAGGATAAAAGGGAACTTGAAAGTGTCTTCGATATAGGGGACGTTCTGCTTTTGAGGGTTGTGGATGTTGATGAGGTTAAGAAGGTGAAGCTTGGCCTCAAGGGCCGCGGCCTTGGAAAGTTCAGGGACGGTATCCTGGTTTACATAACACCCACAAAGGTGCCAAGGCTGATAGGCAAAAGGGGATCAATGATAAACATGGTCAAGGAGAAGACCCACTGCGATATCGTGGTTGGCCAGAACGGTGTTGTCTGGATCAAGGGTGAACCCGACATGGAGAGGATAGCCGAGAAGGTGGTCCTCATGATAGACCGTGAGGCCCACACCTCAGGACTCACCGACCGTGTGAGGGAACTCCTCGACAGGCTTACAGGAGTGGAACCTGAGATTCAGGTTGAGGAGTCTGAAGGGACAGAAAAACCTGAAACCCCGGAGTCTGAGGATTTTGAGGAAGCATCTGATTATTCTGAGGATGTGGAGGTGTCTCCGGAGTCTGAGGACATTGAGGAAGTATCTGATGAGTCTGAAGACCTTGAAGTGGAATCTGAAGATGTGGAAGAAGGAACAGACACCCCTGCTGCTGAAGAGGATGATGGGGAAGCCGGGGATGCAGAAGTTAAGGATGAGAATAATTCCGAGAGGTGATTACTATCATCACACAGGATCAATTGAAGACCTCCCCCAGCGTCAGGGAGGATGGAAGGGCGTTTGATGAACTCAGGCCCTTAAAAATCGAGGCAGGGATACTTGAAAGGGCAGATGGTTCATCTTACCTTGAATTTGGCGGTAACAAGATACTGGTGGCTGTATACGGTCCAAGGGAGGCTCAGATAAGAAAGCTGCAGAGACCTGACAGGGCCGTCATAAGGTGCAGGTACAATATGGCACCATTCTCAGTTGAGGAGCGAAAGAGACCGGGCCCTGACAGGCGTTCCGTTGAGATCTCCAAGATAACTGCAGAGGCCCTCAGACCGGCACTGATACTTGAAAAATTCCCCAGATCAGTCATCGATGTATTCATAGAGGTGCTTGAGGCTGAGGGAGGTACGAGGTGTGCTGGCATAACAGCGGCTTCAGTCGCCCTTGCAGATGCAGGAATACCCATGAGGGACATGGTTGTTGCCTGTGCAGCAGGTAAGGTCGGTGATCAGGTGGTCCTTGACCTCTCTGAGGAGGAGGACAAGGAGGGCCAGGCAGACGTACCGGTGGCGATACTCCCGAGGACACGTGAAATCACACTGCTCCAGAGTGATGGAAACCTCACACCCGAGGAATTTGAAAGGGCACTTGACCTTGCAGTGGAGGGATGCCTCCGGATACATGAGGTGCAGAAGGAGGCCCTCAGAAAGAGGTATGGTGAATAAAATGGATATAATACCTGAAATTACAAGAAAGAGTATAACGGACCTTATAAATAATAAGGAACGCATTGATGGAAGGTCACTTCATGAGTTCAGGGACATATCCATCGAAACAGGGGTGATATCCAAGGCTGAGGGTTCCTCAAGGGTGAAACTTGGAAACACCCAGATAATTGTGGGTGTGAAGCCCCAGATAGGCGAACCCTTCCCTGACACACCTGAGATGGGTGTAATACTCACCAACTCCGAGCTCCTTCCAATGGCATCACCGACCTTTGAGCCTGGACCCCCTGATGAGAGGTCAGTGGAGCTGTCAAGGGTTGTGGACAGATGCATAAGGGAGAGCCGGATGATAGACCTTGAGAAGCTCTGCATCATAGAGGGCAGCAAGGTCTGGATGCTGTTCCTGGACCTGCACATCATAGACTATGATGGCAACCTCTTTGACGCAGCGGTCCTTGCAACCGTGGCAGCCCTGCTGGATACAAGGATACCTGCAGCCGAGGTTGAGGATGGTGAGGTCGTTATCAACAGGGAGAAGATGCAGCCACTCCCTGTCAACAGGAAGGCCCTCATGTGCACCTTCGCCAAGATAGGAAACGAGATCGTGCTCGACCCCTCCCTCGAGGAGGAGGACATACTCACAGCAAGGATATCCATAGGTGTTACTGAGGAGGGCTCCATATGCGCCATGCAGAAGGGTGGTGAGGGGCCACTCACAAGGGATGATGTCCTTAAGGCAGTCTCAATTGCAGTGGAGAAGGTGCCCCAGCTCATTGAGTACCTTGACAAGTCAATGACTCCCTAAATCTTAAATACTGACCAGACAATATCTATAACATCATATTTACTGGAGTGATAATATGGCAAGAACAAAGAAAGTAGGTATCACAGGACGTTTCGGTCCACGTTACGGTCGTAAAGCTAAAAGAGCTGTTAAAAAGATTGAAGAAGAGATGAAGAGGAAGCACGTATGCCCGAGCTGTGACCGTCCCGGTGTTAAGAGGGAGAGCAGGGGCATATGGAAGTGCAGAAAATGCGGTGCTGTGTTCACAGGTGGAGCATACCTCCCGGTGACCCCAATGGGTAAGACAGCAGCCCGTAACATCAAGAGGATAGTTGGAGGTAAGTAGATTGTACCGCTGCGCCCAGTGCGGGACACTCATAGACCCCAAGAAGTACATGGAGAACAAGTGCCCAAGGTGCAGGTACAGGATCCTCTTCAAGGAGGTGCCTCCGGTTAAGAGGACCCTGAGGGCACGGTAGGATGCTCCTCACAACATCCAGAAAGCCATCCCAGCGCACAAGGTCCTTTTCCCAGAGGCTCTCCAGGATCATGGGCTGGAGGTACATTAACAGGGGAAAGATGAGCCTGCGGGATGTGCTCATCGAGGCCAGGGGCCCGGTGGCTGTGGTCTCTGAGAGGCACGGTAACCCTGCAAGGATAACCTTCCTCGATGAAAGGGGAGGGGAGAGGGGTTACATCCTCTTCAACCCGTCCTTTGAAATGAAAAAACCTGAACTGGCAGATAAAGCGGTAAGGGTCAGTAGCTGCCCTCCCGGATCTGAGGGCCTCTGCAATCTAATGGGCCTTGAGGTGGATGAATCCTCATCCAGGGATGCCTGGAGTATAAGGACTGATGAAGAGTACGCCTGGGTGATGGAGCTCATGGATGCCAGGGGGACGCCCGCTGGTTTTAAGCTCCTGATACGTGATTTCAGGGTCGGTGAGTGAGTTGGGTCTCAGGAGAATTCAGGGCGTAATAGATATCAGGACGGACCCTGAATCAGCATCTGTGATCTACAGGGCCATCAAACCTGAGGTCATGGATTCGCCCTCCCAGAGGTCTTCCATGTCCATGGAACTTGATGATGGCAGGATAACCATTGTCATAAGCGCAGGGGATTCAGCATCCTTCAGGGCGGCTCTC